>JAMCZP010000284.1 GCA_023485185.1 Gammaproteobacteria bacterium
TGTGGCGCTACCGGCGGCGGCGGCTATTTCGACGCCATATCTTGCCGCTACTGGCTTACGACGACCAGGTGTTGCAAGATATTGGCCATCGACGTGAAGATATTCTCTGGGCTAGCCAGCTGCCATTGAACGTTGATGCCATTCAGGCAATAGAAGCTCGGCAGAAAAAGCGGCAGGTTCAGCAAGCCTAGAATCAAAAAAGCTTCGAACCTGAGAGAGGTTCGAAGCTTTTAATAGTGCGCTTCTTATAACTTCAGCGCTTAGCGCCTGATTTTCAAACCCCGATCGGACCGCCGTCGCGCTTTTGAATAACTACGGTCGATGCACGTGCGCGTACTTGACCACTGACAGCAACGGTGGCGTCTTGAGTCAGCGCGCCCCCATCAGCAGGCCAGTTACCTGGATGCTGAATGTTAATAAACAGCGCGGTTTTATCCGGCGTGGCAAAAATACCGGTCACTTCAGAGCCGTTAGGCCCAACGGCAAAGCGCTTAAGCTGCTGCTGGTTACTATTATTAATGACGGGCCCAGTACCTTGAATATCGTCCAGCCCATTGGGTACTACCGCGAGCAGTTGGTCATTGGTGTGCTGAGTGATGCCATCATAACCATTGTCGGTCTGAATCCACAGAATACCCTGGCCGTCACCGCGCTCGTCATACCAAAGCCCATCTGGGCTAGCGAACTGGTTCATTTCGGTCAGGCCTGACAGGTTATCCGTGTCATCGGCAGCCGCACCAAAAACAAACACCTCCCAACTAAAAGCATTCGGCAGGCGGCTTTCGCGCCAGCGGATAACATGCCCTGCCTGGTTATTGGCGCGCGGATTGGCAGCGTTGGTAGGGGCGGTGTCATAGCCAACGCCTAGCTGCTCAATGCCGTCACCGGCATTCGTAAAGGTAGGTGATGCGTCGTCTTCGGTACGTTTAGTGTTATTGGTGAGCGTCAAATAAACATCACCCGAAGCAGGGTCTACAGCAGCCCACTCTGGTCGATCCATCGGTGTAGCACCCATAAAATCCGCCGCATCGCAGGTATTAATAATGATGCCCGCCACATCGTTCTCTGCCAAGCCGAGCGCTGCGGCCAATGTCCGGCCGTCTTGTGTTTGAGCATTTGGCGTCAACGGTAGCCATTCACCGCTGCCATCGGCATGGAAGCGAGCGACATAGAGGGTGCCGTTATCCAAATATTTGTTGCCAATAGTAAGACGGTCATAGTTTTCGCCGGGGCGATTGGCATCGGCGGGATCCCAGGCAACGTCAGAAACGTATTTATAGACATACTCATTACGGGCATCGTGGCCTGAGTAATAGACCACTGGCTGTCCTGCCTCCAGCTTGCCTAACCAGCAACCTTCATGGCGGAAGCGCCCAAGTGCGGTACGCTTAATCGCTCGTGCGCCGCTGTAGGGGTCAACTTCCACCTGATAGCCAAACGTACGCGCTTCGTTGCGGTAATCATCCTCGGCGCGCTCGCCACGGGGAGTAATATCAAAACGGGCAAACTCATCGCTCTGCTCAGAGGCATCGCCCGCTGACGTATCCCAACCATAGCGGCTTTTATCGGTAGGAATGCCTATCCGTGCATCATCCTGAAAACGCTCGCCACGATTCACAAAAATATCGGGCCAGTTCTCTTCGCAGGCAATGTAAGTACCCCAGGGCGTTATTCCATGCCCACAGTTGTTATTAGTGCCGCGGGTTTGCTGGCCAGTGGGTGAAAAACGCGTTTTGGCGTAGTCGCTGCCCGCCACAGGCCCAGCAAGATCCATTACAGTTGCGCTGGTCAAACGACGGTTGTAGGCAGAACCCGGCACATGCGCCCAGTGACCATTAGCATCTTTTGCGACTTCAACAATGGTAACCCCATGGGCGTTAATTTCAGTGCGGGACTCATCGGCTGGCCGCTGACCACCGTCTGCATTGGTGGGGCCGCCTTGAGGAGCCCAAAGCGCATCTTGTTCGATATATTCATTATTGAGTGCCAGCACAAAGCGCTGAGAGGCGTTGTCTTCATCTAGCGGGAAGGCATCCATCCCATCGTGGTTCATACCCACGCTCATCGCTTGTCGCTCTGGAGTCATGGGCTGATCCGACTGCCATGTGTCACCGGCACTCAGTGGGGTTCCCCACGGCACCAGCACTTGGGCGATGTAGCCCTCAGGTACGACGACCGCATCGGTCAGCGACCCTTTGACTGCTTCAAACGCCAGGGTTAACGGCGTTTTTGCCGCACCGCTTGAAGCAAGCGCCTGGGCGGCACCGCCGAAGCCGAGCATAGAGGTCGCGGCCAATCCCAAACCACCGCGCATTACATCACGTCGAGATACATGTTTCGCCAATACCTCAGCGAAAGGCTGATTGCTACTGTGGTTAAACAGACGATGATCTTCGATTTCTTTGCTCATTGTGGTCTCCCCCTGCTCGTTTGTAAGCCAACGATTAAGCTTTAGGAGACACTAAATAAGCTAAGTGACAGCATGGTGACGACCAGCCTACATTTAGATGAAGAGTACTAGAAGCAAGAGCGACAATCCCCGTGGGGCTAACCCCGGAGCAAGTCGCTGAGCTGGAAGCGCGTTTTCCAAGAGACTAAATCGGCACCTTGTGGGTCGAGACCACTTGCCGTAGCCCCATAAACGAACGGATCTGGCGCACGCCGGGCAGGTAAAGCAACTGCTCGGCGTGTAGCTTGTTGAAGCTTTGGCTATCCCGGGTACGCACCAGCATAAAGTAGTCAAACTCCCCTGTGACCACATGACACTCCATACAGCCGGAAACTTTTTGTGCCGCCTCTTCAAAGGCGGCGAAGGATTCCGGCGTCGAGCGATCCAGCACCACACCAATCAACACCACCATGCCCGCCTGTAGCTGCTCCGGGTCTAAATGAGC
>JAMCZP010000345.1 GCA_023485185.1 Gammaproteobacteria bacterium
TGGTAGCGACTTCGAAAACATCGGTAGTAGCATTGGTGCCGGTAATATCGCAGTCAGGATGAATATTGCGGTGAGCCACCTGCTCAATCACAATAGGGCGGCCAGCACGGCGCGCAATATCGTCAGCGTTGCGGGTCAATACATTAAAGGTGCCGCCACCGACTGTGCCTAGACCACAAATACCTACTCTTACCGGTTTCAAAATACTTCCCCTTTTATGTCGCGCACCTGGTGGTGCGGGTCTTAAATTCAGTCTTAAGGACGTTTTTAAAAGCTATTCAGCTGTGTGCCGTCTCATTTCACGTGCCACTGGCTAATGTTTCAGCTCCAAGCTTTAGTCGTCTTCCAAGCCTAACATGGCGATGAGCCGCTCAGGAGGTACAAATCCTGGCACTAACTGCCCATCGGGCAAAATAATCGCCGGGGTGCCCTGCACGCCCAACGCCCGGCCTAGCTCATATTGCCCTGCCACAGGATTATCGCAGCTTGCCGCGCTGGAAATGGTTTGGCCTTCCTTCGCTTGGTTCATCGCTTCGCTACGATTATCTGAGCACCACACCTGTTGCAGCGTAGTGGCGACGGCGCTGTTCATCCCCGCCCGTGGAAAAGCCATGTAGTGCACCGCAATACCTTGCTCATTCAATTCGGGAATCGTGTCATGTAAACGGGCGCAATAAGGGCAGCTAGGATCGGTAAACACCACGATGGTTGCCTTGGGATCATCAGCGCCACGGTAAATCACTCGTTCGCTTTCGGGCACTGCAGCCAGGGCTTCAGCCCGCTCTTGGTTGTGCTCTTGCTCGGTTAAATTGACCAATCCATCATCAGCATTTTCATACAGGTCACCAAGCAAGAAGTAACTGCCTTCGGCGTTGGAGTAGAAAGATTCGCCGCTCTCCAGGCGTACGTGATAAATGCCATCCATTGGCGTCGCGGTGACCGTTTCTACCGGCATCGATTGACCATTAACGCTAAGTGACCCGGCGAGGCGGTCTGCCACGGCATCTGCCTGGGCAGCAGCGGGTAACAGGCTGCCCGCGAACAGTAATGGAAATACTAAAAAACGGCGTTGACGCATCATCAATTCAACCTCGTGGGTGATGTTCTGCATGTAAACTTTCCAGGCGCGCTTGGGCTACATGGGTATAAATCTGGGTCGTCGATAGATCACTATGACCTAGCAGCAGTTGTACGACCCGTAAATTGGCCCCATGATTCAATAAATGTGTCGCAAACGCATGACGCAATGTGTGCGGCGACAGCGGCCGGGTAATGCCTGCAGTAATAGCATGGACTTTAATGCGGTGCCAAAACGTCTGCCGGGTCATGGCTTTATCGCCCCGGCCAGGAAAAAGTGCCGGGCGCGTGGGGTCACTCATTAAGCTCAGCCGGGCGGTGTCCATGTAATGCGCGATCCAATCCGCCGCCTCCTCACCCATCGGTACCAGACGATCTTTATCGCCCTTGCCGCGCACCCTTACCACTCCTTGGCGAAGATTAACCGCATCACTGGTTAGTCCCACTAACTCAGATACCCGCAGACCACAGGCGTAGAGCAGCTCTAACATGGCCCGATCCCTCACCCCTAAAGGGGTATCCGTATCCGGTGCCATTAGCAGCCGCTCCACCTCATCCTCTTCCAGGGTATTGGGCAAGCCTGGTATTACACGGGGCAGCTTGATGTCCGTTAGCGGGTCGCTTGCTACCTGGTTGTTTAAGCGACCCCAGCGGTAGAAGCTGCGGAGCGTCGACAGCAGCCGAGCATTGCTGCGCAGTTGATAACCCTGCTCACGGCGGCTGGCCAGCCACTCGTTGAGACGCTCAGGTGGCGGTGCTAGCAGCGGCTCACCGTGGGTTTCCAAGTGCGCCTGCCAGGCAGTTAGATCACGCCGGTAGGCCGCTAAGGTATGGTCGCTGGCACCCTGCTCAAGCCACAGGGCGTCTAAAAAAGCATCAATAACGCTCATACGTCAGCAGTCTCAGCATTCGCTTATAAAAAACCCCGTCCCGCAAAGCGGTGACGGGGTCTTGGTACCTAGGCGCGACGCGGCTGCAAGAGCAGCGCACGCCCGAGGAGCAGTGGCGTTTAAGCCAGCTTTTCCTTGATACGTGCAGAACGACCGCTGCGCTCGCGCAGGTAGTACAGTTTGGCTTGACGCACATCACCACGACGCTTGACTTCAAGAGAGTCAACCAGCGGGCTGTAGGTCTGGAAGGTACGCTCAACGCCAACACCGTGAGAAATTTTACGTACGGTGAAAGCGGAGTTCAGGCCACGGTTACGCTTACCGATAACAACACCTTCAAACGCCTGTAGACGCTCGCGGGTGCCTTCCTTAACTTTTACCTGCACAACAATGGTATCACCTGGTGAAAACGCAGGGATTTCCTTGCCCATTTGCTCAGATTCGATCGCCTGGATCACTTTACTTTTGCTGCTCATTTTCATGCTCCTAAATAACGTGATGGCTTGACCGCTCAATCATGGGAGGCGGAAGCCGTGATCCCGGCGCTCGCATCGAGCCACGCGGGAATCGTTATGGGTGACACAGGTGCGCAATTTTGCCCTGCACCGCCGCTCTGGCCTACTTTGTTTTGACTACTTAATCAGCTTTAGCTGACAAAGTGGACAGAGCGTGTTCCTCGATAAACTCGTTTAACAGCTTGCGCTGTTCGACATCTAATGTGCGCCCTTCCAATAAGTCAGGACGACGCTGCCATGTACGGCCCAATGACTGCTTTAACCGCCAGCGCTTAATGGCTGCATGATTACCACTTAGCAGCACATCTGGCACCTGACGCCCGTCGATAATCTCTGGACGGGTATAGTGCGGGCAATCTAATAGACCGTCATTAAACGAGTCTTCGACAGCGGA
>JAMCZP010000282.1 GCA_023485185.1 Gammaproteobacteria bacterium
AGCAGCGAGCACCGACTTAAGCGGTATCTTAAAATTAGGTGCAAAACGACCCGCCAAACTGGCAGCCGCCAGCGCGCCGAGCATAATACCGACGTTCATGACCGTGGTAATATCACTCCATACACTCACTTCCAACGCCGCTGCATTGCCCGGTGCCTGCCAATAGCCCCACTGGCTGACATCGCCGCCAATCAGCTCATAACCTTTAGCACCCCACAACGCAAACGCAGAGGTAATCCCCCAAGGGCGCCCTGCCAGGGCTAACGTGGCAAAGTTCAATAACGCCAGCGCTACTGCACCGGCCACTAACGGCCAAGGGCCAGTAAGCCAGCGCTCATAGCCATGTTTATTAACGATAGGGGCTTGCTCTAGCTGGCCGTGACGACGCTTCTCCATCACCCAGGTGAACGCAGCAATAGCCGCAAACAGCACCAAGCTAATCGCAATACCACCACCCACACCGGCAACATTAACCAGCGATACCGGCTGAAAAGCGGGTAAGCTCTGCCACCAGGCAAAATGCGCGGAGCCAATCACCGAACCCACAATAAAGAACACTAGAGTGATCAGCATACGCGCGTTACCACCGCCCGCCGTAAACAGCGTGCCCGAGGCGCAGCCGCCACCCAATTGCATACCCACACCAAAAATAAATGCTCCGACCAGCACCGAAATACCAATAGGCGACACAAACCCTGTTACGGGTGTGCCAAACAGGGTGCCCGCCCCTAAGGCCGGGAAAAACAGTACCACGGCAATCGCTAGCATAATCATTTGCGCACGTAGGCCACGCCCACGCCGCTCAGTAATAAATATCCGCCACGCAGCGGTAAAGCCAAAAGCCGCATGGTAAAGCACCATACCCAGTAGCCCACCGACAATCATCAGCAGGCCCGTATTCGCTTCAAACACCACTCCCACCAACAGCGCGCCAAGCACTATCGCCGCCGTGGCAATCAGCGGAACGCGATAGCGTGTTGGTTCAGCAACAGAGGCTGTAGACATAAGGTCACCTTTAGCAGCACCAAAAGCGCCTGTTAGCAAACAGGCGCTTTTGGAAAACATGGACAATGGTTATAAGCCTAACGATAGCCGTAGAGCGCGGGAAATTCTTTATTGGGAGTTGCTTATAACTTTATTGAATATCAGACAAACCGCCCAAGGCCAACAGCGGAACGCAAGCGATCCATCGTTACTGCCGCTTCTTCCCGTGCCCGCTCAGCACCTTTTTGCAGAACGGCTTCAATATGTGCGGGATCTTCCATCAGCGCGTTGTAGCGTTCACGCGGGCCGCTCAAATGAGCATTCAAATAATCAAACACTTGATTCTTAGCATCGCCCCAGCCAATGCCTTCAGCATATTGCTCGCGTAGCCTGCCGGTCTCTTCTGCTGTCGCGAAGGCAGAGTAAATTTGGAACAACGTGCAGGTGCTTGGATCTTTCGGCTCACCGGGTTCCAGTGAGTTAGTTTTAATTTTACGCACCAGCTTTTGCAGCTTTTTCTCAGGTGAAAAAAGCGGAATCGTATTATCGTAGCTCTTGGACATCTTGCGCCCGTCCAAGCCATTCAGTAGCTGAATTTTGTCATCTACTACAGCCTCAGGAAGAGTAAAGTGCTGGCCTTTGTAAAGGTGGTTAAAACGCCCGGCGATATCACGAGCCATTTCGATATGCTGAATCTGATCACGCCCTACCGGCACCTTATTGGCGTTGAACATTAAAATATCTGCCGCCATCAGCACAGGGTAGCCAAACAGCCCCATGGTAATGCCTTTATCCGGATCTTGATTTTCTGCCTCTTCGTTCTCGGCAACCGCCGCTTTATAGGCATGGGCGCGGTTCATCAAACCCTTCGCACACACGCAGGAGAGCATCCAGGTGAGTTCAGGGATTTCTGGAACATCTGATTGGCGATAGAAAATGGCATTGTCGGTGTCTAAGCCTAGCGCCAGCCAGGTTGCCGCAATCTCTAAACGCGATTCCTGTACGCGTTTCGGATCCGGGCATTTAATCAGTGCATGGTAATCAGCCAAAAAATAGAACGACTGAACGTTGGGATCTTGGCTCGCCTCAATAGCTGGCTTTATCGCACCAACATAGTTACCTAAATGGGGCGTACCGGTGGTAGTGATACCGGTGAGAACGCGGGTTTTGGCAGACTGACTCATTTTTTCAGACTCTTAGTTTTCAGGCTCTTAGGCAGATGACACTATGATAACGCGCGTCCAGCCGTGTGGCGAATAGCATCATTGCCAACCCACTAGACCCCATCCACCGCCACTTCCAGGGGATACATCAGATCTTTCTCCTAAAGTGCCCACTCTATAGTCTGCGAGTTCCGGCACATACTCTAGACTACCCGATCCAAACATCTCTACATTTTGGGCACGTAAACTGCCATAAAGAGCACCGCTGCCTCCGATATCAACATTGGAACCTGGGGCATAAATAGCTGCGTAAGTATTGTTACTGCCGCCGATTGTAACGCCACTTTGACTGCCAGATTGCTGATATCCGCTATAAATACTCACCGCTGGCCGATCAACCCCAGCGCTATCCTGACGCATAAAATTTTCTGCGCCCAGTGCTAATTCGCTTCCAGCAGATAGCGTAACCTTGCCGCTAACATATAAATTCAGCACCGCGTCTCGCGAGATTTCGAGTGAAGTATTACCGCCTAGATCAAAGTCACCATCTACAAAAAGATTGACAGTTCCATCCACTACTAATCGCTGTAAACGCCCACTCGTCTTTAAGTCTTTGTCAATGCTTAGCGATGTTTCGCTGCCCGGCACCCCAAGGTAAGAGATAGAAGCATCCTGGTTACCCCGGCCTCCAGTGAAGGTAAAAGCATTGCCATCTTCTTCAA
>JAMCZP010000067.1 GCA_023485185.1 Gammaproteobacteria bacterium
GAAATCGCAATACGATCCCCATCCACCGTGATGCTTTCAGCATCGTGCTCTACTTTAAAGGGGAAGTGTCCATGCACCGTGTCATGTCGCAACAAGTGCGAATTTAACGACGGGTCGCCTAAATCATTAATAGCAACGACCTGAATACGGTCACGGTAGCTGTTTTCGTAGAGGGCGCGCAGTACATTGCGGCCAATACGGCCAAATCCGTTAATCGCAACTCTTATTATCATGATGGCTCCTCAATCGATTTTAGCAGGCGTTACATTCAGTAAAAAAATTACTAAAAATACGTATTTAAGCATCATCAGGTCGATATTTAACGTTACAATCGCCCCAGCAGACTATTAATCACCCAATATGTAGTAAAATTACTATATAAACAGTATTGTCGTCCAATACTAAAAACTGATTCGCGAAGCCGATTCAAGTAAGAGGGTTACGCCATGAGTGATGCACAACCGCCTCGTCAAACTATCCGCACCTTGCAAGCGCGTAAACGTATTGCGCTGATAGCCCATGATGGCAAGAAGAGTGAAATGCTGGAGTGGGCAACCCGCTGGCAGGAGACACTTAGCCAGCACACACTGATTGGCACGGGCACCACTTCCAAGCGGCTTAAAGATGCACTGGGACTGGACGTTGAGGGTCTCATGAGCGGCCCTTTGGGCGGTGACCAGCAGATTGGTGCAAGGATTGCTGAGCAGCGCCTTGATGTTCTGATCTTCTTTTGGGATCCCTTCTCACCCCAGCCTCACGACCCGGATGTGAAAGCCCTGCTGCGCTTGGCAGCGCTCTGGAATGTCCCTGTCGCCTGCAATGCAGCCAGCGCAGACTTCCTGGTTTCCTCGCCTTATCTAAGTGAAAGCTATGAGATGCTGATCCCTGACGCCAACGCCTGGGCGCAAGCAAGAACGGTTTAACGCTCAAGCCTGCGGGTATGCAGGTGGCGGGCCACCACCTGCAAACCATGGGCATCATGGCCATTCATAGCCGTTAACGCGCAATTCAGCGTGAGCTCGGCAATACGATCATAATCCTGCAATGCAGAGTTTACCGGCTGAGGAAGGAAGTCCAGCAAGCGGTGGTCACCAAAGGTGGCCAAACGAATATCTTCAGGTAAGCCTCCCCGCTCCAGGAACACATCAAATACACCTTCCAATAACGCATAAGATGCAGTCACCAGCGCATCAGCGCCGCCCTGCTCATCTAACAGCTGGGCCGCTAAACGTGCACCCTCGCTGCGCTCATAGTGAGAACCACTCAAATAGAGCGGTTCAACCGCAGTGCCTTTTAAAGCCGCTTGAAAACCTGCCCGCCGCTCACGGCTAATCGAAAGATCCGGCATCGCTTCAAGCCAAGCGATACGCTTAGTCGACGCTCCGATCACCGATTGAGTCAAGGCGTGCGCCGCTTCCTGATCGTTACTCACCACGCTTGCAAATAATGCCGGATTTAAACCACGGTCCATGCCCACCACATGCCACCCCTCTTCGACTAAATCCACATAAAAGCGATCATCGGTGGGTAAGCAACTAGCGGTAATCAGCACCTCACAGCGCTGAGCACGTAGCGCTAGAGCCAGCGTTCGCTCGCTCTCAGCGCAGTCATCTGAACTCACGATCAACAATTGATAGCCCTGCTCCCTGGCACCACGCTCCAAGCGCTTGGCTAATCGGGCATAACTGATGTTTTCCAAATCCGGCACGATGAGCCCAATCAGACGGCTTGCACCACGACGCAGCGCAGCCGCTTGTGGGTCAATGTGATAACGATGCTGGCGCACCACGGCCATCACTTTTTCAATCGTTGCCGTGCTGATACGCCGCTGCTCGGCCTGACCATTAATGACATAACTGGCGGTGGTGCGCGAAACGCCAGCAAGTCGAGCAATATCAGCAAGTGTCATGCAGGCTCCTTTTGATGTGACAGTCTTGAAGTAAGTATGCAATTTATCAGCAAGTTTGCGATCATCAGACCAAAGTCTAAACACGCAACCCTTGTGTCATAAAGTGAATCGATTCAGCATAGCCACTATACACAGGTGACACGATTCATCCAGCCAGCCTTAAAGCATCTTCGACTATAGATGTAGACCCGGCGATGACAGAGTTAAACTGCTGCTGAATAGGCATTTATTGGTTACCTGATCGCGTTTACAGGAGAACACTATGTTAACACTCGGCCCCGATGATATTTTGCTGGACCGCCATGCAGACGGCTGGCAAACCGCGTTAGATAGCGCCGCTCAGGCACTTTTAGACGCAGGGTTAGTGGAGGCCGAGTACCGCGACGGACTGCATGCCCGTGAGGCACAGTCTTCAACGTTTTTGGGCAATGCCATTGCCATCCCCCACGGCACTCCCGAAAGCCGCCAGTATGTTAAACATACGGGTGTCAGGGTACTGCAATTTCCCCACGGTGTTGAGTGGCACGATGGCCAACGCGTGCATGTGCTGGTCGCGATTGCGGCACAAAACGATGAGCATCTGGACATTTTGCGCCAGCTCACTCATGTGCTGGATCGCGATGGTGTTGCCAAAGAGCTCGCCAGCGCTACCTCCGCTGCCGATGTAGCCCGTCTGCTTTCCAAACCAACGCTTGCACCACGCCTGGATGCCGACACCTTGAGCGTCAACTTTCCCGCTCGGGATCTTCAAGAGTTGGCACTTTCCGCGGCCGCCCGTTTGCGTCAAAGCGGCTGTGTAGATAACGCTTTCATTAGTTCCGTCGCCGCTGCTCAACCTATTTGGCTGGGCAAAGGACTGTGGTTGGCGAGCAGTTCGCAGGGTGTAAATCAACCCGCGCTAGGGGTCGCCACACCTGCCGATCACATGCTGGAAAGCGC
>JAMCZP010000157.1 GCA_023485185.1 Gammaproteobacteria bacterium
CTTACGCAACTCTACACAAACACCATCAGAACGCGCTTCTCCTCCCTGCTCATAGGGCCGAGTGCCTTTAGCTCTTGAGCAACGAAATTGACCTCTAAGCGGTTATTGGGCACTTTTGTGTAGAGTTGCGTAAGGTAGAAATACAAGATAACCAGCATTATCAGTGTGAGGGGCAGCGCAAACAGCATCCAGTCTAAAAAGCTGATTTCTACCCCATCAAAAAACTGCGGAATCATGGCCACCACGATTGCATTGGGTACCGAGCCAATAATCGTGGCCAAACCACCAATAGAGGCCGAATAGGCAACGGTGAGTAGCAGCACGCGCGCGAAAGCATCCCGCTGTGTGCCATCGAACTGATCACGCTCATCGAGCTCACCCAGCAAGGCGACCGCAATCGGCAGCATCATTAATGCCGTGGCAGCATTTGAAATCCACATGGATAGAAACGCCGAGGCAATCATCACGCCGAGCACAATACTACGCAGGCTATTGCCAATGCGGCTGACAATATTCAGCGCAATGCGACGGTGTAAGTTCCAACGCTCAATGGCTATAGCCAGTATAAAACCGCCCATATACATGTAGATAACCGGGTTGGCATAGCCAACAACGCTTTCATCTAGCGTCATCACGCCGCTTAACGGCAAAATGATCATCGGCAGAAAAGAGGTGACGGGAATCGGCACGGGTTCAGTAACCCACCACACCGCCATCCATGCCGTTAGGCCAAGAACCAGGCGGGGAGCGGGGTCAATTAACGTGTCGGGCATAAAAAGTTGTACAAGTAGGCATAGTAGTGGCCCTGCCAGTAACGGCGTCCAGTGCCGCCATCCTAGCGATGAATCTCCCATAGATAACTCCATTAATAAACAATAGCTTGGTTAGGGTTGGCTAATTAATGGAAAATATCCTACCACTTTAGTTTATAAAACGTTGGTTGAATGGCTACGACTTTGGTAGTGGTTTGGCGAGGTTAAAATACTCACGCAGGGGGTAGGTAGTGTGTTTGATTAATAGTACTTAAATTATTGTGCTTAAATAAAAATGACCCGCTAGCACTACCTAGCAGGTCATTTTAGAGGAGGTGAATTAAAGATTAATTACGCTGTTTTGCCTCTTCGCTATCTTCATCCTCATCTTTCGGCTTGGCGTGGCCTTGATGTGTTAACGGGCTTGCTTGATCCAATCGCGGATGGTTATCCAAGAACTCGCGCTGTAGATCCGGCAGGGCGTCTAACGCTTGCAAGGTATGGGTCAGCGCGTAAATCGCCGCTAGTACGTCCTGGGTATGGCC
The DNA here is from genome assembly GCA_023485185.1 of Gammaproteobacteria bacterium. The sequence goes on from JAMCZP010000157.1 coordinate 1,298, forward strand.
AGTTTCAGAAATGGTGTGCATATTGCGAATGGGGAAGCCAATCGAAGTAGCGGCGCTGTCGATAGATGCTAATACGCCTGCCATACCATCGGTTCCGGTATCCACGCCGACAATATCACGCTGTAGCGGAATATCATGCTCTTTCGCAGCGGTGGCGATAATGCGGTTGAGCTGTTCGCTGGCAATCGAACCTACCGCCATGGTGAATCCCTTGCCCATCTCTAACGGCTGCATGCGCTTGTCACCAATACCGGGTGCGCCCACATAGTCGTGGTTCACGTCGACGCCAATCAGTGCGTCGGGCTTCATTTCCCCCGCCATCACACGGCTACCAAAACGGCCAATCTCTTCATAGCTGGCAATCGCAAACAGCACGCGCACATTTTTCGTGCCGCCTGCTTCCGCAATCAAGCGGGCTACTTCAGCAGCCACAAAACAGCCCAAGCCGTTATCCAGGTAGGCGCCGTAAAAGGTATTAGGGCTAAAGCCAGGACGAATAGGGCGATCAAAAATGATCGAGTCGCCGGGGCGCACCCCCAGATTTAATACCTGCTGCTTTTTATTTTTGCCGTGGATTTGCAGATCCAGGTAGATCTGCTCTTTTTTCAGCCCTTTGCTGCCATCACGCTGGCCAGGGTCAGAGAAGTGGATGGCGCCGAGCGCTTCCACCGTGCCGCCTTCAATACAGCGATAGCTGCCAGGGGCTTCCGGGTCTTCGCTAAACAGCTTCACTTCATGGCCAATCAATACGGTGGGCAGGAAAGAATCGGTATTGATCCAGATCTTACCGTCTTCACCAATTGAGCGTACCTGCATACGGATTTTGTCCGCATGGCCAATAATCATGACCTTAAACATATCGTCGCGGTCAGGGTGGGTGTCCAGCACAACGCCCGCATTACCCTTGAACTGGCGAAGGTGCCAGCCTTCTGGGGCAAAGGTTTCAAAATGGGGCTTGAGCACGCCGTAAGTCATTGCCGCTTCCAGGCCCACGGGGCTTGGGGCAGCAAGAATATCGCGCATCAGTTTGAACTGTGCGTCGGGCATAGGCTGCGTCCAGGGTTTTGCTGTATCGCTCATCGTTATTGCTCACTCACTGTGATGGATAGTAATCACCTCTAGTCTGCCAGATTCCCGCCCCGCTTGTAGAAAAAGCCGTATTGAAAATGCTTAAGCGTGCTCGCTTTTAATCGTGGTGGTGAATCAACTGGCGTAACGCTGTTGCGGCGGCAGAGGGTGGATGATGACGACTAAGTACAATGCCCAGCTCACGGCGGATCGTCGGTTCGATCAATGGGCGGTGTTCAATGCCATCGGTAGAAATTTGGCGGAAGCTTAATGAGGGCAGCACGCTAATACCTAAACCTGCGGCTACCATACGGCCTACTGTGGCAATCTGCCGTGCATCGCACAAAATATCTAGCCGCCCTCCAACACTCTCCATAATGCGATCAATATCCTGGCGCGAGCTGGAAAGGCGGTTGATGCCGATAAACGAATAGGTGGCCAATTGGCTCCAGGCCACGGATGATTGTGACAGCAACGGGTGGCCAATAGGGCAAACGGCGACGTAGCTATCTTCAAGTACCGGCTCAAAGGTTAGATCGTCAGCGTCACTAGGCGGAACCGAAAGCCCAAAGTCGGCGCGACCTTCACGCACCATCTGATTAATTTGGTCCGCTAGCACATCATGCAGGCTCAGATTAATCCGCGGGTAGGCCTCATGAAAAACCTTAACGACGCGCGGAAATAATCCTGCTGCCAGGGTGGGGAGGGCGGCCACGGTCACCTTACCGCGCTGTTTGGAAAACTGATCATTGAGGTCTTCAAAGGCTTCATTCCAATCATTCAACAGCCGCACGGCAACGGGCAAAAAGGCTTCTCCTTCCGGGGTTAACGCGAGCTGGCGGGTGGTGCGGGCAAATAGTGCACCACCTACACTCTCTTCAAGTTTACGCAGTGCAATCGATATCGCCGGTTGGGAAAGGTGCACCCGCTCGCTGGCCTCTGCAAGGCTTCGCGAATGGGCGACGGCGACAAAAACACGTAACTGCTGGATGCTTGGATTCATTTATAAAGTAAAACATAAATTAAAAACTATTCAATATACAAAATATAACCGGCAGACCATGCTTCCTATATCGCCTGCAAACCGCTTCGCGATCACTGTTTTAGATAAATACCGCTCTACAATAACAATAGCTCGCTTAGCGAGCTTCGGAGACACGATGAAAACGCTACTTACCGCCATGGTGGCAAGCGCTGCTGTGCTAGCCGCTGCCACTTCTCATGCTAATGAGCGCCTGCTGATTGGCTCCACTTCAAGCTCTTCCAGCCACTACAGCTACTTTGTGGCGGTTAACCAGATTATTAACAACCAAGTGGAAGGGGTGAGTTCCTCCGTTGCCGAAACCGGCGCCACCGTAGATAACCTGCGCCGTTTAGGCCGCAATCAAATCGATATGGGCTTGGTGACCACCAATACGGGCTATCACGCCTACGCGGGTGAGGAAGATTTTGAAGGTCGCCCTGTCGATAACCGCCTGCTATGGGTTTACACCGTAGCGCCGCAAAACGCGGTGATGCGACAGGATGCCGATGTCGCTTCCTTTGCTGACTTAGCTGGTGTGCGTTTCAATCCCGGTATTACAGGCTCTGCTACCGAAAAAACCACTGAAGCGGTCATGCGCGCGTTAGGTATTGAACCTGATTACGTGCGTGGTTCTACCACCGATATGGTCGATGCCATGAAAGATGGCCGGGTGATGGGCTCGGTGAAGTCTGGCGTGGGTGAGCGTTTAGACGGCTCTACGATGGATATTGCTACGTTCACGCCGATTAGCGTGCTTTCGCTAAACGAAGAAGAAGCAGAAACACTGCGCAGTGAAATGCCGGATGTCGCTATTGTGGATATTCCCGAAGGAGCCGCAGAAGGCATTCCTGCTTACACCACCTGGGCGTTTGGCGTTGCTGTGCATGCCCACCCGGATATGGATGAAGAGACCGCCTACCAAATCGTCAAAGCCGTGATGGAAAATCCTGAGCCCCAGATTAACGCTTTTTCCGCCATGCGCGATGCGGATATTGCCCAGATGACCCTGGATGTAGGTACGGTGCCGTTACATGCGGGTGCTGCGCGCTATTTTGAAGAGCAGGGGCATGACATCCCTGACGCCTTACAGCCTGTTCAGTAAGGCATATCGGAGAAGATGATCATGCGTGAGACAGTCACCAAAGGCTTAGCGCTCCTGCTGGGTGGGCTAATCCTTTATACCTCCGCGACGGGACCTTTTGAGAGCTTGATTCAGCGGAGCATCTTTCTCGCGCTGGTCATCTTGCTGGGGCTTGCCGTTTATCCGTTAGGAGCTGGCAAGCGTTGGCGCCCGCTTGGTATCGCTATTGATGTGGCATTAGCTGCTGGGGTTGTGTGGGCCTGTAGTTATATCGCCTTCAATCATGAGCAAATTCTAGTCGAGCTGCCGTGGGCCACGCCCCGCGATATGCTGCTGACCGGGATACTGATAATCGCTATTTTAGAGCTTTCGCGGCGCGCCATCGGAGTTATCTTTCCACTGTTGGTGCTGGCGGGGTTGGCCTACGCATGGCTGGGTGCTGCGATTCCAGGGCCGCTCGGCCACCGTGGGTTTGACCTTTACTACATGACCGAAACCATCTATCTCGGTGATTTAGGCGTGTGGGGCATGCTGGTAGGTGTGGCTGCCACGACGATTGCCGCCTTTGTACTATTTGGCTGTTTGCTGCTGCATACCGGGGGCGGCAATACCTTTATGGATCTGGCGCTGCGGATTAGCGGCCGCTCACCGGGTGGTGCTGCCAAGGTCGCCACGGTCGCTTCTGGGCTGTTCGGCATGGTAAGCGGCAGCGCGGTGGCCAACGTGGCCACCACGGGTAACTTCACCATTCCGATGATGAAACGCCTGAATTACCCACGCCCGTTCGCGGCAGGGGTAGAAGCAGTCGCCTCCACGGGTGGACAAATCGCGCCACCGATCTTAGGTGCTGCGGCCTTTATCATGGCGGAGATTCTCGGTGAGAGTTACCTGCGCATTGCGCTGGCCGCGTTGCTACCCGCCGTGCTTTTTTATCTTGGCGTATTTGTCACTATTCACTTGGTCGCCAGGCGCCGCCAGTTACAGGTAGTACCTGAAGATGAGCTGCCTGCCTGGTCAGAAGTTATTCGTCCTGAACGTATTATCCCTATTTTAGCCGCTTTGGGTGGGCTGTTTTACGGCGTGCTTAGCGGCCGGTCAATCCAGATGTCGGCGTTTTACGGCATCTTAATGACCATTCTTACCTTTGTGCCCTTTGCACTGATGGCCAAAATGCCGCTGCGTGAGATTTTCGGCAAGCTGGTGGCGGGCCTGGTTGATGCCGGTAAAGGTATGGTGATTATCGGCGTACTACTTGCTGGCGCGCAGATTCTGGTCGCGATGATTGGTATGACCGGTATCGGCGTTACGCTGGCGAGTTTGATCGTCTCTGTTGGCGGTGAATCACTCTTTCTTGTCGCCTTTATCGTCGGCGGCGTGTGTCTCATTTTGGGCATGGGCATTCCCACCACGGCGGCGTATGTACTGGTGGCTTCCGTGTTGGCCCCCGCGCTCACCGCGATCGGCGTTGAGCCATTAATCGCGCACCTGTTTGTTTTCTACTTCGCGACGCTCTCGGTCATTACGCCACCCGTGTGTATTGCGGTCTTTGTCGCCTCGGGGATCGCCAACACCAATTGGCTGCCTGCGGCGATTGAGTCTGTGCGCTTGGCAGCAGCCATTTATGTCATTCCGTTCTTGCTGTTGATTTATCCGGCCTTAGCAGGTTTTGGTACTGCCTGGGAAATTGTCCTGGCTAGCTGCCAAGGGGTGGTATTTGTGGTGGCCTTTGCCGCGCTGATGTCGCGCGTGGCGATGACGGGCAAGCGCGTGATTGATGTTGCCGCACTCATCGCGGTCATTGGTCTTGCACTGACACCCGGTTGGCTCTCCACGCTAACGGCGCTGGCGTTAATCGTCGGGCTGTTTATTCGCCGCCGTTCGCTGCTGAATGATGAAGCCGCCACTAACGCCAGTGGCCGTCATCCCCATCCGGCCAAGGAGACACCGCTATGAGTTTTCTATTAGGCAGCGGCGCCGGTTTCTCGGGTGACCGGACGGACGCCGCCGTGGCAGTGGTTGCTGAATTAATCAAGCGCCAGCAGCCCTCCGCACTAGTGTTTGAAACCTTGGGCGAGCGTACGCTGGCAGCGGCACACCGGGCCATGCGCGATGATCCCGAAAGTGGCTTTGAGCCGCTCTTGGATGAACTGCTGGCCCCAATACTGCGCGACTGCCTGGATCACAATATCAAAATTTTAGGCAACTTCGGCGCGGCAAACCCAAGTGGTGCGTGTCAGGTAGTAGCGGATTTAGCTAGGCAACTGGGACGCGAGGATATTCGTATTGCCCAGGTGCATGGCGATGACATCCGCCAGCAGCTGAATAGTTTGGACTTGCAGCGTTGGGAGGCCGAACGGCTCGCTATGCCGGGGGATGAAGCGCTGATTTCAGCCAACGTCTACCTGGGCGCAAAAGCATTGGCGGAGGCGCTGGCCATGCAAGCCGATGTCGTGGTCACTGGGCGCGTTGCCGACCCCGCGCTGTTTTTAGCCCCGCTGATGCACCACTTTGATTGGCGTTGGGATGATTGGGATCGCCTGGCCTGCGGCATGATGGCGGGGCATTTAGCGGAGTGTGGCGCCCAGGTGAGTGGCGGCTATTTTGCTGACCCTGGCTTTAAAGACGTGCCGGGGCTCGCCACGGTGGGCTATCCGATTATTGAAGTAGAGCAGGATGGCAGCTTAATCATCACCAAACCGGCCAATACCGGTGGCTGTGTTACTGAGCAAACGGTAAAAGAGCAATTGCTTTACGAGGTTCACGACCCGGCTAATTACCTAACCCCGGATGTCACGGTGGATCTCTCCCACGCTGAAGTGCGCCAGCTCTCGCCTAACCGTGTAGCAGTGACGGGCATTCGCGGCAAGCCAGCGCCTGAGCGGCTTAAAACCACGGTGTGTTACGAAGGGGGTTGGCAGGGCGAGGCGGAAATCTCCTACGCAGGCCCCAATGCGTTGGCAAGGGCACAGCTTGCAGCACAAGTACTGCGTGAACGGCTAGTGTTTCGTGCGCCTGCCGAGCTGCGTACGCGCTTGGATATTATCGGTCTCGCCAGTGTTTTTGATAGCGATAGCGGCGAGCTGCAGCGCAGCGCGTCACCTTCTGCTAGTGGCGATTACCGACTTCGCTTAGCAGCAGAACACAGTGAGCGGCGCTGGGTGGCACGAGCGACCCAAGAGCTACTGGCGCTTTACTGCGCGGGCCCCGCAGGGGGTGGTGGCGTGCGCCGCCAGTTTCAGCGGCGGGTATTTACCGCCTCTTATTTAGTCAAACGTAGCGACATTCATGCTCACGCCAGCCTGTTTGACACAACTCTAATCGGCGTTAGTAGGAGTGATTGCGATGTTGCAAGCTGAACACAAGCCGCGCACTGAACGTTATACCGCAGTGGCACTTCACCAGTTAGCGCACGCCCGCGCAGGAGATAAAGGCGAACGCCTTAATGTGGCGCTATTTGCCTATGATGCCGGTCACTATGCCACCTTGCTGGAACAAGTGACTGAAGAGCGGGTGCTGGCGCTGTTTGCCCACCGGGGGGCCAGCCGAGTGCGGCGCTACCCTTTGCCTAACTTGGCCGGCATGAACTTTGTGATTGATGACGTGCTTCAGGGCGGTGTTAATGGGGCGCTCAATTTAGATGGACATGGCAAAACGCTGTCATTTCTGCTGCTAAGCCTGGAGGTGAATCTCTAGCCACACCTGTTGACTCATGCCCCTCGACCTAGGTGGTCATGACGCGCTGCTCAAAACACCTTACTATGACGGCACTGTACGCACGCTAATCAATATAACAATAGCGACGTCGCCGTTAACAAGTCGCTAAGCGCTGGTAAGGAGCACCCGATGACCGCAGCAACGCTAGGTTTCCAACGCTTTAGAGTGCTTCTGGCAGGTGTGTTTAGCCAGATATTGTGCGTTGGGGTGGCGCGTTTTGCCTATACGCCATTGCTACCGGTGATGCAGCAGCAGACCTGGATGGGCGACGCCGATGGTGGCTGGCTGGCGGCGCTTAACTACGCGGGCTATATGTTGGGCGCGGTGCTGGCCGCCTCTATTCACAGTATTTATATCAAAGACACGCTGTTTCGTTGCGGGTTAGTACTGGCCGTACTGACCACCGCGGGTATGGCACTCACCGAGCACTTTTGGGTGTGGGCGGGACTACGCTTTTTGGCCGGGCTTTCCAGCAGCGCTTCCATGCTATTAGCGTCAGGGCTGATTCTTCATTGGTTAATCCAGCATCGCCAGCGAGGCGAGTTGGGTATTCATTTTGCCGGTGTGGGGTTAGGCATGATAGTCGCGGCGGTCGCGGTCGAAATGATGCTGCAGCTGTCATTGAGCTGGCAGACCCAGTGGTGGGGATTTAGCTTGCTGGGTGCCGCGCTGCTCGTGCCTGCTTGGCGGTGGTTGCCGCGTCCGGAAAAACCCGTGATAGGTGCCCCCTCAGCGAACAGCCAGCCCGCGATGCCACCCACACGTACCTTTATGCGCTGGATGCTCGCTGCCTACTTTTGCGCCGGTTATGGCTACGTGATCAGCGCGACCTTTCTGGTGGCTATTGTTGAGCGTGAACCGCTACTGGCAGGCATGGGCAACTGGACGTTTGCGCTAGCGGGCCTCGCCGCCGCTCCAGCGGTCATGCTGTGGGATCTGGTGGCACGCCGTGTCGGCTACCTGGGTGCGCTGATTATTGCCATGGCGATTCAGGTAGTGGGTATTGTGCTGCCTGCCATTACCGCCAATGCCGCGATTGTGCTGCTCAGTGCTGTGCTCTACGGCGGTACCTTCCTTGGCTGTGTCAGCCTGGTGCTGACCATGGCCGGCAGGCTTTACCCTTCAAGCCCCGCACGATTAATGGGCCAGATGACGCTGGCGTATGGCGCAGCGCAGATATGTGCCCCAGCGTTAACCGGAATGCTGGCGGAAGCTACTGGCCATTACGGCGTTGGGCTATGGTTGGCGGGCGGCTTCGTAACGCTTGGCGTCGTGCTGCTGGCCTGTTTGCGCAAGATGGATCAAACCGCCCAGCGGTTGGATGCCGCCGCTAAAGCGTCGGTATATGCGTAAACGTCATCAGGCCCTTGTGGGCATGGCCTGTGAAATCCTTTAGGATGAGCGCCTTTTTCTGACAGGATAAATGGGCAAATGACCTCTTCTGGGCAACCTCGCACTCAGTGGCTAGGCCGCTGGGGGTTTATGTTGGCGGCTACCGGTTCTGCGGTTGGGCTAGGCAACATCTGGAAATTTCCCTATATCACCGGTGAGTTTGGCGGCGGTGCCTTTGTACTGGTGTATCTGGCTTGTATCTTTGCGGTGGGCGTGCCGGTCATGATGACCGAAATCGCTTTTGGGCGACGTGGCCGCGGTAGCCCTATTGATGCTATTCGTCGTGTCGTCAGTGAATCTGGCCGGTCATCAGCGTGGTCGTTAATCGGCTGGATGGCGATGCTGTGCGGCTTTATGATCCTGTCGTTTTACGTGGTGGTGGCGGGCTGGTCGTTCTCTTATCTTTGGAAAATGCTGACCGGTGGCCTCGCGGGCGGTAGCGTCGATGATATGGCTGCTGTGTTCGGTGCTAACAACGCTAACCCGCTGAATCTTGGCTTCTGGAGTACCTTAGTCACGCTGCTGACCATGCTCATTGTCGGCAAAGGCGTACAGCAGGGCATCGAAAAAAGCGTTAGCTGGATGATGCCGGGCCTGGTGGTCATGCTAGTGGTGCTGATTGGTTTTGGCGTGTTTTCCGGCGGCTTTGGTGCGGCGGTCAATTTCCTGTTCTCGTTCAACGCGGGCAGCCTGTCCAGTGAAGGCATGCTGGCAGCGCTTGGCCACGCCTTCTTTACGCTTTCCCTCGCCTCGGGGGCGATTCTCACCTATGGCAGTTACCTGCCCAAAAGTGCCTCGATTGGCCGCACCACAGTAAGCGTAGCGTTGGCGGATACCGTCGTTGCGCTAATGGCGGGGCTGGCAATTTTTCCGGTGATTTTTGCTAACGGCATGAACCCCGGTGAAGGCCCAGGGCTGATCTTTATGAGCCTGCCGCTGGCATTCCAGGCGATGCCTTTTGGCACGCTGTTTGGCGTTCTATTCTTTTTGATGCTTTCCATGGCCGCACTGACGTCGTCGATCTCCATGGTCGAAGCCACGGTTTCCTGGCTGTGCGATAACAAAGGTATGTCACGCCGAGCGGCCTCATGGGGAACAGGCATTGTGCTATGGCTGATCAGCACGCTGGCCATGCTGTCGTTCAATCTAGGCGCCGATTGGTCGCTGGCAGGTAAAAACGTTTTCGACTGGCTGGACTACCTGCCATCGCGCTGGATGATGCCGTTGGGCGGCCTAGGCATGGTCGTACTGGCGGGGTTTGTACTGAAAAGCGAGAGCTTTCGCGAAGAGCTGGGGCTTTCGCCATTGCCCTACGCGCTGTGGCTAACCATGGTGCGCTATGTTAGCCCACTCGGCATTGTGGTGATTTTTGTTGATGCACTAGGTGTATACCAGGTCTCCTTTGCCGCCCACTGGCCGTGGCTGTTGGCTATTTTGGCTGCCATGGTGGCGTTGGGCGAAACCCTCAATCCTCGGCTGCGCCAAGCGTTGAGAGTGGCGTAACGTGCTACGGCATTTGACCCGATAACAAACGCTGCTGCTGCGCTTTGATATCCTCATTAAGCAGTGGCGTTTGGCAGGTCGCAAATACCTCCTTTAAAAAACGCTTTCGGGACCCACGATAGGTACCGCTGAGCAGTGCTGCTTGGGTGAGGGCGCTGAGCAATGTGTCACGCGGTGAACCGCTAAGCTGCGCATAGTTGCTTAGTGCGGTTGGCCAATCAACTTCAATCGCTGGAGGCTTGTCGGGCAGGCTATTGAGCAGGCGAGCTAATAGCAGCACTAAGTTCGGGTGGGGGTGTTGATTGCGCATAATCAGTTCGCCAACGCCCTGTGCCACGAGTTGGCGCGTATGCTCATCGCTCTCTGCCAGCGTTTCCATCAAATGCTTAACCAGCGCTGGCCCGCGAGCCTGCAAATAGGCTTCTTGGGTGATCCGCGCCGCAATCCAGGCGTTCCATACCGCGTAAAGCGGCCCGGTTAACACGGGTAGAAAGCCGCGTAGTGTTAGGCGACCCAATAAGCGGCGCAGTAACAAGCGCAGAATAAAACTGCTTAAGCTAATTTTTAAACGGTACAGCAGGGCTCTAAAGGTGAGTTTCCAGCCACGCAGATAAGCGTGGGGGTCAACACCATAAATAAGACTACCGGGGCTTGGGTACTCCAAGGCCGCCCGCGAAACACCATGTACGGTAAGCTGAATGTCGGGCTCTAGCGGCTGCTGTTGACCGTAGTTAAGGCCAGCCAAGCGGGTAACGCTCGCCACGCCCCGCAGCGCATTCCAATATAAAAAACCAATTTCCAGCGCCGTCACAACGCCTGCCACCGCCATATAGCCTGCCCAGTAAGGCAACTGCTCCCTAAAGCTCATGGCTTCCCAGTTGTCCGTCGCGAAGGCACGCATCCACCACTCGGCACCGCCAATCAGCGTACCGGAAATAATCCCGGCGACCGCTGCCCACGCAATAATCCAGCGCCGGGTACGCTTCAGCGCCTGCGGGTCGGGGGAATCAAGTGCCGGGTAACGGCGAAAATAGCGTTGTATATAACGGTTAGCCCAGCGCTGGGCCAAGCCGGGTGATGGCGCATACTCTTTATCTGGACGAGTGAGAGACATAAAAACAGCGGTTCCTGCGTATTTGACCTCTCAGGGTAGCGGTTAAGAGCGCGAAGTACACGCCTCGATAGCGCCCGGGTGCGTGCCTGCTCTCATTAATTCATCCCAGCGGGTGGTAAAGCGGTTGGATCGATGGGCACAGCGTAACTGCCAAGCAGCTGGCGCATCTGTCATGCCGAAGCTAATCGTGCCTTGCCCCATTTGCTGATTGATCTGATCCACCGTGGTCATCAAAAACGGGTGACGCTCACGGGCTGGCTGATGCAGTAGCGACATCTGATACTGCTCGGCGTCCACCAAATCAACCAGCATCACGCCCGCTTTCATAAACTGGTAGCGGGGGCGATGAATCTGCTCAAGCCCTTGGCGAACGGCGTCAAGAATGACACGAGTGTCATCGCTGGGAGAGGGTAGCGGTATTAATGCATGGGGAAAATATTGCGGTTGGTCGCGGCGATGGCGATTCGTGTTAAGAAACACCATGACAGCACGGGTTAAACTGCGCTGCTCACGCAATTTTTCAGCACACCGCTGAGCGTGTCGGCGCAGCGCATTATGTACTTCCGCAAACACCCCGGTCGGTTGGCCGAAAGAGCGCGAGGTCATAATGCGCTCTCGGGGCTTATCCACGGCATTCATCTGCATGCAGGGCGTGCCTCGCAGCTCAAGCGCGGTACGTGCTAGTACCACCGAAAAGCGCTTACGCAACTGTTTGGCATCGCATTCACGCAGATCCCAGGCGGTATTAATGCCGCTAACTTTTAACCGTTCGGCAAGCCGGTGACCAACCCCCCACACGTTGCCCACCGGGGTAACTTTAAGCAGCGCCTCGCTGGTGTGATCCTGGCCACTGAGCAGGCAAACGCCTTGGTGGTGTGGGTCCTGCTTAGCGAGATGGTTGGCCAACTTGGCGAGCGTGTGGGTCGGGGCAAGCCCTACACATACTGGTAACCCCAAATGGCGACGAATGCGCTGGCGTAAACGACGCCCTAGCGCCTCGCACTGCTCCGTGGTGAAACCTTGTAAATAAACGAACATTTCATCGATGGAGTAGGGGGCAACGTCCGGGCAAGCATCGCGCAATAGCTGCGTCAGGCGTGCCGACATATCGCCATAAAGCTCATAATTGGATGATAACAAGTGGATCTCGCCACGCTGGCGCAACCCCTCAAGTTTGAACGCAGGCGTACCCATCGGGATATCCAGCGCTTTAAGCTCGGCTGAGCGAGCGATGATACAGCCGTCGTTATTCGACATTACGCCTACCGGCTTGCCTTCAAGCCGGGGCTGAAACACCCGCTCGCAGCTGACATAAAAATTGTTAGCGTCGATTAACCCGATCATCGCAAAAGCTCACTCAACGTAAATACTCGTGCACCACGGCGCGCACCACGCCCCACAGTTGGCAGTCACTACCTTCAAGGGGGAGGGGCGGGTAGTCTGGATGGGCAGAGCAGAGGTGTGGAAAACCGTGGTGTAGCGCATAGCGTTTGATCAGCACTTCACCTTCAAACATGGCCACCACAAAATGCCCTAAACGAGGCCTAACGCCCCGGTCAACAATCAGTAAATCATCGTCATAAATGCCCCAGCCTTCCATACTGTCCCCCGTCGCCGTGACATAAAACGTCTCGGTAGGATTTTTAACAAGACGAACATTGAGGTCGAGCGAACGCGGCTCGTAATCCTGCGCAGGCGAAGGAAAACCGCTAAAACCTGCGCGACCGGTGAACGTTAAATAAGGCAGCGGCTGAGAGGTTAATGGCAAGGCTGGCACAAAGTGAGCTGACTGGCCCGGCATCGTCGGCACCCTGACTAGTTAATTTATGTATGGATATACAGTATTTAGTTTTAAGGCAGAAATTGCAAACCGGCAGGGCTAATTTTCCAGTGGTTTAGGCTTTGTCTGAAAAGTCGGCGAGCGAAGGCCAGACAAGGCAAAAATCGGCGAAAAAACGGAGTTTACATGGTGTAAATGAGTATTTTGAGCCGATTTTTAACGCCGTATGGTCGAGCGTAGCCAGTTTTCAGAAGAGCCTAGCATCTTGGCGAAAAGGGAGGCCAGAGGTGATAGGCGGCATACATGTTATGCTGTCAAGCAGACGCTGCAGAGAATGCCTGAGGAGGCTGCCGTGCCCACCCGAGCTCATCTTAAATTGCCGATCGGAGTACAGACGTTTGCTGATATCCGTGAAGGTGGCTACTACTACGTTGATAAAACGCCGGTTATTCATCAGCTAATCGAGGAGGGTAAATACTACTTTCTCTCGCGGCCACGGCGATTTGGCAAAAGCCTACTGATCGACACGTTGCGTTGCCTGTTTGAAGGCCGAAAAGCGCTGTTTGAAGGGCTGTTTATCCACGACGAATGGGACTGGCAAGCTAAGCACCCTGTCATACGTATTAGTTTTGCCGATGGCGTGATGCACAGTCGAGCGGCGCTAGATGAGCGCATTCGCGATCAACTTTTTCACTTACGTGAACGGCTCGGTGTAACCCTTCAGCGTGAGACCGATATCGCGGGTGAATTTTCCGCCTTAATCCGCGAGGTACATAAGGTACATGGGCAGCGCGTCGTGGTGCTCGTGGATGAGTACGACAAGCCCATTCTTGATAATATTCTGGAACCTGAGCGCGCCCGCGAATTACGCGAAGGTCTTAAAAACTTCTATAGCGTACTAAAAGATGCCGACCCGCACCTTGAATTTGTGCTGTTAACAGGCGTCTCCAAGTTCAGCAAAGTCAGCCTATTTT
>JAMCZP010000245.1:0-12921 GCA_023485185.1 Gammaproteobacteria bacterium
TGGCGATAGAGATGGCGAGAAACGCCATCCAAATCAGAATATATACGGCTAGCTCATTGGCAAAAAAGAGCGGGCTGTTAAGTACGTATCGTGCGAAAACATTAGTAATAAGCAACGCGCTAAAAGCTATTATCAGTACGTTGCAGAGCAGCTGTTCAACTCTGGCTAGCTGGCGACTCGCCTTGGTTAGCCAGGTATTTTGGGGAAAATGCATCTTGGGCACGCCTCTTTGGTTCGGGGCGCAGAAGCGCCCCGACGCGTTTTATTCAGCGTTAAGGAGTTCGGTGGACTGTTGCTGGAATGCTTGGATAAGCGGATGGTCACCAAAGCGCTCAGCGAACGCTTGGTTCGCCGTGCTGAAAGCGTCTTCAGCGCTTTCTAGCGTATACACATTAATGCGGTCTTCGAGCAAGGTGCGGTTGCTCGCTTCTGCTGCAATTTCCGTCTTAGTACCCCAGGCAAGTGCCTCAGCCATGGCGGTATCAATTAGCTGGCGTTCTGCATCGCTAAGTGAAGCGCGGGATGCTTGGCCCATTATGGCTACCTCAGGAAACGCCATATGGCTAGTCAGTGTTAGATGCTCCGCTACTTCATAAAAGCCCGAACCTACTAAGGCACCGAGGTCAATATCCACACCATCCAGCATACCGTTTTGGAGGCCTTGGTAAACATCCGGCAAACTCGTCGGGGTGGGCCGAGCCTCAACGGCTCGCCACCAGGTATTCATCGCTGCGAACGGAATAATGCGGATGTTTTTGCCGCTAACATCCTCAGTGCTGTTAACAGCGCTTTCGCGCATAAGAATATGGCGCATGCCCGCAAAAGTATAGCCGAATGCGTGCAGACCTTTGCTCTCCAGGTTCTGCAGCATCTGCTGAGCAGCGTCTGTCTCGGTGGCCTTGGCCGCCTCTTCTACGCTGGAAAAGAGGAAGGGAGTGAACCAGCCGACGAAAGCTGGTTCACGCTGGCTGGTAGCTGCGGCGGTCATAAGCCCTATGTCTAGCAGTCCGGTCTCCATTTGGGTGAACATGGCCGATTCATCCCCTAGCTGGCCGGATGGGAAAATGGTAATGGTTAAATCACCATTACTTCGCTCTGCCACTGTGTCGGCTAGGCGTTGGGCGGTTTGATTCAAAATATGCTGAGGCGGAGTAATTAATCCCAGGCGTAACTCTTTGGCCTCGACTTGTGTGCTGGCAATTAACGCTAGGCCTAGCGGAATCGCGCAAAGATAGCGAGTGGCAGTATTTAGTATGTTTGTCATTGTATTTACCTTATTTTTAGAGGTTTTTTCTTTCTCACTGAAAATTAGTTGTGCTCTTATAAAATCATAAGTCAAAAACGGAATTCTAAAATTTTATGAGCATGGTAGTTTGCAAGAGTTGTAAACAGTTATTACTTTTTATTAGAAAATTATTATATTAAAAGCGCGTCAAATATCCTTATCATATAGCCAAGCCAGCCCTTCATAAGACTGCTCTGGCGTCCGAGAAGCGAGCATGGCATTGCGCAGTTCAGCCGTAACCCCTGTCGCGTGATAGAACTCACCGTGAACACGGGCCATAATCTGACAGCGTCCGGTGCGCAGGTAGCGCCGCTGCTGGTACGCCTGAAAGGCACTGGCGATATCGTCACTGCAGCGGGCAACCTCATCAGCTAGCACAACAGCATCCTCTATAGCCATGCAGGCACCTTGGGCAAGGTATTGCAACATCGGGTGAGCAGCGTCTCCGACCAGGGTGGCAAGGCCACGGCTCCACTCTTTCACAGGCTCTCTATCGCATAGCACCCACATACGCCAGCTATCAATTTTGGCTAACAGTTCTTGAACCGTATCGCAGGTTCCAGCGAAACGCTGCTTGAGCTCCTCAGGATCTCCTTCTGTATTCCAGCCTTCTACATAGCGATCGCTATGGAACACGGCAACCAGATTGAAGAGCTTTCCTCCACGTAACGGATACTGCACGAGGTGGTTTTTGGGGCCGCCCCACAGAATCATGGCATTCCGGCGATAGGCTTCTGGCACTTCCTCGATAGGAATTACCGCACGATAGGCAATGTGACCGGAAACCCTCGGAGCTCCATCGCCGACAATGCTCTCGCGAACCTTAGACCATAGGCCATCGGCCCCTATCAAAGCACTTCCTGAGATTACTTCCCCCTGAGCTGTGGTGACATTCATCTTGCCATTGGCCTCTGAGAAGGAGGCGACCCTAGTAGAGGTTCGAAACTCTATCTGGCTCGATGCACGACACGCGTTGAGCAGTACGTTGTGTAAGTCGGCACGATGGATCAGTGCATAGGGGTACTGGAAGCGTTCGATGAATGAGTCACCCGCCGGGATCTCAACGACCGGCGTGGCATTGACGCTGTCCATCATGATCAGTTCATCTGGCAGCACCGCCAGTTCACGTGCCTGCGCCAATACCCCTAGGCGATCAAGGGCGCGGAAGCCATTCGGTCCTACTTGGATACCAGCACCCACTTCACGAAACTCATCGGCCTGCTCAATAACCAATGTTGGGATGCCGAGACGAGACAAGGCCAGTGCTGATGCAAGGCCACCAATCCCGCCGCCGATAATAAGAATAGGCTGCTGAGTACTCATGATGCCTCCACGTTCACACTGATCTTACCAATACGCTCAATCTCACAATTGATGGTGTCACCAGGCTGGATAGGCCCCACCCCCTCTGGTGTCCCGGTATACAGCAGATCGCCGGGCTCGAGGGTGTAGAATTTGGAGGCAAACTCTATAAGTTCGGCTACATCCATGATCAGATCTTTGGTATTGGCGCTTTGTCGCACTTTTCCATTCACATCTAGGGTCATCGCTAATGCATGAGGGTTTTCTATCTCATCGGCGGTAACCAGCCAGGGGCCCAGCACTGTGTAGGAATCTAGCGACTTACGCAGGCTGCGCTCCTCCGGCCCACGAATCGTGATATCCAGCCCGATGCTGTATCCCGCCACGTAGGACAGCGCATCCTTTGCTAAAACGTTTTTGGCACGTTTGCCAATGATGGCAACCAATTCGATTTCGTGGTCGGTTCGGCGGTCCGGAAGACCGACGTACACAGAATCATCAGGACCGACCAGTGAACTTGTAGCTTTGAGGAACAGCCCTGTCTCCTGTATCTTTCGCACATGTGCTCGGGAGAAAGTCGCGGTATCCTCAATGGCCTCATCCAAGTGGGCTTGGTAGTTGACTGGAGCCGCGACAACCTTGCCGGGGTTGGCAACCGGGGAGCGCAATGTCACCTTGCTGAGAGGATAACGCCGAGCGAATTGTATGGCATCCGCTATGACAGGCATTAATTCTGGTAAGCAAGCAATCAGTTGATCTCCACGGGGATAGGGATATTCCGAGGCACCGATACGAGTTAGGACGCTTGAGACGTCCAATACCTCGTTACCGTCTACGACACCCAGGCGATTGTTATTGAACAAGCAGATTTTCATGCAATGGTTATCCTTTGTATCAGGGAGTTGTCAGGCTTTTTTACTCTCGCCCTTCCAAAAGCCCAAATGTTCCTGAAGGGGGCGATCTGAAAAACTGAACAAAACACATTCATCGGAGGCTTTGAAGCGACGCCAGGCCCAGCCAGGAACCACAAACACATCGTGCTGATTTGCCGTCCACTCCTGATCTCCGACGTGAACGCGGACACTACCCTCCACTACGCAATAGACCGCACCATCTGTTTCCCTATGCTCCACGCCCTGAAATCCAGGTGGCAGAAGCTGTATGTAAGCGCCCATGGTAAGGATCGGTGATTCACCATTGGTGGGATTGGTAAAGGTCAGCTTGAGCCCAATGGCAGGATCACAATCACCACTCTCAGCGAGCTGAGTCAACGCCGCCCGAGTGCGCTTATAGGGGTAGTGGAACAAGGGGCTCGTCGTGCCACTGCCCTGATACCCAACTGGGGTTAACCCGGATGCATAACGCGCTTCAGAGTCGCCCGCCGGTCGACGAACTTCCTGGCGATTGTTCGGATCGTCAGCAGAGAAGCCCGCGTTAAGCATCTGTACGACAGGTACATCAAGGCCATCCAGCCACATCACCGGGTCGCTGCCCTCGGCGCCATGGTCGTGGAACACCCCGGATGGTGTGATCACGAAATCACCAGGGCGCATCATTACTTTTTCACCGTCCACATTAGTGAAGCCACCTTCGCCGCTGAGAATCAGGCGCAAGGCCGAAGCCGTATGCCGATGACTTGGCGCGACCTCGCCAGGCAGAATCATCTGAATGCCTGCGTATAGTGAGGTGGTTACCAAGGATTTACCGCGTAGCTTTGGGTTTTCCAGCACCAGGACGCGACGCTCGGCATCCTCAGCTGAAATGGCTTCACAAGCCATCTCCATGTTCTTGCGAATCGTTTTATCACGCCAGATAACGGGCTCCAGTACCTGTTTAGGCTCACGTGGTGTCAAACCTCGCAGCACCTCCCATAGTGGCGCCATGTTGTCTTTGGAGATTAATTCTTTAAATGCTGTATCGGTCATAGCTCCTCCTTAAGATTCAGCTGATGTGTGTTTGTAAGGATCAGCAATTATTGTCTCTGCCGTAAATAAAACAATTTTTTTCGTATTGTGATAATTTTGCTTTTTATGCGGTTGGGGTCAAGGCAAAAATATGTATTTGCGACAAAAGTATTATCTTCGGGAGGCTTTGATACAGGCTATGGTGCTGGGCGCTCAAAAATTTTTTTAAGCAATCACAGCGTATTGAGGCAACTGATGGTCATGTGTGACAGTCAGTTATTGCTGTAAGCCCCTAGTGAGCTTTGCAAAAGATGCGCGCAGTGGTTTAAGGGCGCTATTAACAGACTGGAAATGTTGAGGTGGCTTTGAAAGAGAATTCTCAGGAACGGCTGCTGCGATTACTTTCCCTGTTCGCTGATGAAGAAAAAGGGGAGTGGTCGGTCGATGAGGCGTCTGTACACTTGGGGATTTCGGCCAGCCAGACCTACCGTTACTTTAGAACGCTTGCCTCGGCCGGTTATATTTCAGCCTATACGACAGGGAGGTATGTACTTGGCCCGGCGATAATTGAGCTGGACCGTAAACTAAGGATTGGCGATCCAATGATTCATGCGGCGAGAAGTATTATGCGAGAAATGCTCAGCACGGCACCTTCTGCCAGTATCGCCATTCTTTGCCGCTACTTCCGCGGCCAAGTAATGTGTGTGCATGAGGAATTCGAGACTTATCAGCACCATGAGATTAGCTATGAGCGTGGCCAGCCGCGACCTTTATATCAAGGCGCTGCATCAAAAGTGATTCTGGCCAACTTACCCTTACGCCAAGCTAGAGCCTACTTCAACAACGCTCCTGATAAATTCAACCAGTTTGGCCTTGGCGCCAATTGGACAGAGGTCAAGCGAAGCCTTCGAGAGCTTAGAAGCCAGCCTGCTATTATCACGGCAGGTGAGCTTGGAACAAGTGCCTCTGGGATTTCAGCCCCTATTTATGACGACAAGCGAGTTCTTGGAAGTGTTAGCCTCGTCTTACCGATAACCGTCGCAACAGAGGAAGTAACCTCTTTTTTGATGCCCGTTGTAGCAGCAGCAGGTCAAGAAATGACCCGTAAAATGCAGCACTTGGCTCAATTGCAGCAGTGATGAAGACGCCATCTATTTTGCCCCGTGCCTGCTTTCGCAGCACAGGGCTTTTTGTCAATCGCAAATGCTTAATTCATTGAGCGCTAGAAGGGATACTGGATACCTTGCTCCATCACACTGATCCATTGGGTGGTGGTGAACTCATCTAGGTTTGCGGGGCCACCGAAGCGACCGCTGGTACCTGAGCGGCCCATGCCACCGAAGGGTACCTGAAACTCATTGTTTACCGTCTGATCATTAATATGCACCATGCCTACTTTGATGCGATCAGCAATGCGCAGGGCTCGCTCTGTAGATGTGGAGTGAATAGCGGCGGCTAGCCCATAGGAGGAAACATTGACTAATGCGATAGCATCCTCATCGGTATCAAAAAGTGTAATGGGGGCTACAGGGCCGAAAATCTCCTCGCCAAAGGCAGGCATTTCTGGCGTCACGCCGCTAAGAACCGTGGCTTCAAAGAAGTTGCCATCGCGTTTACCGCCAGCGACTACCTTGGCACCCATTGCTACTGAGCGGTTCACGCTCTCCTCGAAGTGCTTAGCTTGTGTCTCATCAATCAATGGGCCGAGGTGTACCTGTTGTGTCCAAGGGTTACCTGTGACTAAGCGGGCGGCCCGGTCGGAGAGATTCTTCATGTATTTTCCGTCACTGAACGATGTATTAAATGGCGATCTACTATACGGAAAAATTTGATTTTCCAGCACAATCATGTAAAACGATCTCCTTCTTCATGACTGAAAAACCTAAACTGGCCTATCTAGACTAAGGGTCGACAACCCCGTGGAGCCGAGGTCGCCGACAATCTGTTTCCACAGATGGAAGAGGGTCTATGGAACAAGGCCTTATGTCATTTCACGCTTCTTTAGCCATTTTGCGGAATTTGGATAGTTGGCCTCCCCACAGGTTGACGCTGCGCGGTGTCGGCTCCCAAAGACGAGGAACATACGTCACCAAATCGTCGTGGAATTTCTCCATTTCCGCCGACAGTTCGATATGAGTTCCTGCTGGGTCATCGAAGAACACGAACAGGTTGTTGCCAGGACCGTGGCGGCCAGGCCCCCAGGTAACCTCTACGTTAAGATCGGTTAGTCGGTCGCACCACTGCTTGAAATCCTCCCACTCGCTGAGATCGAATGAGTAATGGTCCAACTGACCCCGCATTCCAATGTCAACAACCGCTAAGGTGTGGTGGTCACGATCACTTCTCAGCCACGCAAAATTGCCATTACTAAGCTGGTCGGAAAGAGAAAAACCAACAATATTGGCGTAGAACTCCACCATCCGTTTGACGTCGTCACTACCAACCGTCGTATGTTGAAAGCGAATCGGCCGACGCCCTATGTCCGCTTGGTGTTCCCCTAGGTGATCCATTGCCGTATGAAAGTGCACTCGGTTGCCGTCGGGATCTTCAAACTCAATGCCCTGCGGATCGCCAACAGCTGCATCCATATAGGCAGCATCCAGTGCCCTTACGACCACATTGGCATCTTCTAGCCGGCTTTGCAGTGCGTTGATCGATTCGCTATCCTGTGTTTCAAATCCGAAGTGGGTTAGCGCGTACTTTCCCGATATTAGTTCGATGACGTGGTGCCCACTTCCCCAGCCTAGACGTACCACGCCCTCCAAGGAATTTTCATGCACTGCCATACCTAATACTCGCTGGTAGAAAACTGTGGTTGCCTCAATATCAGGTACACGGAAACCGATATGAGAGACGCGCGTCCCACTCAGCTTTTGCTGTGAAGGGTTCGTATCAATGAGCAGTCGGTTGTTATTCATTATTTACTCCAGAATTAGTGAGTTGCCGAAATGTAGCCTTGTTAATTCAAGGGTGCTCTGGTTTAACCAAGATGGCTGATTGTTAAGCCGTCTCTGACATGTCTGGTGCATTATGCTAATTAGCTAAGCCCTAATTGCTGCGGAAGCCACAGCGACAAGGCGGGCACCAGGTTGATGATTGCCATGCACACGAACATGGCAATCAAAAATGGGATCATGGCTCTGAACAGCCCGAACATGGATACTTGAGTGGTCGAGGTAACGACAAACAGGCCCGGCCCCACCGGTGGTGTCACGAGGCCAATAAGAGTCGCCAAACTTATCACCACGCCGAAATGGATTGGATCAATGCCCAATGCCAGCACGGTTGGCAGGACGATGGGCACTAACACAATCAGAATGCTCATGCTCTCCAGGAACATCCCTAGCACCACGACCAGCAGGTTGATAAGCAGCAGGAACACCCAGGGCGATTGGGTCCATGCATTAATCATCGCAACGATGCGGTCCGGTACGCCCACAAAGGAGAGCGCCCAGCCGAACATAGTCGCCGCCGCAATAAGGCCTGTGATTAACGCGGTGTTAAGGGCGACCTGTTTGAATATTTCCGGTAGGTCGCTCCAAAGGATGGAGCGATAAATCCACTTACCGATGATTAGTGCCAGCAGAGCGCCCACGGCACCCGCCTCAGTGGGTGTCATCACCCCTGCCGAGATGCCGAAAATGATAAACACCGGAATCATTAGCGGAGAAAGTTGCTTAAGCAGCCCTATCAGGCTCACCTTGCGCCGTGCAGTCCGCTCCAGCTTGGGGAAGTCATGGATAAAGCCGAGCATCATCACCACGACGACAAAACCGAGAAAGATCAGCAGTCCGGGTAGCACCCCCGCCAAAAACAGCGCGGAAATCGGCTGCAGCGCGATGACGCCGTAGATAATCATGATCATTGAGGGAGGAATGATCGGCCCCAACAAACCACCGGACACGGTCACCGCCGCTGCGAAGTCGCGTTTATAACCTTGCTTCTCCATGGCGGGGATCATGACCTTGCTCATCACCGCGATTTGGGCAATGGCAGAGCCCAGAATAGAGGCCGCCACGGCGTTAGTCAGCAAGTTGACGTAAGCCAGGCCGCCTCGCATGCGCCCAAGCAGCAGGTTGGCTAGTTCGACAAGGCGATCGGTCAGCCCGCCTCGGTTCATCAACTCGCCCACCAGCATAAACAGTGGGATGGCGAGCAGGCCATTCTTCTCTAGGGCACCGTAAAACTGCAGGGGCAAGCTGCTAGAGAGCAACAGCAGGTCGCTTTGATGCAGGAACACCAGGGTGCCCAGCATCAGCGTCAGCAGAATAGGCAATCCGAGAAACAGCGTAATAAAGAAAACGGATAAGGTGATCATGTGCACACCCTCTCGGAGGCTTCGTGGCTAACCAGCCGATGGATGGAGAGTAGAAGGCTGACGAACTGGTGGTAACTCATGACCATCAGCGCCACGAGCATCACGCTGAAGTAGTACCAACGCGGCAGTTGCGTCGTTGGCGACAACTCGATTTGCGTATGCGGTGAGGCAACCCATTGCCACGTCAGTGCGGTGAAGATCGCCAAAACACATAGGCCGAGCAGGCAAAAAAAGACCTCAAGGCAATGGGCCGCTCGTTCGGGCAGAAGACTGGGAATGATGTCGATCCGCACCAGCGAGCGGGTATAAAGTAGATGGCTGACACCAATGAAGCTGATGGCCACTAGAATCTGCAACGCCACCTCCTCGGCCCAAAAAAGTGGGGTGCCGAATATATAACGCAACACCACTTGGGCGACCAGCAGTCCGGCCAGCAGTCCCGTCAGGATAATAAGCACCCATGTTTCCAGTCGGGCCAGCGCGCTATCGCACCACTTCAATATGTTAAGCATAATGCCCCCTATGCGGCATGGGCGTGACCTGGGCCACGCCATTACTGCATCCACACTTCATTGATTGGTCACGACCTGGTGATAGAACTCGGCGATTAACGGGTCGCTATCGATATATGTCTGACGCACTGCAGCAGCCGTCTCTGCGTAGCCAGCGGTATTGATCTCGACCACTTCTACGCCAGCGTCCTTGAGCGTGGCGAGATTTTCCTCCTCGACACGTGCTTGCTCCTCAATGCCCCACTGCTCGGCTTCTTGGAAGACCTCGCGGATCATCTGCTGATCGGCTTCGCTCTGACTATCCCACCAAGCTTTGGAGACCAGCACTACGCCGGGGAAGGCCATATGGTTGGTGAGTGCCAAGTGTGGAGCCTGCTGGTAAAGTTTCAGGGCAGTGACGAAGTCAAGGTCAACGTCGACGGCATTCAACAGATTGGTGGTCAGTGCCGGTGCGACTTCGGAGGTCGGTAGCGCGGTGGGCGCCGCTCCGTTGGCCAGCCACCAGTCATTGAAGACAGGATTGGGGAAGACACGGATCTTCTGATTGGTTAAGTCATCTATGGACTCGACCGAATCGGTCGACAGCACGTGCCGCATCCCGGCGATGATGTAACCGAGACCGATCATGCCCTGGGGCTCCAGCTTTTCGAGCATACTAAGGGCAGCTGGCAACTGTGTTGCCGCTCCGGCCTCGTCGTAGTTCTCGAATTCGCCAGGTAGAAACCAGCCATTAAAGGAGGACTCGCGGCTGGAGAGCGATGCGGCGGGAACCACGCCGAACTGCACCGCGCCATGCTGGAGGAGCTGGATCAGCTCGTTATCGTTACCCAGCCTGCCATAGGGGGATACCTCTATAGCGTAACGCCCGTCGGAGCGTTCACCGAGATTTCCCGCGAGGCGTTCAGAGACCTTGCTGAAGATATGACTGGGCGGTACTGGTGTGCTGAGCCGAAGCGTCTCGGCCTGCGCAGTGGCGGACACCATAAGGCTGCCAGCAGCGCAGGCAAGGCCAACTAACAGGGGATTGAAGCTCGATAATTTCATGTCGTACTCCGTATTGTTGTAGTAGTTATCTTCAAGAATCCACCTTCCAGACGATTACCCTTAACCGTGGGTACTCATCCTGCTATCGACGGGAAAATGTAGGTGTTGCTGGGTTTTACAGGGTAGCGGCGGTATTCAAAGGCTGATGAGAATTACCTAAAGCGCTGAACTCGGGAGGGCGCAGCATCCCACCCAGGTGAATGGCATCCGTGGGCATATTGTTTTTGTTAAGAACCGCCATGGTGTAGCGATCTGGCCTTACCAGATAAAAGACGTGCTCGCCACCATGCGCCCTGAATATCCAGTCGTTGGCTTGGCTATGAGCATCTCGCAATACCTCTATACCCTCGACGGGAACAGGGTTGTAGTTGCGCGGAGTAACGCACACTTTCTTTAGATCATCCGGTAGGTACTCGAGCCAAGGCTGGATAGCGTCGAACGCCCTCTTCGCATCAGGGTGGTAAGTGATAAGTGCGAAGTGGCCGTCGATGTAGCGATCCAACAGCGCCATCTCGCGGTTTGGATTCTCAAGCATCGGCTGGGCAATCATTCGTCCAGTGCGTGTCTTGCGGGCAGAGACAGCGTCGCTGATAAAGAAACCAGTGACGAAACGCGGCGTCGGCTTGTAACGCATCTGGGTAACGTAGTCACGAGCCGGGCGGTAGACGCTCAACCAGCGCAGGCCTGTCTGCAACAATGTTGCGTGTATACGGCTCTTTGGCATCATGAACTTGCCGAGCATGGCGGCCATTTGAATCAGTTGCCAGGCATGCGGTTTGCGCTCTTCTTCGTAGCTGTCTAGCAGCGTTTCAGGCAACTTGCGCTTGAGCACCCAAGCCAGCTTCCAGGCTAGGTTCACCGAGTCGCGCAGGCCGCTGTTCATGCCCTGACCAGCGAATGGAGGGGTTAAGTGGGCGGCGTCGCCGAGCAGGAAAATGCGCTGCTGACGCCAGCTCTCAGCTTCTCGGGCATGGAAGGCGTATACCTGTTTGCGGACGATCTCTGCGTCGCGGTCCGGGCCATGCTCAGCCATCAGTTGGCGAACGTACTCTTCTTCTACTGCTTTTTGTTCATCTTCGTCGGGCAGCAGCATAAATTCGAAACGGCGGCTGCCACCGGGACCAGGCAGATTGATGCCGGGACGCGCTGGATCACAGTAGACGCGAGTCTGGCGGAAATTGTCCTGCGTCCCTTTGAGATCGATGATCAACCACTTCTGTTCGTAGGTAAGACCTTTCAGTTTGATATTCAATTCGCTGCGCACAAAGCTGCGTCCACCATCGGCTGCCGCCATGTATTCGGCAACAACCTCGTAGCGCCCCTTATCGGTCTCGACCCTTAAACGCACACAATCGGCGTCCTGCACAAATTCGACAACACGATGGCCGAAGCGCGCCTCAACATGGGCAAAGCGCTTGAGCCCGTTACGTAGGATTGCCTCCAACTCTGGCTGGTGAAAAGCATTACGCCGCGAATAGCCATACTCACGCCCTCTCGGTTCAATATTGGCGAAGGGCACGCGCTTTAGGTCAAGATAGACCGAGCCATAGTCCTGGGCGCAGCATGCAAGGACACTCTTCTCAAGCCCAATGGCCTGCATGGTTCGCATCGACTCGTCATCGATGGATACCGCCCTCGGCTCGGTCACCGTCGAGAGATTGCGTTCAAGCACCAGGGTGCGAATCCCATAGGTTCCCAGCAGGTTGGCCAGGGTCAACCCGCTGGGGCCACCTCCGACAATAACGACAGAGAAGCGGTCGGCTAGTGAAAAAGCGGCGGTACTGGCATTGTCAGGTTGTTGTTTCATTATTGTTGTCCTTACGACACCGTCATTAAGACGCATCCTTCCCCTCTGCCCAGAGCAGACGACAAAAATCGCGTTAAGAAGGAAACGAGGTGTTATTTGTGCAGGAAGACCTACCTCCGGTCATTCAGATGCTTTGGCGCATAAATTCAGTCGCCACTATATTATTGCTACATGTTCTTGCTATATGCCCTTGCTACAAGCCCTCGATGCATCTTTTCAATACATCACCTGTGTCTTACGAACTGATCAACTGCGTTAACTTCTCGGTTAGCCGATTCGCAAGAGTCATGATCACCTGGCGCTGCTTTTCCGCTTGGTCTTCACGGTAGGAAGTTTGCGGCCTTACGCAGCTTAGACTGGCGACCACTTTGCCGTTACCATCAAAGATCGGAGCGGCAAGCCCGAAGAGGTTTGGATCCACCTCACCATGAGATTCGCTGTAGCCCTGCCGCCGAATCGTCTGGAGGACGTCCTTAAACTCCTCCCACGACGAGCCCAGGCTTCCTTTCACCACCTCATTCTGATGCTCCAAGAAAAGTCGCATATGCTGTCGAGCAGGCAGGTAAGCCAATATGATTTTCGATGTCGCCCCCATAAACAGCGGGCGTGGCGTACCCCGTGCATAGCTAACAGGCTCTTTCAGGTGACCATGGCTGTGGACGCAAATCACTTGATCATTGAATAGCCGACATACGATCCAGATCTGCTCACCGTCGAAGACATCGAGTTCAGGCTCGATCCCCCGCCTC
>JAMCZP010000245.1:12931-14912 GCA_023485185.1 Gammaproteobacteria bacterium
CCTTTACCAAAGGATCAGTCAGTCGCAGCTGTCTATCCCACTGGATGATTCTTGAGCCTAGGCCGTAGCGCCGGGGCTCAACCTGAAACAGCAGCCCCGCTTCAGTCAGTTCCTTGGTATAACGATAAGCAGTCGAACGCGTATAGCCCAGCGCATCGCACATTGCCTCTACCGACCAGATCGGCACCTCTTCCGAGAACAGATCCAGAATCACCAGCATTCTTTCCAGACTGCTATTGCTCTTGCTGCTTCTGCCTGCTCGGGAAGCCTGCTCCTCAAGATGCCGATCAAGGGCCACGGGATGCTGTTGACTCATAACTTGATTACGCCTCGTCTGCGATAGTGTTGCGCAGGGTGCCGATGCCCGAGATAGCAATTTCGATGCTATCACCTGGTTTCATCCAAACCGGGGGTTCGCGGAAGGCGCCCACGCCGCCAGTGGTGCCGGAGACAATAACGTCGCCCGGCGCCAGCTCGGTAAATGTACTGCAGTATTCAATCAGTTCCGCCACGCCGAAGATCATATCGCTGGTATCGGTGTCCTGCATGACATCGCCATTCAGGCGGGTGGTCAGGTGTAGCGCCTGCGGGTCGGGAATCTCGTCGCTAGTCACAAGCCATGGGCCAAAACCGCCCGTATTGGGGAAGTTCTTGCCAGGAATAAACTGGATAGTGTGCTTTTGGTAGTCACGTACGCTGCCATCGTTATAGCAGGAGTAACCAGCAACGTATTCAAGGGCATTCTCAGCCTTGACGTGGCGCGCGGTCTTGCCGATCACCACAGCCAGTTCCCCCTCGAAATCCAGCTTGTGCGAGACAAACGGGCGAATAAGCGGCGTTAGATGACCCGCCTGGGAGTCAGCGAAGCGGGTGAATATCATCGGGTGCATCGGCATATCACGCCCCGTCTCTTTCACATGCGTCGTATAGTTGATGCCCACACAGAGGATCTTGCCAGCATCCGGAATGACCGGCAGAAACTCAATTTCGTCTAGGCTTAATGAATTTAAGCTTGAGGTATCAAATCCCACCAAGTCGGAAAGAACACCTTTATGTATCATTTCTTTGAGTGAACCACCTAGACGATCGGCAAGGGGAGCGAGATCGAGGACTCGGCCGCCATCCACTAAACCGATGCTGATGGTGTTCTGATAACGGAATGTAACAAGTTTCATATTTTAACCTTTCTCTCGGGCTAGCGAGGCGGAAGAGGTGAGCAAGCGACGATAGCGACTAATGTTATTTACTCTATTGAAATGATTCTAGTGGCACAATAGAGTAATTTCAATATATCCCGCAATGTAGGATTTTATACACACATTGCTTTGTAATCGTATATCGTTGAGGAATGGATTTTTTTTTGTGTTAAGCACCATAATAAGCGCTTATGGCTACGACCAATGTCTATTGGTGAATTTGCTCAGGAGCAAGGTCAATTTTTTTGAAAGAGAGTATTGGGCTAACCCGTCATAGCGACCGTTCGATTTTAGCGTTCTATATAAGCATTCTGCTGGGGCTTTCCTGTCTGGATACACATGAGCTGAATACCTCGACCTTCCGCCCATGCCGATAACTTACCGCTGATATGTTCTGGCCCGTAGTACTTGCTGAATAAGCAGGTTGGAGCCAGCCATCTGTACCAAAATCTTTGATGCCAATCAGTGGATTTAGGAGATGTACACATGGCTGACAACGTAAAGAATAGCTCTGTGAAGGTGATGATCGCCATCGACATTGCTAAAACGTCCCATGATGCGGTCATTTTATGGCCTTCAGGTCGTACCAAAACGTTTAAGTTTCCTAACACGTTAATGGGTTATCAGAACCTCATTAATGCAGCAGAAGCATCTGCTGAAGATATTTTGGTGGCCTTTGAGCCAACGGCTGACTTTCATCGTAATATTGCCTATTGTTTAAGGTCTCAAGGGGCCTTTTGCCATATGGTGTCGTCTTTAGCCTGCGCCAGCGCGCGTGAAATGTT
>JAMCZP010000026.1 GCA_023485185.1 Gammaproteobacteria bacterium
TAGGTGTCGCTTCCCATTCGCCACTTTCAATCAGACCCTTCACGACCTCTGTAATTAATTTATGCACACCTCTTTCTATTTCAGGTTTCACGCTTACAATAGGCGCAATTGTATAAAATCCGGCCTTCGCTAACTCTACCATACCCGTAAAAGAATTGACCTCTGCAGCCATGTTTAGCTTAACCCCTTGGCGAAGACTCATTTCACTCAGCAACACGTTTAAAGTATGCGGATGACTGGGTAGCGCCAAAGGGAAATCCTTTATTTTTGAAAACTTTATGGTACCTAAACGGTTATAATCATCACGCTTATTAGTCAGCAGAAAAAGCTTTTCGTAGGCAACGGCGTTATCAATTAAATTATGGTCAGTCTCATAACTGTCAAAATTATACAGAATGGCAATATCTAGGTTACCCTTACGAAGCTGCTCATTTAGTGTACCACTCATTGCCTCTAGCAAATGCAAATTAATTTTAGGAAGCCGCTTCTTAGCTCGATTTACAAGTGTGGAAACGACTGCCCTTGCTGCCGTGGTAGTTACACCAATATGGACATCCCCGAAAGGATTCATCGTATAATCGACTATGAGCGATTCTGTACGATCCACCTCACGCACAATATTTTTAAAGTGATGCAACACCATTAAACCCAAATCATTGGGTGAAACTCCTCTAGAATGCCTATCTAATAGCTTAACTCCTAACTCCTCCTCTAAATTTTTAAGCTGCGAACTAAGAGCAGGCTGAGCGATATTAAGCTTTGCAGATGCCTTTGATAAACTTTGAAGCTCTGAAATGGTAATAAAATATCGTATTTGCTTAAGATTCATAGTGAGCATTACACTCCAAAAGTTAAATTAAATTTCAAAAATAGAATAATACATTTGATATCTTACCGTAATTTCTTACATGGTATATAAACTATTATTTTATTTATCGCTATAATTGCTTATCCATAAAAAGACGTACCAGCTTAATCGCTTAAATAGTAGCATTACTCATTCAAGGGGTGACGTCGCCCCACCAGATTTGAAACTTTGAGCATGACTATGTCGTGGTAAACGGATATCAGTTACCCGCTGAGAGGGATGACTTAGCTAATATAAAATAGCTTAACACTAAAGTTTATATCAGCTGCATTCTTGACGAATTAAATTTAGGAAGCTAATTAAAGATGGAAACGAGCCTGTAAAGATTTAGGCAAAAAAACTCCAAGCATCTCAGTACCCCTTCGCTGAAACTGCTGAGTATGGTTGCAGAAAAGAGTCAAGAATTATGGCTTAATCATTAGTGCTACCTATTCAGCCCAGCAGCCCCTCAAAAAAACTCACCGCATTGGCCTCCAACCCTTCCAGGTAATAACCACCTTCCTGCACCACCAGCGTAGGCACGTTTAGGCCCGCCACCCTGCGGCCCAGCTCACCGAAACCTGCCGTTGAGACAGCAACCTTGGCTTGGGGGTCGAGTTCGTAGATATCGAACCCCAGCGCCAGCACTATCGCATCTGGTTCAAACAGGCGAATGGCCTGACAGGCCTGCTCCAGACGGTCAAAAAACACTGACTCTTCTGAGTTATGGGGTATCGGTAGGTTGAGGTTATAGCCTAACCCCGCGCCCTCCCCGCGCTCATCTTCAAAGCCGGTCACCGCCGGGTAGAAGTTAGTGGTATCGCCGTGGATTGAGATATAGAGCACATCGTCGCGTTGGTAGAAAATTTCCTGAATGCCCTGGCCATGGTGCATATCGGGGTCTAACACCACGATGCGCGGGTAGCGGGTCTTAAGATGCTGCGCAGCAATGGCGGCATTATTGAGAAAGCAGAAGCCTCCGGCGGAATCGATACCCGCGTGATGGCCCGGCGGGCGCGATAGCGCATAGGCAAACCGATCACCGGCTAACAGAGCCTCAGCCCCAGCGACAGCACTTTGCGCGGACCAATAAGCAGATTGCCAAGTGTGCTGGCCCACCGGGGCGCTACCGTCGGCCAAATAGCGGCCAGCTTCCGCCAAGATGCCGCGCAGGGCATTGGGCGAACGCACAAAAATATTGGAGATAACCTCTTCCCCCCAGTCTTCCCCAAGGGCATGCCAGCGTCGATGGGCACTTTCCAGAAAACGCAGGTAGGCCAGCGAATGCACTGCCCTTAGCGGCGCCACGCCATAATCACCGGGAGCGTGAATATCAAAACCTAGCCGTTTGGCCGCCGCCAACAGGTGCGTGGCGCGATCAGGCACTTCTTGAGGCGTGCGCATCTTGCCACGAGAGAAGTAGGTTTGCGGCTGATGAAGCAGTTGATCAGCGTGGAAGAACGTCTTCATTGGCATGCTCCCCGGTTTCACCCACG
Source organism: Gammaproteobacteria bacterium (assembly GCA_023485185.1). Next base: position 2,344 of record JAMCZP010000026.1, read on the forward strand.
CCCCTCACCACGAAATCGCGGGCAACGCCGATATGGTAGTCAATCGCCTCACGGCAAGCGGCTGGGCTGCCGCTATCCAGCGCGTCGAGTAGCTGGAAATGGCTGGTGGCGATGGTCTCTGGGGCTTCGTGGGTTTTGGTAATTAAGGTAATGCACAAACGCAGCTCGTGCGTCAGATCATCAAATGCACGCAGTAGCCGCCCATTGTCTGCGTAATGCAGCATTAAGCGGTGAAACTGCAGGTCCTCTTCAATGCGGCGCGTGCCATCACTGCCAGCGGCGGCCTCACACAGCACATCGACTTGCTGCTCTAACGCACGCTTGGCCTCGGCCGTATAGCGCTCTGTTAAACGCTGAATGGCGTGGCGCTCAAGGCACAGGCGTAAATCAAATACATCTTCGAGTTCAACGGCATTCAACGCTTTAACAAAAAATCCCCGCCGCGGTTTTGAGATTAATAAACCGCGGCTTTCAAGCAAACGGGCAGCCTCTCTCACCGGCGCACGGCTAACGCCCAGATCACGTGAAAGTTGCACTTCTGAAAGGCGTTCGCCGGGTAAAAAGTGTTGCTGAATAATCGCTTGGGTTAAATAGTCGGCAACTTGTTCAACCAGGTTTTGCTGTTGGATAAAGGCTCTGGGAGCCACCGTCGATGAGGCCATAAAGTTTACTCATAGGGCGTATTGCGTACCCTCAGTATGACGAAAAAAAATGCTTTGTCGACGAACGATTGCCGACTGTCGACAGCTTTACCACATGCTGCTAAGTTCATAGTGCAAGGTTCAAAAGGCCCCCAACAAACAACATAACTGGGCCTAACACGCCACGCCTCGCTCGCCTAACCACGACGTAACCTAATTACGTGCTAATAACCTAGGAGCAGGAAACATGAAAACACCTTTGGCTTTGGCTATTTCCGCTGCAGCACTCGCGTTTACTTCCATCAGCATGGCTGACGAGCCGAAATCAGGCGGCGTCGTTAACACGATTATCCAGCCTGAGCCACCGGGCTTAGTACTGGGCATGATTCAAAATGCCCCAACCCGAACCGTCTCTGGCAACATTTATGAAGGCCTCTTACGCTACTCCACTGACCTTGAGCCGATGCCACAGCTGGCAGAGTCTTGGGAGGTCAGCGACGATGGTCTTACTTACACTTTCCATCTGCGCGAGGGCGTCACTTGGCACGATGGTGAAGCCTTCACCGCTGATGACGTGGTCTTCTCCGCAGATGTGTTCCACCGCGAACTCAACCCCAGCGCCCGGGCGGTGCTGCAGCATGTGGAAAGCATTGAAGCCACCGATGACCATACCGTGGTGTTTACCCTTGTGGAGCCATTTGGGCCGTTCCTGATCTCCTTTGAAGCAGGCACCTTCACCATGGTGCCCGAACATCTCTATGCAGATACCGATTTCCGCAATAACGAGCACAACGACCACCCGATTGGCACGGGCCCATTTAAGTTTGCCAACTGGGATCGCGGCACGGTTATCGAACTGGTCAAAAACGAGGACTACTACGAGGATGATCTGCCCTACCTAGACGGCATTAACTGGCACATCATTCCTGACGGCGCTTCCCGTGCGGTAGCGTTTGAAAACGGTACTATCGACGTACTGCCTAGCGGCACAGTGGAAAATTTCGATATTCCCCGCTTAGCAGAAATGGACAATGTCTGCATGACCGAAGAGGGTCACGAGTATTTCAGCCCCTTCGCGATGCTGTGGATGAATAACCGTGAAGGCCCAACGGCAGATAAACGCTTCCGCCAAGCGGTGATGTACGCCATGGACCGCGAATTTGCCCGTGACGTGCTGTGGAACGGCCTGGGCAATGTGCCGCTTTCCGCGTTCGGTTCGAATGCCCGCTTCCAGTACGATGGCCTTGAGCCCTACGACCATAACCCTGACCGAGCCCGCGAGCTACTTGAAGAGATGGAGTACGACGGCGAGGAGATCACCATCCTACCGCTGCCCTACGGCGAAACCTGGACGCGCTGGGCCGAAGCTGTTCAGCAGAACCTGCGTGAAGTGGGTATTAACGTGCGCACTCAAGCCACCGATGTCGGCGGCTGGAACCAGCGGCTGGGCGATTGGGATTACGATCTCGCCTTTACCTACCTATTCCAGTACGGCGACCCGGCACTCGGTATAGCGCGTAACTATCTGTCGGACAATATCGAAAAAGGCTCGCCCTGGAACAACGTTGAAGGCTACGAAAACGAGCGTGTTGATGAGTTATTCAACGAGGCAGCTACCGCCTTCCCTGATGAAGAACGCGAGGCACTCTACCGCGAAGTGCAGGAAATCCTGCATGAAGACGTGCCTGTTGGCTGGCTGATGGAGCTTGGCTTCCCGACGCTTTACCGCTGCGATGTGCAGAACCTTGTCACCTCCGGCGTAGGTGTCAATGACGGCTTTAAAGATGCTTGGTTAGACCGCTAAACCAACACTCTGCCCAGGTAGCATGAGCTACCTGGGTGATTCAGCCATGTCATGAAGGTATCCGTCAGGAAGGTGTCTATGGTTTACGCTCGCTTGATTATCATGCGGCTGCTTAAAGCCGTCATTGTTTTGTTTTTAATCGTTATTTTTAATTTCTTCCTCATTCAAATGGCCCCTGGCGACCCGGCGGCTATCCTGGCTGGCGAGGCAGGTGCCACTGACCAGGAGTTCCTCAACCAGTTGCGCGAACGCTTCGGCCTTGACCAGCCGCTTTATGTGCAGCTGTGGCGCTATGTGTCGGGCATTGCCATGCTCGATTTCGGTTACTCCTACCGGCTGGGGGTCCCAGTCTTTGATTTGATTATGGCGCGCCTCCCTGCCACCTTGCTGCTCACCGGCACCGCCTTTGTACTTTCATTGGTACTCGGCATTGTGGCCGGTTCTATGGCGGCGGCGCGGGTTAAAAAGCCCTCAGGCTCAATCATTATGGCGCTCGCACTGATCTTTTACGCCACCCCGCTTTTCTGGGTGGCGCTGATGTCGGTGGTAGTATTTTCGGTATATCTCGGTTGGCTGCCCGCTTATGGTCTTTACACCGTAGGTGCTGGGCATACGGGCTTTGCCTTAATACTTGATGTCGCCAAACACTTAGTGCTACCCGCGACCACCCTAGCGCTGTTTTTTATGGCGATTTACACCCGCATGACCCGCACCTCCATGCTAGATGCTGCCCAGCAGGATTACGTTAAAACTGCCCGTGCTAAAGGCTTAAAACCGAGCATTATCCAGCGTCGTCATGTGCTGCGTAATGCACTGCTGCCGATTATTACCTTGGCAGGCTTGCAGGCAGGGCAAATGGTCGGCGGGGCGATTCTGACCGAAACCGTGTTTGCCTGGCCCGGCATCGGCAGGCTGATGTATGAGGCGCTGCAGCAGCGGGACTACAACCTGCTACTGGGGATTTTCTTTTTCTCCGCGGCCTTGGTGATTGTCTTCAATATCATCACCGATGTGGTGTACAGCCTGGCGGATCCACGCATCAAGAAGGGGGCCTCATGAGCTTTTTCGCACGCTTCGCGCAAAACCGTGGTGCCCTGGTGGGGCTGATAATTCTGCTATTGATCATCGCCATGGCGATTCTCGCCCCGCTGCTGTTTCCTGAATCCCCCTGGCGCATGGTTCAACGGCCGTTTTTGCCGCCGCTTTCCCAGGATGGCTTTCCCCTGGGTACTGACACCATGGGCCGCAACGTGGCAGCAGGCATTATGCACGGCGCCTGGGTGTCACTCTTAATCGGGCTGGTATCCACTAGCGTAGCGCTATTGATTGGCGTACCGCTTGGCGCCATTGCCGGTTACTACGGCGGCATTATTGACGATATTTTGATGCGCTTTACCGAGTTCTTCCAGACCATCCCCAACTTCGCACTGGCGATTGTACTGGTCGCGATTATGCAGCCCAGCGTGACATCCATTGTACTGGCAATCGCAATTGTCAGTTGGCCCCCGGTAGCCCGTTTGGTGCGCGCAGAGTTTATGTCACTACGCAACCGCGAATATGTTGAAGCCGCGCGATTGGTCGGCCAGTCCAACACCACGATTATTCTGCGCCAAATACTGCCTAATACGCTGTCGCCGATTATCGTGCTGGCTTCACTGATGGTGGCCACTGCTATTTTGCTGGAATCTGCGCTGTCGTTTCTCGGTTTGGGCGATCCTAACGTGATGTCATGGGGCTATATGATCGGCGCGGCGCGGACGGTAATTCGCCAGGCGTGGTGGCTTAGCTTCTTCCCTGGAGTGGCGATTCTGCTCACCGTTCTGGCGTTAAATCTGGTTGGTGAAGGGCTAGACGATGCGCTGAATCCCAAACTTTCACGCGAACGCTAGGAGCCCACTTATGTCTGTAACGACCAAGTCTATAACAGAGACTGAACAGGCGGCTGACACTGTGCTCAGCATTCGCAACGTAAGCGTCGCGCTACCCAAAGGGGCTGATCGTACCCTTGCGGTTGAGAATGTCAGCTACGACGTGAAGCGTGGGGAAATCATGTGCGTGGTGGGCGAATCCGGCTCCGGCAAGTCGATGGCGGCCAATGCCGTGATGGGACTGCTGCCTAAAGGGGTGCGCGCCACCCAGGGTGAGATTTTGTTCGAGGGGCAGAACCTACTCGCCCTGACAGAAAAGCAGCACCGCTTCCTGCGCGGCTTAAAGATTGGCATGATCTTTCAAGAGCCGATGACCGCCCTTAACCCGCTGATGCGCGTGGGTGCACAGATTGCTGAAGTGTTCGAAGCCCACGGCCAGCTAACACCAAAAGAGCGTCAGGCCCGCGCTTTAGAACTATTGATCGAAGTCGGCATTCCACAGCCGGAAAAAGCCATTCGCGCCTACCCCTTCGAGCTTTCCGGCGGCCAGCGCCAGCGGGTAATGATTGCCATGGCACTAGCGCTAGAGCCTATTTTGCTCATCGCCGATGAGCCCACCACCGCGCTGGACGTTACCACCCAAGCGCAGATACTTGAGCTGATTCGCGACTTACAGCAGCGCCGAGGTATGTCGGTGATGTTTATCACCCACGACTTTGGCGTGGTGGCCGAAATTGCCAATCGTGTTTGCGTGATGCGCCACGGCAAAATTGTTGAGCTAGGCGAAGCAAAAGCGGTGCTTGAAAACCCACAGGATAGCTATACCCAAGCGCTGATTGCGGCCATTCCCAGCAATGCGGTGCCGCCCCACCGCGAGAGCAGCCAAGTCGCCCCGTTGCTTGAGATTAAACAGCTTAATAAAGTGTTTCGCTCCCGGGGTGGATTGTTTAAGCCTGCCCGGGAAGTGCGCGCCCTTGAAGATGTATCGCTTACCTTAGCCCGCGGCGAAACGGTGGGCATTGTGGGTGAATCCGGTTCGGGAAAATCTACTCTAGGCCGTTGTGTGGTGCGCCTTGAGCACCCAGACAATGGCGAGCTGCTGCTGGATGGTATCAACCTTTCACAGCTCAAAGGCGATGCGCTACGCCGGGAGCGCCATCGGGTGCAGATGATTTTTCAAGACCCCTATGCCTCATTGAACCCACGCACTAAAGTGGGCATGGCGATTGCCCAAGGGCCGATTGCCAATGGTACGCCAAAAGCCGCAGCATTTAAGCAGGCAGGTGAACTGCTGGAATTGGTTGGCTTAGGTGCCAGCGCCGTGGAGCGTTATCCGCATGAATTTTCTGGTGGCCAGCGCCAGCGTATCGGCATTGCACGGGCGTTGGCGCTTAACCCCGAACTGATTGTGGCGGATGAAGCCGTATCAGCCTTGGATGTATCCATTCAGGCGCAAGTGTTAGCGCTACTTGAGGAGCTTAAACAGCGCCTCTCGCTGTCGCTGCTATTTATTACCCACGACCTCCGCGTCGCCGCGCAGATTTGCGACCGTATTGTAGTCATGCAGCACGGTCGCATTGTGGAGCAAGGCAGCGCCGAACAGATTTTTCTTGCCCCCCGTGAGGCGTATACCCAAGCGTTGCTCAATGCGATCCCCGGCCGCGAAGTGCCGGTGGCAGACACGGCATAATGTTTTAAAAGGAAAGGATAACGGGATGCGGATAACCCTGGAGGCATTGCGCGCCATTGTAGGCCCTGCCCATGTATTGACCGGTGACGATGTGCACAGCCGCCGTGTCGATTGGATGACCGGCGCGCCCTGCCAAGCGGGCGCCATTGTGCGTCCAGCGAATACCGAGCAAATCGCCGCCGTTATGCAGGCGTGTCACGCAGTGCAGCAGCCTGTCGTCACCCACGGCGGGTTAACCGGTCTGGTGCATGGCGGTGAGGCGAGCGTGGATGAACTGGTCATCTCGCTTGAACGTATGAGCGCCATTGAAGAGATCGATCAAGTGGGCGGCACTCTCACCGTGCAAGCGGGCACACCGCTGCAGCGGGTTCAGGAAGCCGCACGAGAAGTCGGCCTGCAGTTTCCGCTGGACTTAGGTGCTAGGGGCAGTTGCACCATTGGCGGCAATATCGCCACTAATGCCGGTGGCGTTCGGGTGATCCGCTACGGCATGATGCGCCAGCAGGTGTTGGGGCTAGAAGCCGTTATGGCTGACGGCCGTGTGGTTAGCTCCATGAACAGGATGCTGAAAAACAACGCGGGCTTCGATTTAAAGCAGCTGTTTATCGGCAGCGAAGGCACCCTGGGCATTGTGACCCGCGCGGTACTGCGCCTTCAGCCGCCGACGCCCAGCGAGCAAACGGCGATGGTAGCCTGCCCTTCGTTTGAAGCGTTAACCGGACTGCTTAGCCACATGGGCAGAGCGCTCGGCGGTGGCCTGGGCGCTTTTGAAGTGATGTGGCAAAACCACTACCGCCTGCTCACCGAAACCCTGGGTCGCCACACCTCGCCTATTGCCACTGAACACCCCTTTTATGTGATCATTGACTCCCTGGGCAGCGACGCCGAGCGCAATGCCACCCAATTCAGCGAAGCATTGGAAAGTGCGCTAGAGGAAGGTCTGATCGTTGATGCGGTGATTGCGCAGTCGATTACCCAGCGTGATGGGCTATGGGCAATTCGTGAAGATATTGAAGGATTGGTCAAAGGCCTCTCCCCGGTTCTCACCTTTGATGTCAGCCTGCCGATTGCCGATATGCAGCGCTACACCGATGCCCTGGAAGCACAGCTAACCCAGCGCTGGGCAGAAGCACGGCTAGTTGTGTTTGGTCACCTGGGCGATGGCAACCTACATATTTCTGTTTGCGCGGGAAGCGCTGAAGTGGAGGTGCGCCGCGAAGTGGAGGCCATGGTCTACCAGCCGCTGGCAGCGCTGGGTGGCTCGGTCTCAGCTGAGCACGGCATCGGCCTGGAGAAGCGCCCCTGGCTAAGCACCTGCCGTTCCAGTGCAGAGATTGAGTTGATGCATACGCTCAAGCAGGCGCTAGACCCGCTTAATCTATTGAATCGCGGTAAAGTACTTCAATAACCGTTTTAAGTTAATCATTAACACTGTTTACTGTTTTAGGACTTACCATGCCCTGCCAAAGTACGCCCCGTTATCCCCAGCACTTAACTGGCGAAGGCCCGCATAACCCCTTCCCCGGTATCAAAGTATTAGAGCGCCGCATTGGCAAGCAGATACCCCACCGTCTGGGCTCTAACGAAGGCCTGGATATGCCCCACCGCGCTCTGCGCGAGCACTTTGGCGATGCCCTGGCCGAACACGTTTACTGTTACGGCGATGCCGAAGCACTGGGCGTGCGCCAACGCTTGAGCGCACAGCAAGGTATTGCGCTGGAAACGATGCTGGTAGATGCCGGTGCGGACAGCTTGATTGCCCTGGCCCTGCGCACCACCTGCGAACCGGGCGACACCGTAGTGAGCACCGCAGGCACCTACCCCACCCTGGGCTATTTCGCCAAAGGCCAGGGCTGTCGCCTGATTGAGCCCAGCTACTATGAAGCGCCGGGCGTGCTAGCCCCTGACTTGGAAGCCCTTATAGCAGCGTCACATCAGGAAAACGCGCGGCTGGTGTATCTGGCCAACCCGGATAACCCCAGTGGCCATTTACATAGCGACAGCGCGATACTCAAGCTGCGCGAGGCGCTGCCAGATACCTGCTGGCTGCTATTAGACGAAGCCTATGGGGATTTCCGCGATGACGCGGGCAGCGAGTTTGCTGCCAGAGCAATCCCAGGAGTAATCCGCCTGCGCACGCTCTCCAAAGCCCACGGTTTGGCTGGCTTGCGCATTGGCTACGCCATCGCCGACCCCGAAGTGCTGGCGATGATGATGAAGGTGCGTATTCACTATTCGGTATCGTCGCTGACCCTGGCCGCTGCCGAAGTGGTACTCGACCATCCCGACGAAGTACACCAGCACGTTGCCGATGTGAAAGCCCGCCGCGAGCAATTGGCAGCGCACTTCCGCGCACTCGGTGCCGATGTGTTGCCCAGCGCCACCAACTTTATCGGCATTCGCCTACCCAGCGCTGACCTCGCCGCCGAGGTACATCAGCAATTGCTAGACAAAGGCGTGTTAGTGGCTCGCTTAGCGCATCCTGAGCTTGCCAATGTGATACGTATTACCGCCGTACAAGCAGCGCTCGAGCCTGGAAGATTGGGTGCTCTCGAACAGGCTATTAAAGGACACGCCTGATTCAGCTGGTAAAATTGAGCAAGCGGATGGAAAGGTGCATCGAGGGCAGGTTTCCGCGAGGGCGCTGTGAACCCATCCCTGGGCGCTACTTTTGTCATCCATGACAAAAGACCCTCGCGGAAACCTGCCCTCGCAGCGCGTAAGAGGGGATGCATAGCTCTAACCTCCAACCCATATATCTAAGGCGTTAACCAATGTCTGAAATCGTCCAACTCACCCCGCACCGCCTGACGATATAAGCCCTGCAGTTGCGCCGTCACGCTATCTGGGCTGATCGGCTCGTTGACAGGCGGCGCACCCGTTCGGGTGCCGATATGGCGACCATCCAGCTCGCGAAGCGGGAGTATTTCGGCGGCGGTGCCGGTTAAGAACGCCTCATCGGCGGTGTAGAGCTCATCACGGGTAATCCGCCGCTCGCGCACTTCGATACCCAGCACCTTTTGCGCCAGTTGAATCACGCTATCCCGGGTGATGCCTTGTAGGCACGAGGTCACTTCCGGTGTGTGCAGCACGCCATCGCGGAGCAAGAAGACGTTGGCCGCTGAGGCCTCAGCCACATAGCCCTCCGGGTCGAGCATGATGGTTTCATCGAAACCGGCTTTGATCGCGGTATTTAGCGCCAGTATCGAGTTGACGTAGTGGCCATTGGTTTTCGCCCGGCAGAGGCTGATATTGACGTGGTGGCGCGCCCAGGAAGAGGTCAGCGCACGCAAGCCGTGGGTCGCGGCCTGGGGTGAAATATAGGGGCCTAAATCCCAGGCGGTCACCATGACGTGGGTGGTTAATCCTTGAGCACGCAGTCCCATGCCTTCCGCGCCGAAAAATACCGTGGGCTTGAGATAGGCGCTGCTAAGGTTGTTTTTCGCCAAGCACTGGCGCTGAGCATCGATTAGTTTAGCTTCACTAAACGGCAGCGGCATATCCAGCGAATGAGCACTTTCTGCCAAACGACGGGTGTGCTCGGCCACACGAAATAGATGCGTTCCACTGGGACCAGCGTAGGCGCGCACGCCCTCGAAACAGCCCATGCCGTAGTGCAGCGTATGGGTCAACACATGCACTTTAGCCTCGCGCCATTCACGCCACTCACCATCCTGCCAGATCCAGCCATCGCGATCATAAAGCGGTGTCATCGGGTTGTTTGCTCCCACTGTTGGCACCAGCTATCGATTAAGTCTTGCTGATGCGGTTGCAGGGCCTGATAGCCCCAAGCGGCAATTTCATCGTTTTGCGGATCGGGCACGGCAATCGCACTGCCCGCTAAGGCTTGGATCACCGCGTGGCCACAGAGCGGCACATAGCCTTCTGAGTAACCGCCCTCATGAATAAACACCAGCTTGCCACCGCAACAGCGCTCGGCCAGCGCTTTAAGCTGTGCGGTCATGGTGGCGAACGCCTGGCTGTTGAGCAACATTTTGCCTAAAGGGTCTTTGGCGCAGGCGTCGTAACCGCAGGCCACCACGATGAGCTCGGGTTTAAAGGCTTCCAACGCAGGCAGCACCAGCTTTTTCATGGCGTACGCGTAGGCGCCCAGCCCGCAGCCCGGTGGCAGCGGCAGATTGAGGTTAGCGCCAGCACCAGCCCCATCGCCCTGCTCGTCAAAGCTGCCGGTTTCCAGCGGGTAGTTAGCGGCCTGATGGAGTGAAACGGTAAACACATCAGGCTCATCATAAAACGCCGCCTGCTGGCCGTTGCCGTGGTGAACGTCCCAGTCGAGTATCGCCACGCGGTTGACCTGCCCCAAGGCCCGGGCGCGCATCACCGCCACGGGAATATTGCCCAGCAAGCAAAATCCACGGCCTTGATCAGCTTCAGCATGGTGGCCCGGCGGGCGGCACAGGGCGTAGGCGTTGCTCACTTCACCCAGCGCCACGGCTTCTACGGCGGCAATGGCTAACCCTGCCGACTGTCTGGCCGCAGACCAACTGCCGGGCATAAAGGGCGCGCAGTCGCCACCATTACCGCCCTGCGCCTTATCCCCTGCTTGCAGTTGTTCTAAATAGCGTGAAGTGTGAAAGCGCGATAAATCATCAATGGCGGCAGCAGGCGGTTTCACCACCCTTAGCTCGTCAATCAGCCCACTGACTTCGAGAATATTCTTCAACCGTCGTTTGCTTTCCGGGCTTTCCGAGGCAGCTTGGGGCTGTAAAAATTCGCCGGGGGCGGAAAACACACCAATGGCACCTAAATCGTGCCAGAAGCAGCGTTCGTGCCAGTAGAAACCGGTTCTACTCATGCTGTAAAACCCTGCATAAAGGCAGTCAGGTTGGCGCTTAGATGTTCGGTGGGGTAGCCGCCCTCTTGCACAACAACGGTGGGCAGCCCGAGTGCGGCTAAGCGTTTGCCGAGTTCTTCAAAGGCACCTGTTTCCAAGGTGAGACCTGCCAAGGGGTCATCTTTGTGGGCGTCTAATCCTAGCGCAACCACCACAGCCTCAGGCTGGTAGCGTTGTAGGTGGTCAATCAAAATCGCCAGTGCATCAAGATAAACATCGCCGTTGCTGCCTACCGGCAAGGGCAGATTAACGTTAGCGCCTACCCCTTCTTCGCAACCCTCTTCCTCAACGCCGCCCCAAAAAAACGGGTAGAAGTCGCTGGGGTCGGCATGCAGCGAACCCGTCCAGACATCGCTTCGGTAATAGAAAATATCCTGGGTGCCGTTGCCGTGGTGTAAATCCACATCAATAATCGCTACTTTGGCAAAGCGTTCACGCAGCACCGTGGCAGCCAGCGCTGAGTTGTTCAGCAGGCAAAAGCCCCCGGCGCGCTCCGGCCCGGCATGGTGGCCGGGTGGGCGGCAAAGCGCGTAGGCCGTTGGCGCACCATTAAGTACCTCTTCTGCCGCCGCTTCGGCACTAGCAACCGAAGCCAGCGCGCCACGAAAGCTGGTGGCACTCAGCGGGCAGGCCATATCGTGCAGGTGCCAGCCCGCCTGACCAATAGGGTGACGCGGGTAGTGGTTACCGCCACCGCAGGGGTGAATATTGGGGGCGACAAACTCAGCGGCGTTTGGCAGATGCTGCCAACGCTCATAAATGGTTTCTAGAAACGTCAGGTAGCGCGGCGAATGGATCTGCTCTAAGCGCTTACGTAGCTTGGGTGAATCCGCTTCACTAGGCGCGGTTAGCGTTAGCCCTGCACTCGCTAAACCTTGAGTGAGCAGTTCAGCACGCTGCGGGCTTTCAGGCGAAGGCGCGGGCTGACCACGCAACAGAAAGGTCGGCGGCGCGTGGTACGCCTGGTCGGGGTGGTAGAAGCATTTCATGGTCAAGTTCGCAATCCTTGGCGGCTCTAAACCGCTCAAGGAGAGCGGGCAGCGCGGTACGTGATTTTGTACTTTTATACTAGTCGACGGTCATCGCTGAAGGTAGCGACTCCCACACTTCAATGGCAGCAGCTAGATCTTCAAGCGAAGCGCCTACCGATTTGAATAGCGTAATGGCCTCCGGCCCAGAGCGTCCCGATTTCGTCCCTGCTAGCACCTCTGCAAGCTCCGCCTGAATCTGGTCAAACTGGAACTCACCTTCATTGATGGCCTGAAGGATGTCGCCTGCCTCACCTTTGGCGCCGGCGTAAGTGTCCACAAACACTTCTGCACGACGCAGGCATAGCCCATCGGTTTCGCGCATTTGCGGACGAAACGCGCCAATTAAATCCAGGTGCGTGCCGGGGGTGAGCCATTCGCCTTTGATGATCGGCTGGTTAGAGAGCGTCACGCAGCTAATGATGTCCGCTTCTGCTACCGCATCCGCTAACGCTTCCACCACATGGGTCTCGAAGCGATCAGCGTACTCATCAGCAATCGATGCCGCCTTCTCGGGATTACGCCCCCAAATGAGTACGCGCTTGATGGGGCGGACGCTGGCGTGGGCCTCAATCACCATGGGCGCTAGCTTGCCCGTACC
>JAMCZP010000110.1 GCA_023485185.1 Gammaproteobacteria bacterium
ATTGGCAAAAAACCGCCTGCTTCCACGGATGCCAACTGGTCTTTATCCCCCAGCAGCACCAGCTTGGCGCTGGCGGGCAGGGCGCTGAGCAGCGCCGTCATCATTTCAATATCCACCATCGAGGCTTCATCCACCACCAGCACATCCAGCGCCAGCGGGTTGGCGGCGTTGTGGCGGAAGTGGCGGGTGTCGGCGCGGGCGCCAAGTAGCCTGTGGATCGTGGTCACTTCTGTCGGGATGTCGATTGCGTTCGATGAGGAAGCGGCTGAGTGCTCATCTAATAGCGATTCCAACCCGCTAAGGGGTAGGTCTTTCACCTGCCCGGCGATGGATTCATTTAGCCTTGCGGCGGCCTTGCCGGTGGGGGCGGCCAGGCGAATGCGCAGCGGGTGGGCGTTAGTCTGGGCCAGTTGCAGGGTTTGCAGCAGGGCCAGCAGGCGCACCACGGTGGTGGTTTTGCCGGTGCCGGGGCCGCCGGTGATGATTGCGAAGGGACTGCGGGCGGCTAGGGCGCAGGCGGTTTTTTGCCAATCCAGGGTGTTGGTGGGTGGGAATAGGGTATCTAGGGCATCTTTGAGTATTTGGGGGTGACTGTCGTCACCCTTCGCCCGCTGAAGCGGCCTCCTACAGGTTTTATCAAGTTCTGTGGTAGCTAATCGGGCGGCGATTTCCTGGTGTAGGGTTTGCTCGAACTGCCAGTAGCGGCGCAGGTAGAGTTTGCTGGTGTTGACGCTGTGGCTCACTACAAGCGGCGTATTGCCGGGGCCGTCGCTGATCAGCGTGGGGTGGTTGAGCGCGGCCTGCCACTCGGGCAGCGTTAGCGTGGCCAGCACGTGGCTGGGTAGCGGCGGTGGGTCGTTTAGGTCGTCGCCTTCCGGCGGCAGCGAAAGCGCAAAATCCGGGGCTTCCAGGGTAGCGGCTACATCCAGGCACACATGGCCACGGCCAAGCTGGTGGCTGGCCAACGCCGCGCCTAGCAGTAGCAGCGGTGGGGCGTTCTGAGTTTCGCGGTCGAGAAAGCGCACCAGGGCCAGATCCAGATCCCGCAGCCAGCCACGGGAAACCCAGCGTTCACACAGCAGGAATAGCGCAGCGGTGTCGCTTAACGCGGGGTGCGGCTGGGTAGCACTGGCGGCTGATTCTGTCGGTGGTGTTACCGATGCGGTTGAATCAGGGGCAGCGGGCGGTGCGTCATCGGTGAACAGGTCAAGATTCATGGACTCGTTTTTGGAAGCCGTGTCTCGCTTACTCATGCCAGTGCCTCCTGGTTGCTTGCTGCTGACGCTGTTGCTGAGCCTGCGAAGAGTGCATCCAGCGCTTCAATCAGCGCGACCGGGGCTGGCACAGCGTGTACACCGCGTGCTGTGGTGCGGCTGCCGCGCAGAAATACCGTCATCGAGCCGCCCAAATGTTGGTGCGGGTCGTAGTCGGGCAGGCGTGCTTTCAGCAAACGGTGGAGTGCGAGTAGGTAGAGCGCCGCTTGCAGGTCGTAGCGTTTTTCGAGCATGGCATCCCGCAGGGCATCGAAGGTGTAGGCGCTGTCGTCGCTGCCCAGGTAGTTGGATTTCCAGTCGAGCACGTAGAAGCGGCCTTCATGCTCAAAGGCCAAATCGATAAAGCCTTTGAGCATGCCGTTGAGGGTGTCGGCATCCAGCGCGGGGCGCGGCACGCCGGGCAGTAAGTGGCCACTTACCAGTTCATCCAGTTTGCGCGTTCCTACCTGATGGGCGGCAAACCAGAATTCCAGTTCTACCTGATAGCTGCCTAGTTCACTTAGCGCTACTTGGTCGCTTTCGCCAGGTTGTGAAAGTGGCTTTGACGAAGGCAGGGGAAGAGGGACATTGAGCAGTTCTTCAAACCAGCCCGCCAGAGTGTCGTGCCATGCTTGCCAGCCGCGTAGCTGCACGCGCCGCCGCAGCATATCTTCCCGCGCGGCGGGGTCTTCCAACGCCTTGTTAAAGCCTAGCTGACCTGCCCACTCTAAAAGGCCGTGCAGAAAGGTGCCGGGGCCGGGGCCGCGTGGAAAGCGGTGCAGGTGAAACGCTTCGGTGTTGATGGCGTTGTCGTGGGGCTCGTCCAGCACTTCCAGGGTGGTGGCTTCCTGGGGCGTGGTGGGTTCCGGCGCGGGCGTTGTCAGCGGGGTGGTGCTAGATCCAGAGACGGCCCCAGAAGTACGCAGCGCCGAGTAGCTGGCGATCCACCACTGTTCTCGGGCGGGGCGTAACGGCGTGCGGGCGTGGCCCAGCGCTTGCTGTTCCGGCGCCGGGGTGAAACGAAGCGCGGTGGGTTCCGGGGCGGCACTTAAATCGATATCGCTGCCTTTCACCAGGTCGCCTAGCGCTTGAGTAAACTCGCTGGGGGTGATGGCTTTGCCGCCGTTGATCAGGTGGCCGATGGCGCTGTTCTCGCTGCCTTTCAGCGGTGCCAGCCCTAACCAAGTGGCGTGGCGGGCACGGGTGAGCGCCACGTAGAGCTTGCGCAGGTCTTCGCCCAGGCGTTCACGGTCGGCGGTGGCCAGCGTCGCTTCATCGGCGCTTAGGCTGAGCTGCAGCGTGCCTTCGCTATCGTGCCAGCGCAGCGGCAGGTCGGTGTCGCTCACCGGGCGGTGGTTGGCGATGAACGGCAGGAACACCAGCGGGTACTCCAGCCCCTTGGATTTGTGAATGGTCACTACCTTGACCAAATCGGCGTCGCTCTCCAGGCGCAGTTTGTGGCTGTCGCCGTGGCTGTCCGGGTCGGCAATGGCTTCGGCCAGAAAGCGAATCAGCGCGTGTTCCCCATCCAGCTCCTGGCTGGCATGCTGCAGCATTTCACCCAGGTGGAGTAGGTCGGTTAGCAAACGCTCACCCTCGGCGAACTCGCCCAGTAGCCGCGCGGCGATATCAAAATCGACCATCAAACGGCGCACCAGCGGCAGCACGCCTTGGCGCTGCCATAGGCGGTGGTAGTCGCTGAACTGCTCGACCCGCGCTTCCCAGGCCAGCTCGCTCTGGTTGAGGTGGTCGAGTGCTTCAAGGCTCAGCCCAAGTACCGGGGTTGCCAGGGCGGCGCGCAGCTTGGCTTCTGCTTGGCGCGAGTTGGCCTGGGGCTCGGCGCAGGCGCGCAGCCAAATGGCTAGCTGCGGAGCGATGGGGGAGCTGAACACCTTGTCGTGATCGGAAAGGTAGACGCTCTTGATGCCTCGGCTGGCCAGCGCCAGTCGGATCGCCCGCGCTTCCTGCAGGCCGTTGACCAGCACGGCCATGTCTGAGGGGGCCAGCGGAGTGAGTGATTGCTCTCCGTTATCGCCGCTGTCGTCAGCGGCTTTAGCAAAGCCCGCTTGCTGTTGTCGGCCAGCTTCCAAAAGGGCGGCCATGTGCGAGGCGCAGCGCTCGGCCATCTCGGTTTGGTAGGCGGTTTTGGAGAGCGGCTCGTCGCTTTCCAGTGGCCACAGGGTCATTGCGGGTAGCGGTTGGCCGTTGAGTACCAGCGTTTCCTTGGTGCCTTTGGCGTTGACGGGGTTGAACGGCAGCGGGTTGTCGCCGCCATCAGCGCGGAACAGGAAGGCGCCGGCATCGTGCTGGTCGGCGTAGCTGAAGCAGTGGTTCACCGCGGCCACCATGGCGCGGCTGGAGCGAAAGTTGGTGCCCAGCGTGACGTGGCGGCCATCGGTGTCCTCGCGGGCCTGCAGGTAGGTGAAAATATCCGCGCCGCGAAAGGCGTAGATCGCCTGCTTGGGGTCGCCAATCAGCAGGATGGCGCTGTCGCGCCGTGGCGTTGCAACGTCATACACGGCGTTGAAGATGCGGTACTGGATCGGGTCGGTATCCTGGAACTCGTCGATCAGTGCCACGGGGAACTGGCGCTGGATCTGCGCGGCCAGGGCCTCTTTGTTGGGGCCTTTGAGGGCGCGATCCAGGTGGGTAAGCAGGTCGTTGGGGCCCATCTCGGCGCGGCGCTCCTGTTCGCGCTCTAGCCGTGCGCGGCACCACTGCACGGC
Organism: Gammaproteobacteria bacterium; assembly: GCA_023485185.1. The sequence goes on from JAMCZP010000110.1 coordinate 3,980, forward strand.
GTGAATCAGCAGGTCGTTGCGGGGCTCGGGCAGGGCATCCAGTGCTTGCGGGAGCTGTGCCAGCGCTTCCCAGGCTTGCGGGCAGGGCGGTGCGCCTTCTTTCCAGATGTCGGCCATGCCGTCGGGCGTCATGCGTTTCCAGGCGGCGTCAGTGAGCGCGGGGCGGTCGGCCTCCGTTTCGCACCACTCACGTAGTGCGCCTAGCCAGTTGGCGCGGCTTTTGGCATTGAAGCTTTGGCCCTTGAAGGCCTTGCGCGTGGCGGCGTCTTCCAGGGCGGGCACCAGTTCTTCCAGCCAGGCGGGCCAGGGGGCTTTGAGTTCGCTGAGCTGGGCGCTGCGTTCGGCCTGAGTGGCGGTCAGGGTTTCGCGGGGTGCGGGCTTTTCGTCGCCCAGTGCTTCGCTTTCGGGCAGTAGTTGTTGCAGCGGTGCGTGCAGGTCGTCCGGTGATTTCCAGTAGCGGGTGACAATGCCGAGGGCGTCGCTGTCCAGCGGGTAGTAGAAGCTACGCCAGTAGTCGCGCACCACTTCCTGTTCGAGTTCGCGCTGGTCGTTTTCCAGGTTGAGGGAGAACAGGCTGCCGCTGTCGAAGGCGTGTTCGCGCAGCATGCGGTAACACCAGCTATGGATGGTGGAAACCGCGGCTTCGTCCATCCATTCGGCGGCCAGCGCTAAGCGCCGCGAACAGGCGGGCCAGGTGGCAGGGTCGTATTGGTCGCGGAGTTGGAGCAGCAATGGATCAGCAGTCCGCTCGGCAGCAGGCCGACGCGAGGGCGCCGTGAACCCGTCCGTGGGGGCTACTTTTTCCATCTGACCGCCATGGATGGCGGGAATGCCGGAATCGTCGGGAACATTTTCCGGCCCTGGCAAAAGACCCTCGCTTTGGCCTGCTCCCTTCACTTGGTCTGTATCCTCAGCTCGAAATACGTCTGCTGCTTCTACCAGCCGGTTGCGGATCCGTTCGCGTAGCTCTTGGGTGGCGGCGTTAGTGAAGGTGACGACCAGGATTTCCGGCGGCGTGAGCGGGCGTACAAATGCCGTGTCGTCATCGACGCTGTGGCCACCGAGTACCAATCGCACGTAAAGCAGGGCGATGGTGAAGGTTTTACCGGTGCCAGCGCTGGCCTCGATCAGTCGGCTGCCGTGGAGCGGGAGGCTTAGTGGATTGAGTGGTGCTGGCTGGCTCATAAGAAAAGGCTGTCAATTTCAGCAGAAAAATACTGTCTGGCGGTGAACGAATGACTCATACCACTTCCTCGCTATCAATCGGGCGTGACTGTGCCAAGGCGATTGCTTGGAAGGGAGTGGGTTCAGCCGTCGAGGCATAGACCACTATATCCACAGGCAGTTGGAGGCGCTCTTCAAGTGCCATTTTGAGTTCGGCACGGGCAAGTAGTGGTATTGCCGTCTGGGAGATCAATAGCAGGTCAACATCGCCGCCCCGCTTGGTATCATCCAGCCGCGAACCAAACACCTGGACTTGCACAGAAGGCTTAATGAACTCGCCTACGCTCGAAAGAATCGTGTCACGCTGTGATTGAGTAAGACGCATCAAGACAGCTCCTAGACTGTATGAGAGCCCCGCCACCTGATAATCTTGTCGCCGAGCCACACTTGGTGCATTTTAGTTTACGCTACCGGCGGCTTCGGTTCACTCTAACGATGGGATCTCATGCTGACATCGCTGCTGGATAATGACTTTTACAAGATCACGATGCAGAACGCCGTGATTAAACGCTTTCCTTATGCCCATGCGCGCTACGCCTTTATTAATCGTGGCGAGCATGCGTTTCCTGAGGGCTTCGGCGCTGAGCTTCGTCGTGAAGTTGATAAGATGGCGTCGCTGCGCTTGAGCGATGAGGAGAAGCGTTACCTTGAAATAACTTGCCCTTATCTCGACCCGACCTATCTCGACTTTCTGGCGGGGTTTCATTACAACCCCAGCGAAGTGACGGTTGAGCAGCAGGGCAGTGACCTTTCGGTGATTATTGAAGGGCCCTGGTACCGTACCATTTTGTGGGAAGTGCCGCTGATGGCGTTGATCAGCGAGCTTTGGTATCGGCTGCGTGGTGTGATGATCACGCCTGAGACCGATGCGCAGATTGAGCAGCGCGCCCAGGAGAAGATCGAACTCTACCGCCGTTTAGGGCTGAAAATTGCAGAATTTGGTACCCGGCGGCGTTTTTCTTCTGATGTTCACGACCGGGTGGTGGGCGCGCTGAGTAATTATGGTGGCGAGGCCTTCAGCGGAACCAGCAATGTACTGATGGCTATGCGCCACGATGTTAAACCGATCGGCACCCACGCCCACGAGTGGTTTATGTTCCACGGTGCCCGCTTCGGCTTCAAAATGGCCAATAGCCTGGCTCTGGAGCATTGGGTGGATGTGTACCGAGGTGACCTGGGGATTGCTTTAACGGATACGTTTACCTCGCGGGCTTTTTACGACAGCTTCGATAAGAAGTTTGCCAAGCTGTTCGATGGTGTGCGCCATGATAGCGGTGACCCTATCGAGTTTGCCTCCCAGACCATCGATCACTACGAGCGCTTGGGCATTAATCCATTGAGCAAGACGATTATCTTTTCTGATGCGCTTACGCCTGAGAAGGTCGAGCGGATCCATGCTTTTTGTCAGGATCGTATTGGAATGGCATTTGGCATCGGCACCAACTTTACCAACGATGTGGGTGCCGAGCCGATGAATATGGTGATCAAGATGGTCGAGGCGCGACCGGAAGGGCAGGGCTGGCTGCCGGTGATCAAGCTTTCCGATGTGCCGGAAAAGAACACCGGCGACCCGGAAATGATTGCGCTGGCGAAGCGGATTTTATCGCTTAACGGGAAAAATGTTTAGCGCTCTCTGATCTGACGCTTCCCTAATTGTCAGCGTGCTAAACTGATGTTCGTATCATTGTGTTTGTTCTGGAGGTCGCCGTGCAGGATGCCCATCGCCGTAAGCTGCCTATCGGGATTCAGACGTTCTCGGATATCCGCGAGGGTAACTATTACTACGTCGATAAAACCCCGCACATCGAGCGCTTGGTTAACCAGAACAAATACTACTTTCTATCGCGGCCGCGCCGCTTCGGCAAAAGTCTGTTGCTGGACACCCTACGCTGCCTATTTGAAGGCCGCCAGGCGTTGTTTGAAGGGCTTTACATTCACGACAAATGGGACTGGCAGCAGCGTTACCCGGTGATTCGTATTAGCTTTGCCGATGGTGTGATGCAGAGCCGTGAAGCACTGGACGAGCGTATCCGTGAGCAGTTGCGAGTCCAGCGTGAGCAGCTAGGCATTACCCAGCACCATAAAAGCGATATACCGGGTGAATTCTCCGCTCTCATTCGTGCCGCTCACCAGCAGTGCGGCCAGCGGGTGGTTGTATTGATTGATGAGTATGATAAGCCGATTCTAGATAATATCCTGGCACCGGAGCGTGCCCGGGAACTACGCGAGGGCTTGAAGAACCTCTATAGCGTTCTTAAAGACGCCGACCCACACTTGCACTTCGTGCTGCTTACCGGCGTTTCCAAGTTCAGTAAGGTCAGTTTATTTTCGGGGCTGAATAACCTCAACGATATCACTCTGGATGCTCCCTTCAGCACGATTTGCGGTTATACCGACGAGGACATTGATACGGTGTTCGCCCCTGAGCTGGCTGAGTTGGATCGCGATGAGGTCCGCCAGTGGTACAACGGCTACCGCTGGGGTGGCCGCGGGGTAACGTCTGTCTACAACCCCTTCGATGTGCTGCTGTTGTTTCAGAAACGCGAGTTTGGACCTTACTGGTTTGAGTCCGCGACGCCGACGTTTTTGGTCGATATTCTCAAGCAGCGAGGGGTATTTACCCCCTCTTTGGATCATTGGGAAACCGAGTATGAACTGCTGAGTCAGTTTGATGTTGACCAGATCAGCACTGAAGGCCTGCTATTTCAAACTGGCTACCTGACTATTAAGCAGGTTGAAGAGCCCCTGCTGGGTTATCGCCAGTACACTCTTGGATTTCCTAATCGCGAAGTCGAAACCAGCCTTAACCACGCGCTATTGCCGTCATTGGGGGTCGAAAATGCTCCGCGTGAGCGTCGAACGCTTTTCCGCCACTTAAGTCAGCACGACCTTGCCGGGTTAGAAACACATCTAAAAGCGCTTTACGCCGGGCTACCACACGACTGGTACCGCAACAATCCTATTGCTAAATACGAAGGTCATTATGCAAGCGTGTTTTACAGCCACTTTGCGGCTCTGGGGCTTGATGTCACTGTGGAGGACGCCAGTCACCACGGCAAGGTGGATATGAGCGTTAATTTTGGCGGTCACATCTACCTGTTTGAGTTCAAGGTGGTTGAGCAGTTACCAGAAGGCACCGCGCTGGCGCAGATCAAACAGAAAGGCTACGCCGATAAACACCTCGCTTCTGGCAAGCCTATCCATTTAATTGGCGTTGAGTTTTCCAGCGCCCGGCGTCAAATTGTGGCCTTTGAGGTGGAAACACTAGAACCTAGAGCCGCTTAGGCTCTGTCTGAAAACTAGCTGCGCTCGACCATACGGCGTTAAAAATCGGCTCGTGCGCGAGTCCGATCAAAATACTCATTTACACCATATAAACTCCGTCTTTTCGCCGATTTTTGCCTTGTCTGGCCTTCGCTCGCCGACTTTTCAGACAAAGCCTATTCATCCTTTCACCGATTTGTGCAGCGGCGCGTAAAGCGCTTCGGTTAGCGTAGCGAAACGGTGGCCCAATGCGCGCTCGCTAAACAGCCGTTCAAAGTTGGGCCATTGGTGGGAGAGGTAGGCGCTTTGGGCGACTTCGCCGGTCTGGAAACGGCCACCTTCGTAGGCGGTTTCGGCGGCGGCGTAGGCATCGCTATTCGGTTCGGATTCCGGCGTACCCAGCTTCGCTAACCAGGCGAAAGCGGCTTGTGGCGCCAGCGGTAGCGGGGCCTGCATGCCATCGCACCAGGCGCTTAACAGGTTTTTTAACTGGTAGCGGGCATTCTCGGCCTCTAACGGTTCCAGCCGCACATGGCCTGCTTTGGAAAGTAGCTGGGTGGTCATTGGCCGCTCACTATTGCCTGCCAGATGCGCGACCCAAGGGCGGAGCAGGTGCTGCCAACGGTATTGGCCACGGCCGCGCCCCTGGCTGACCAAGCTGCTGCTGAGTAGTAGCAGGCGACAGAGATTGCCTGTCTCATCCTGGCGCAGCTCCCCCAGCCAATCCTCCAGCGTAACGCTTCCTTCCACATAAACTGCTTGTGGCGCTGCTACCACGTGTGGCCACTCTTGCAGCGCTTCTTCGTAAGCGCCAAACAGCGCCTCCATCGGCTCTGCCAGCGCTTCGCGCATCCGCTCGCCAAAGGCGCCCACAGCCAATACGCCTTGGCCCTTGAAGCGTTCCAGCGCGGCATGCAGCGCTTCCATGCGTGGCTGGCCGTTATCCACTGCGTGGCGCTGGGCGGCGATTAATTGATCCTGCAACTGCCAGTTCTGAAGCCCGTCTAACGTGAAGGGCTCAACATCCAGCTGGGTGATTTCTTCCTGCTCGAAGTAAACGCCCAGGCGGGTATTGAAAAATGCCTTGGCCGGTTCGCGTAAAAAGCTGCCTAGTTGGGCCAGGGTTAACGTGCTCTGCTGTTCGCTGTCCGCCTTAAGCGCTGGTAATTGTGAGCCTCGGGTGCCTTCGCCACTGGGGGCGTGCAGGGCGTGCCACTCGTGGGCATACGTAAACAGGCGTGCTTGGGCGGGGGAGCCGCTGACTTGAGGAGTAAAGTAGCGGCGGCTAAACGGTTGCAGCGGATGCTCGGTGGTTAGTGCTTCCAGCAACGGTTCGCCGTTATGCGTTTGCCAGCCCGCTTCAAGGTGGTCGCGCAGCTGTCCGACCTGCACCGAGGGCGGCATGGGGTTGTTGTCGATCTGACTGCGGCCGACCCAACTAATGTAGAGCTGTTGGCGGGCGGAGAGCAGTGCTTCCAGAAATAGGTAGCGGTCGTCTTCGCGCCGCGAGCGGTCGCCGGGGCGGTAGTCGCTGCCCATCAGGTCAAAGTCCAGCGGCGGCTGCGAACGCGGATACTCGCCATCGTTCATGCCTAGCAAGCAAACACGCTTGAAGGGGATCGCCCGCATCGGCATTAGCGTAGCGAAGTTGACCGCCCCCGCCAAAAACCGCTGGGAAAGGCTGTGCTCATCGATTTGCCCCAGCCAGTGTTCGCGCACCATGGAGAGCGGCAAGGGATCAAAGAGCTTGGCCTCTTCGGTACTGTCCAATAGCTGTTGTAGCGCGGTTTCCAGCTTGGTGAGCATGACGCTCTCTTGGGCGTCATCGGTCAAGAAGTAGGTCTCTAATAGCTCGCGCAGCCGGGCCACCCAGGTGGCCGTGTCGGTGGGTTGGCAGAAGGTTTCCCAGGTGTTTTCCAGTTTCTCCAGCAGGTTCGCCAATGGGCCAGCGAGTGATGCTTCCAGCCCGCCAATATCGTCGAATGGCTCGATGCCTTGCCACGCCTCGGCACAGCCTACGGTGTAACCCAGCAGCAGGCGACGCAGGCCAAAGGCCCAGGTGTTTTGGGTCAGGCCTTCGGGGAGGTCCAGCCGGGTGCGCTGCTCGGCATTGAGCCCCCAGCGAATGCCAGCGCCCTCGATCCAGCGGCTCAGGGTGGGCAGGTCGTATTCATCAATGCCAAAGCGTTCGCGCAGCGCGGGGACTTCCAATAGATCAAGCAGGTCGCTCACTGAAAGACGCAGTTCCGGTAGGCGCAGCAGTTTTTCCAGCGCAATCATCAGCGGCAGGCGGTGGCGGCTGGCCTGATCCGACAGGGTATAGGGAATGTAGCGCGGGTCGTCGGATCTGGCATTCGCGTGATAGCCACCGTAAGCAGAGCGGTACTGGCCGAATACGGCTTCTATATGCGGCGCGTAGCGGTCGATATCCGGCACCATGACGATGATATCCCGCGGGCGCAGATCCGGGTCGGCACCGAAGGCAGCGAGCAGCTGGTCGTGAAGGATCTCCACTTCCCGCTGGGGGCCATGGGCGATATGGAACACGATGGAGTCGTCGTGGGCCGGGTCTAGCGCGGGCCAGTGGGCTTGGGTTTCCGCCACTGGGCGCAGTTCGCGAATATCATCCTGCAGTTGGCTGAGCAGGCAGTTGCGCTCTTCGCCGCTGAAGGGCTCGAACATATCAATGCGCAGCGCCTGCTGCTCGAAGAGCGTTTGGTAGTTGCCTGAGTCATCGTGCTCGTCGAGCAGGCGCAAATAGTCGCGCCCCTGTTTGCCCCAGGCGGCCAGCAGCGGCTGGGCGTGCAGATGCAGGGCATCGTCGGCATCGCCGGTGCCGAGCACATCCAGGGCGTCGGGCATGCCTGCCTTGCGCCGCTGGCGATAGCGGCTGGCGCGCAGTAGGTCTTTGTGCTCGATGATATCCGCCCAGTAGTACTGGCAGGGGTTGTGCACGCAGAGCACAATTTGGCAGCAGCGCGAGAGTGCGGCCAGGGCTTCTAGCGTTTGCTGCGGCAGCGACGAGATGCCAAAAATAATCAGCCGCCGGGGCAGGCCAGCCGGGCACGCTTGGCCTTCAAGCTGTTTGGCGGCTTCCAGAAAACGGCTGTGTACCTGGGCGCGGCTGCTGTTCAGCCCCGCTTCGCCTTGAGTAATAGCTACATCTTCGCGCAGCGCTCGCCATAATGCTGGTTGCCACAGCTGGTGCGCTTCCAGCGGGCGAGTTTCGCCACGGGCGGTGATCAGTACGTCGTTGCCCTTGGCCCAGGCGTCCAACCAGTCGGCGCGATACACTTGGTATTGATCGAACAAATCCGCCAGCCGCTCGGCCAGTTGGTAATGCTTGCGTTGGTCGCGGTCAACCTCTAAAAAGCGCGCCAGCGGTGCGAACGCTTCCTGTTCGGCAAGGCTGGGCAGCAGGCGCAATAAGCGCCATATCAACCGCGACTTATCGAAAGGCGAGGTTTCCGGCACCGCGTGCTCATCGTGCGTTAAGTGGGTTAATACTGTGCGATAGGCCTGCCATAGAAAACGTGCGGGTAGCGTAACGTTGAGTGCCGCCGCTATGCCCGCACCGCCTTCGGCCGGGTCTTCCGCCAGCGCCAGCTTCAGCCACTGCCCAATGCCGTTGCTCTGCACCAGAATGGTTTCGTTCTCCAGCGGTGCCAGCGGGTGCTGACGCATCCACTCTACCGCCAAACCGCGCAAATCTTCTAGGCGATTGGCGTGCACCACCATAAAGCCCGGTTTTAGCGGTGTTTGTGAGAGCAGCGAGTTTGACGGCATGCACAATGTTCCTTAATGGATGTTTCCTTTACGGCAGGGGCGGGCGGTAGTTAAACGCTATGTTGCCATAAGTTGGTGATGAGCGCTTGGACTGCTGGATTCTCAGAACTAGGCTGCTATGATGTTAATATGATGCTTATATGTAGCAAATGGGTTTCTTAAGTGCAGTTGGAGGTCGTGATGGCAATTAGCACTGTTAACGAATCATTTAATGGGGCTTCTGGATACCTAGTCCCTGATTCATTTGAGCGTTTTTTGGCGGATTTGAAGAGAGCTGCCCGTGAAGAGCGCCACCCTTTAATTAACCCCAAGTTGTTTGCCAGTGCATTGAGCATCGATATCCAAACGCTGGCCAGCCAAGCGCATGTTCATCGTACGACGATCTCGCGCGCTCAGGGGGCGGAAAAACTTCAACGTTATTTGCGTGATGCTCTTCGTGTGCTCGGTGCAGCGGCGGATATTAATGGAGATTTCCATGACGCTCTGTTTTGGTTTCGCAACGAGCCGCTTAGCGCATTTGACTATAAAACACCCGAGCAGCTCGTCAGTGAAGGGCGCGCAGATGATCTTCTGCGCTATGTTCAGGCGCTGCAAGCAGGTGTGGTGGGATGATATTGCTGCCAGAGCTGAAAACTCAGGCATACCGTGTACATGTTCCGCGCTGGGCATTTTCGCCTACCAGCGGGGCTGGTGCTAGAGAGCATGGTGGGCGGTTGAACCGTGTTGGTTTGGATGCTTTATATCTTTCTCTAGAGCAGCAGACGGCGTTAGCGGAGTACAAGCAGCTTTCTGCATTGATGCCACCTGGGCTGATTGTGAGCTATTCGGTTAGCGTGACTCATATTGTCGATTTTCGAGCAGGCTATCACTCTAAATGGGATAGCCTGTGGCAAGAGCTCAACTGTGATTGGCGTAAGTATTGGTTTAATCAGCGTATTGAGCCGCCTAGCTGGCTATTAGGCGATATGGCGCTGGAGCAAGGTGCAAAGGGAATACTGTTTCCTTCGTTGGCACATGCTTCAGGTACCAACCTCGTTCTCTATACAGAAATGCTAACAGAAAAAGATATCCTAGAGGTCTATGATCCCAAAGGCGATTTGCCGCGAGATGCACGCTCTTGGGAATAATTACTTTTAATAAACTTACTTATGCGACCTCTTCCCTTGCGCGAACGCTGCGGCATCGCCAAGCTATGCGGATACCGTGAACAACGCTAAGAGAGATTTCTAATGTCCGAATCATCACAAAACGCCCGCCGCCACTCCGCCAAAGTGGTCGATGGCCCTGGCAAAGCCGCTAGCCGCGCTATGTTGCGCGCCGTGGGTTTTAACGACGCCGATTTTAAAAAGCCCCAAGTAGGCATTGCCTCTACTTGGAGCATGGTGACGCCGTGCAATAGCCATATTAATGAACTGGCCGAGTTTGCTCGCGATGGCGCTGATGCGGGCGGTGGTAAAGGTGTGATTTTCAATACCATCACGATTTCCGATGGTATTGCCAACGGCACCGAGGGCATGAAGTATTCACTAGTGTCGCGGGAAGTCATCGCTGACTCCATCGAGACGGTGGCGGGCTGCGAAGGCTTTGATGGCCTGGTGGCCATTGGTGGCTGCGATAAAAACATGCCGGGTTGTCTGATGGGCTTGGCGCGTTTGAATCGCCCCAGCGTGTTTGTGTATGGCGGCACCATTATGCCCGGCAAAGGGCACACCGATATTGTCTCGGTCTTTGAAGCCATGGGTGCCCACTCCCGCGGCGATATCGACCTGATCGAGCTTAAAAACATCGAAGAAACGGCGATTCCTGGCCCTGGTTCCTGTGGCGGTATGTACACCGCTAACACCATGGCCTCTGCGATTGAAGCACTAGGCATGAGCCTGCCGGGCAGTTCGGCGCAGAATGCTATTTCTCAAGAGAAGCGCGACGATTGTAAAGCAGCGGGTGAGGCAGTGCTGGCGCTGCTAGCTGACGATATCAAACCCTCCGACATTATGACCCGCAAGGCGTTTGAGAACGCGATTACTGTGGTGATTGCGCTCGGCGGTTCTACCAACGCGGTGCTGCACTTGATCGGTATGGCGCGCACCATTGGTGTGGAACTGACTCTGGCAGATTTTACCGAGATCGGCAAACGCGTACCGGTACTTGCCGATTTACGCCCCAGCGGCCATTACATGATGAGCGAGCTGGTAGCGATTGGCGGTATTCAGCCAATGATGAAAATATTGCTGGATGCTGGCTTACTACATGGCGATTGCCTAACGGTGACCGGCAAAACCTTGGCAGAAAATTTGGCGGATGTGACGCCTTACCCAGCAGAGCCGCCAATCATCGCGTCGCTGGCTAACCCGGTTAAATCAGAGAGCCATTTGCGCATGCTTTACGGCAACCTGGCACCGGAAGGCGCAGTGGCTAAAATTACTGGCAAAGAGGGTACGCGTTTTACCGGTTCTGCGCGGGTGTTTGGCTCTGAAGAAGAAGCCCTGCGCTT
>JAMCZP010000232.1 GCA_023485185.1 Gammaproteobacteria bacterium
GCAACGATGCCGAGAGCTTGATGCGTGCGGCGTTAATGGGGCAAGGGTTGGTGATGTTTCCTACTTGGCTAATTGCAGACGAGCTAGCCTCAGGCATGCTGTTACCAGTACTCGAAGGGTGGGAGTGCGAGGTCATGCCGGGTAGGCGGGACATTCACGTGCTTTATGCCCAGCGCCGCCTGCACACGCGCAAGGTGAGCGCTTTTCTGGAGCATCTATTTGAGACGGTCGGGCCTACGCCGCACTGGGACTGCTGGCGCGAGCGGAAAGCTGTTAACTAGCGTCTTGCCAGTCGCCACTGCTGATCTTCGACTGCTCTTCAACATTCGCGTTGAAAAGATAACACCAGGCTTCCCCGTGTCGGGTAGCCAGCACCGCTCGGTCGTATACACCTTCATTAGGTGCGTGGTGAAAATAGTCTTCCAACTGATCAAGCCGTTTTAATTGCTGGGCGTTGATGGCATAAATTTCGACCACGGAGCCATTTGAAGGGGCTAATTTAGCTCCCGGGTAGGGACCAAGATCATACAGGGTAATAGCGGCCAAGCGGTCATGGCCGATGAGTGTCGCGCCTTCAAGCCAGTGGTGATTACGTTGCCCCTGTTTCAACGTGCCGTAGACAGCTACCCTTGGGCAGCGCTGAATATCGCGCTGTAAGTGATCCATCGTGTCACCTCCATAATCGGTAGGCGCAAAAAAGCCGCTACCTTTCGGTAACGGCTTTTTCTATGTTTGGTAGCGGGGACCGCTGGGTTTGAAATAAAAAGCGAACCGATGACCTTCCAAGGTGATGATAATCTGAACATGACGCCTTTTTCAAAGACTCTTTATAAAGTTCAGACACAAAAAAGCCGCTACCTTTCGGTAACGGCTTTTTCTATATTTGGTAGCGGGGACCGGATTTGAACCGATGACCTTCGGGTTATGAGCCGGATTGACTTGGGTTTCCTTACGTTCCCTTTTTTGTTGTTATTTGCAAAAAATGCCCGCTATGTATAGATTTTTGCGGTTTTTTAAAATGCTGGCTAGGTAATTTAAGGACAATTGCGTACACTGAGTACTGTCACAAAATTAAAAGCTAAATTTACAGCATAAATGACCGTTAGGCTGCCACTGAGTATCAGATTGGCGTGAATGTCATTGCAGGCTGGAGACAAACCCACCCGAGGAACCCATGCTGCCGTAATTTGCTACGTCGGCATTATCGCGAGCGAGGACAACGCTTGGGCGAGAAGTGAAAGTTAAACGGTTCAGGCTAGGCTGACGTAGCAAAAACCTTCACGATATTGTCGGCAAGCTTCTGATCAATTCGGTGGACGCTAGCAAATAATGTGGTGGGAATAATGCTCGAAACCGAGCTGGATGATTAATACAGGAGTGCGCATGGCCGACACTAATCACAAACATCATGATACTGGCTACAAGGAGTTGTTCAGCTATCCTGAGTTCGTTCAGCAGTTGATTGAAGGCTTTGCACCCGCCGAGATTGCCCAGCTGATGGACTTCACCACGTTGAAGCAACACAGCGGCTACTACATCACTCCGATGTTTGAAGAGAAGATCGAGGACGTGGTGTGGTCGGTTAACGTCACTTGGGAAGGTGTAACCCAGGAGGTGTATCTGTATATCTTGCTGGAATTTCAGTCCTCGGTAGATCGCACTATGCCGATCCGGCTAATGCACTACGTGGCCTGCTTCTACAGCGAACTGCTCAAGCAAAAAGTCATTACGCCAAGCCAAGGCTTACCGCCCGTGTTTCCGGTGGTGCTCTATAATGGCTCGAAGCCTTGGACGGCACCATTAGATGTTTTTGAGATGATTACCCCTGAGCCGCGGGGCTTCCTTCGCGCCTATCAGCCACACCTGCGCTACTACCTAGTGGACGAGGCGCGCTATACTGACGAACAGTTAGGTTTGGTACAAACCCCGCTGAGCGGGGTGTTTAGTATCGAGAAAGCTTCTAAAGACCGCCAGGGGCTCCAGCAGGCTGTGGATCGGATCGTGGCAATCATCCAGGCTGGCCCCCACAAGGATCGGATTGATAAAATTATCACCCGCTGGCTTAAGCGTCATTTGCAGCGGCTTGGGGCTGAGGTCAATCTGGATCAGCTCAACAGTTTGGTGGAGGATAAAGATATGTTGGCAGAGAATCTCGAAAGCTGGGCTCAAAAAGAGCGGCAAGCTGGTGTCGAGGGTACGTTACGTAAGCTCATCACGCTAAAGTTTGGTGAGATTCCTGACTGGGCAGATATGCGCCTAGAACAAGCGAGCGAGGCGCAAATAGATACTTGGGTAACTAAGATTCTAACCGCCAATTCACTTGATGAGCTATTCGGCGACTGACGTTCCTTCGTAGAGATGCGAAATATGCTGGCTGAAAATTTAGGCAATCTTGCTGAAAAAGAGCGCCGCCAAGGAGGCGATCAACGAGGAATGTTGTGACAAGTTTGCCAATATCGAAGATCAAATCCCCTTCCGGAGCGCTCGCTGAGATTGAGCGGGTCAGTATTAATATTGCCAATCAATTGCCCGTGTCGTCATGGCTGAATGCTGAATTAGCCGATACCTTACTTGCCTACCATCCCGTTTCTGTGCAAAAGGTCTCGAGGCATTACGAAGCTGTCAGTGGATTTCGCGCGTTTCATGCCGTTAGTGCCTTGCTGGATCCAGAGGCCTCCATCTCGGTAGGCATCACAGATGCTCACGAATCTGATCTGGTCAGAGGAGCGTTGTTTGAGCTTATTAGCCATAGCCTGATGCACTGTCCTGAGGCTGTGGATGCGAAAGAGCGCGTCTATCGACAGTTAAAAGAGCTCTCCATTACGCTGCGTAAGACGCACGGCATCAAGGTGCCTAAGAGTCTGTCCACACGCAATCTAAAGGCATTAATGGGACTAGAAGAGCGCCGCATCACGCATTCAAGGAAGCGAAAATCAGAACTCCAGCGGATCATGGAGTCCCAGTGACATGGTGATGCAAGCAGATTTGGAGAAATTGGCAACTTTGAGTAGCGTGGAGCTTTCCAGAATAGAAAAGCTGCTTGCGCTGCTGAAAGCGCCGGATGATCTAACCCACCTTCTCCTAGTTATGGAAAACTTGAACCGTGCTTTACAAGCAGTTCAAAGAAGCCAAAAAATTCGGGAGGATCTTGATGATGCGACCGAGAAAAAGGAGGAGAAAGACCTCTTTCATTACCTTCCTGTCATTATCCAGATTATCGCCGTGCTGAAGGGATTTGATCGCGAAAGCTGCCCAGAGACGTGGTTAGATCAGTCGGGGAAGCAGCGCGGCATTATCAATGACCACCCTGAATGGGCGATGCTGATTCTTACCCCCGATGCTGAGTGCTATGGCAATGATGCGTATTGGCAGCATACCGGTGTAGTTATGGCGTGCTCAGCCGTTCAGCGAAAGCGGCACCAAGCGCATATTGGTTCCGAAATCACCGCTGCTTGTCGTGATATCCGGACGATTGGCAATGGCAAGAAGTCTCTCGGGCTGTTGGTAGAGATTGAGATGGACGCCACGCTCAAAAGCTATCACAAACAATATCTGCTGGAGGGCGACGAGATCCTCGAGCCGCTGTCGGGTATCGAGTTGCTCGTTCGAAAAGTACTCGGCCATAAGGGAAAGACGAGAGACGGTGGGGGTGGGGGTGGCCACCCGGCCCGAACGATCGAGCGGCGCGTTGATGTGTCGGATTCGGATGACGAGGAAAATGAGGGGCCAGAAAAGTCGATGCAACTGTTGGAATCGGCCGGTGACGAGCAGGCGCAGGGCCGTCAGCGTGCCGCCGGTTTGCACCCCAAAGAATCCCAGACACTGCGTGCTGTTTCCTTCACGGAAAGTAAAGCATCACCGACATTAGGGTTTGATCTAAGGGACTTGATCCGGCGCCAGAGCAGCCGTATCCAACATATCAGCCAGTCCAACCAGAGGCTTCCTTTTCGCTACGCCAGCTTAAGTCGGGTCGAGCTATCGCTGGCGGCGAAAGCAGCTTTCGAGCTATTTACGGGCCGAGGCCGCTTTGAAAAGCGTGATGACGAAGATGTCTATGCCGGTCTACTGCTGCTGTTGATGATCTGGCTTGGACGTCCCGTCGAGCAGATTCTGGGGATGCGGGTCTATAACCATCGACATGAGCTACCGAAACACCGCAAGGACGTACTCGCTTTTTTGATTGAAGAGCACGCCTTTGTACTCCCCATTCCGTCGCCGGAGTGGCGTAACAGTCTCCAGGACGACGCAAAGAAACTGCTCTTTACAGCCGGTGGGAGCACGCCTGCATTGGTGGATGAGGTAGTGGTGGTCGCCAGTCCCGTGCGGATGGGGAAGTTTATCTCGCGCCTCAGCTTGGTGCGGAAAAGTCGGACAAAATATCGCGAACTGTTTCCCGAATGGCGTTATGGCGGCATTGAGGAGGCAATGCGGGCGGCGGTTTCAAAGATCAACCGCGCCCACCATATGCGGCTGACACCCCGTCGCATCAGTCAAGCGCTGTTCGATGAGATCGTCGGCCACTCCAGCGATTGGGTCGATGCTTACCTGTTGACCGGGCACCGTTTCACCGTCGCTGACGTGGCCGCACATTATTACAGCGTGCCGGCTGGCTATCTTGAGACACTCTATCATGCTGCTGCTGTTTCGCTGCGCAACAGCATTTATCAGTACCTTAGCGTAGAAGAAAAGCATTACTACGCCTTCAAACAAGTCGTTCAAAACAGGGGCGACCATGGCAGTAAGCTGAACCTCAAACCGATATTGCTGACACGCTTGGTCAAACACCTGAAAGGCGAACTGCGGGCAGCTAGGCGCCTTCAGCCTAGGGAGGAGACTTGGCGGCAAACGCATAATCATTACGTGGCTTATATCGCTTTCTGGTTACTGTTCGCAACGGGCTACCGTGCTGTCAATGACTTGATTTTTCGCTGGCGGGAAATCGATTTTGCATCTGGTTTTCTAGCTATCTCCGATAAAGATGACGAAGCGATGAGTCAGGCACGGGTGGCTTGGCTGTTGCCGGAATTGCGTGATCAATTACGCCAGTATGCAAGCCACTTGGAAGTTCTACAGGCTCGGCTTTATCAACGTGCATCTCTTTACGAGCACCTTGAAGCAGTGTTGAGTGAGCCTCAGCCAGACGTGCCGCTGATGTTCTTTATCAGTGACAGCTGGCAGATGGTTCAGCTCTCTCCAGAGAATCTGCGGCGCCACGTACCGCTCTTTACGCTGCCAGTCAACGCAAGTCGGCACTATCTTCGCAGTGCTTTGCGTGCTGAAGGGGTTCGTGGCGAACTGGTTAATGCCTTTATGGGGCACGCTCAACAAGGGCAGGAGCCGTTTGGCGCTTTCTCTACCTTGACCCCCGTGGAAATGTTTCGGGAGCTAGCGCCTGTCCTCAGTAAAATGCGCCGGGAAGCGGGATGGACAGTGCAGCAGGGGCTAGCGGATGACTGACTATGTCGAGGAAGTTTGGAGCGGCTGGAAGCTAATACAAGTTCCGGAAGGGGCAGGTGGTGCCGAGGCACGCCATCGGCAGCATCTGCTAAATAGGCGTCGTCACCAAATGGCAGTGCTGGAACTGCTACAGGAAACGCACCCTGGCCTTGTCCGCGGTGAATCGGATGTCAGCGTGCCGACGGATATCGCCCAGCAGTGGGAAGAAGCCCTACAAACCGGTGACAACCGTTCAGTCGTCGAAATTCGCAACAAGGTTAACTTCTTATCACTGGGGCTGTCGCGTGGGCAGCGTGAGTTGGGGTGGGATGTGCGCGTTCCAGCGCCGCTGCACCTGGTCAGGCCAGCGGCGAGTCCTTTTACGCCTTTATCTTTCAAAAATTTAAGCGATTACCGTGACTGGTGCCAGCATGCCGATCATGAGATTAAGCAGCCAGACTTTCAGGCGATTCTTTGGAACGGCAATGGAAAAAAGGGACACCGTCGGCTTGAGCCTGAAATGATCAGTTGGGGGCTGTTTCTTTATTGTGTGATTGCCAATGACGGCCTGCTGGGCAGCAAGCACCTGAACTCACTGCCATTGGCCACCACTACATTGGCAGTGCACGGGGCTTCTGCCTGGTTGGTGCTGCATGAGACGGTACCGGACGGCATGCCAAAATCGAAACGGGTGTTGCCACGAAGCCGTTGGCTGTTGGGGGTGTCGGCCTTGGCGGTGTTGATGCGCCACATTCAGCATTTTGGCCATCCTGGCGAGAAGTGTGGCGGTTATCAGCAGGCCAGGACATATACCCAGACGGCTTGGCTGCACTTCTGTGGCGCTTTAAAGGCTGAGCCGGTATCACTTCCGACGTTTAGCGAGCATGCCACGACCGCCTTTCGATTACATGTACCGGCTTATATCGTGAACAGCGCACACGGCAAACATCCAAGCACGTCAATTGCTGAAGAGCGTTGGCATCAGCTGCTCGCCGGTGGGTACGTAGAGCATACCAAGCCAAAAGCCGAGCAGGAGGATGTGCTTCCAGCAGCAGGATCCGGGCTAACGCCAATGGTGACCGAGCGTTGTGAGCGGGACCAACCGTTGTATGAAGGGCGTGCGCTGCTGAAATCGTTACACGATACGCTCTATAAGCGTCGTAACCAGAAACGCCTCAAATTTCGAGACCTTTCTCGCGAGCTGGAAAGTGCCATTGTTGCTTCTCAGCGTATGGCTCCCATCATTGAATGCCTGTGTCGCTGGCTGCTGTTCCTGCATCAGAAGCAGAAGCGAAAGCAGTCGACGCTTTACAAGTATCTCGGTGTAAGCATGCCGCTTCTGCAGGCTTTGGGGGAGACGCCGGTTGATCAGGATCGGATGGATGCGCTTATTGAGGCCTATCAGTTCGTGGTCGAACAGGCCAAGACCGAGAAAAACCGCCACTACCGTTGGGCGGTGTTGCGCTCATTCCATTCTTTTCTCGTGATTGATCAAGGACTGGCCAATGTCTCTATGGTGTTTGCTGACGGTGGGATAACTGTCGCGCATCACGCCGATGCCAATTGTCTGTCAGAGGATGAGTATCGTCTGATAGCTAGCTTTCTTACCTCCCGCTCGGCAAACATCATGGGGCAAATTCGCTATTGGATATTTGTGCTTGGATTTCGCGCTGGTCTCAGGATAGGAGAAGCACTTTCCATTCAGCTAGATGATGTCTTGCTCCATCAAGAGGTGCAGGATACTGACGTTACTCTTCTGGTTCGTAACAACGAGTATGTGGGGGTTAAGAGCCATGATTCACGGCGGCAGCTTCCGCTTCATTATCTGCTGACAGACAGCGAGCTGGAAGCATTCAAGGCCTTCATCGCCAATCGACAAGAGGTGACCCTTCACGGTCGTGTCATGCTGTTCGGTGAGGGGAGTGGTTCGGTGGCACCGCTACACGATGATGAGGTGCAGGCAGAGATCCACGAAGCCATGCGACGTATCACCGGGGATTACAGTCTGCGCTTTCATCACCTGCGTCATTCACTGGCTAATTATCTGTTGCTCTCTTTTCATGGGGTGGAGATACCCTGGACAGCGCCTTCCCATCATGCTTTTCTTTGGGACAAGGTCGCTGAGGGTCCCACGCGATCAGGGCTGTACTTTATCGCGCAGCTGATGGGGCATGCGTCCCCCGATGTGACATTACGAAGCTACTTGCACTTTACCTGCCTGCTCCTTGACCATTATTGCCACAAGCAGTCCTCCTCGATGGAGAGCTGTATTCCGAGCCACGCAATTGCTCAGTTGGAACCCTTGGCCAACGTGCTCCAAATCAAGCCGGCGATCCTGCGTAAGTGGAAAGAGCGCTTCGGCGAAAATCCGCCACGTTGGCTTAATAAGGCCTTTCCCAAATGTTCTGTGATAGACGTAGCTCAGCAGGCGTTTGCCCCCTATCCTGAATTGCCAGCCAAGATACTGCTTGAGCGCCAAGGTTTGAGTCAGCTATCGCTTGAGCAGGTTGCCGCCGCGCTGGATGCTTTGTATCAACGCGATTTTGACGACGTTGAGCATATCTTTAATTTGTGTAAAGGCGAGGCAGAGCGGCTAACTTTTTGCGCGCGGCGGGTTCTAACAGCGCGCACGCGGCAGGGGATGAGCGCGTTTCGTCACTACCGGATGACGAAAGGTAAGCAGCCAGCACCGAATGATTTCGCCCACCCACGCCTGGCAATGCCGCGCTCGCTGGTGGAACGCTCAGTGGCGAATGCGATGTACCAAGCCATCTGGTCACGGTGGTTTAGCCATCATCCGGATGAATTGCGTAGGCATCTTCGTTTTTTCTACCGCTACCACCGTGCCACCGACGGTCATGTATGGATTCGCGATGCCGATGATGGCTTGGCCTTTGTGAGTTGGGTGCTGGGTCTAGATGTTCACGTTAGAGCAGTCGTTGAGGTGACACCAAGTACGCGATCATCCCTGTCTGAGAAGCAGCAGCTGAGTGAATGGAAGAAGCGACTACCCTCGCATCAACATAAGGTGGAATGGCGATCTAAACCTCCAGGCAACCGTTTTTCAAAACCGCTGGGCACGGGCAACGTTACTTTCTATGTAGTCAATGAGAATAAGCGTTCTCAAAGTGGCTACCCTGTACGCTATGTGCTGGTGATGGCGTGTATCGTAATGGCTACGGTCGCCCAACATGTGAGCTCTAAAGTGAGGTAGGAATAGGCGACACCTCCCTCGCTGGCGTTGCAGTTTTTTTGTGCCGTTTCTCTAAGGTGGCTACCAGTGTACAGCTTGGGCTGTTGCTGTCTGATCTAGTGTGTCAGGTTAGCAGTGCTAATTTAGGTAAGCGGTATAAGTGCATTACTTGGCTGCTAGGTTTTCCCTACTCTCAAAGACTATAGTAACCTATTTTGCTCGGAAGAGGTAAACTGATATTCCATTGCCCTGTAGCCTTTCTCGCGTTTTCGGTACATGTGTTCAAGCATTGGCAGTCCAGTATCAAGGTAGTCATAGACAGTGACTTCCTGTTTGCCTTCAACCGCTCGGTGGATCCTACCAGCGTACTGCGACAGCGTTCCTTTCCAGGCGATGGGCAGGGCTAAAAACAGCGTGTCTAACCGAGGCAAGTCAAAACCTTCTCCGATGTATTTGCCAGTTGCAACGATAACCTGAGCCTTATGTAACTGCGCTTCCGCCGCCTGACGTTCTCTGACACGCATCCCTCCACGCAATACAACCGACGTTATGGATTCAGCGGCCAACAGTGCTGCCAGTGTCACGGCGTGCTCTCGTCGTTCCGTCAGGAGAAGGCAGTTTGCCTGGTTGTTCACGCAGCTTGCTACATCCTGAACAATGTCCTGATTCCGGGCGTTGTTCTGTGCAAGCCAGCGGTAAACTGAGGCTATATGGGGGCGTTCACCAGACTGACAGATATCGGCAGGTGGAATTTCATGACGCTCCCGAACGATGACGCGCTGGAGAAACTGTGAGCTGTGTTCCGCCCGAACTTTGTGACGAACGGGCCCCGCAACCATCAACATGATCTTTTGGTGCCCATCCTGGCGGTCAGGCGTTGCTGTCAGGCCGACGACGTAGCGAGCGCTGACTTCATTAAGAAGCATCTCGTAGCGAGGGGCTGAGATATGATGGCATTCATCGATGATGATCTGGCCGTAGTCTCTAACCAAGCTGGAGACCGTATTGTCTTTCTTATTGAGTAGACTCTGGTAGGTGGCAACGTCGACCTGACCGGTAGGTTTCTTTTTCCCACCGCCTATCACACCCACGGAGACACCCTCAATAAAGGTTTCCAGTCGCTCCTTCCATTGTCCTAGTAATTGGCGACTGTGAGTGAGGATCAAGGTGTTGACCTGCCGCTTGGCTATTAGGCCAATGGCCGTTACGGTTTTACCGAATGCGGTCGGCGCATGAAGTATTCCGGTATCATGCTCGGCAAGTGCCTCCACAGTCCTATTCTGATCATCACGCAGCGTTGCTTTCAGGCTGATGCCATTTAGAACCAGGCCTGGCAGTCTGCGGTCATCGATTTATACCGTTATTCCCTGGCCCAGCAACAATGCCTGGAGCTCATCAAAACAGCCTCTTGGTACCGAGAGATAACCTTGCTCGATTCGGGCACAGGATATGTAGCGAGGGATACCATGCGTTGAGAAACGCAGTGCCTGTGTTTTGAAAAATACGGGATTGGCAAAGCTCGCCATGCGCTTAATTCGTGCAGCCAGTGTCCCGGGTATGTCTGACAACTTCATATAAATATGATTGGCCAGTATGAGCGTGACGGTTTCAGGACAACCGATAATTTTCTCTGTCTCAACTGATAACGCTTGTTCCCACGGCAATGTAACGTCTGCGGTAGCATCGGAATCTGGCTCCCTACCAACCTTTTCTCCGAGCTGAGCCGGTGAAAGAGACTCTTGCCGACTGAGCAATGCCCATTGATCCAGATAAGGAATCAAGTCATCGTCGACGAACACAGTACATCCGCGTTTTCGCACTTGGTGTTGAAGCGGAAGGGCAATCAAATTGCCAAACCCACCAGCGGGCATCGTGTCCTGATTGGGGAATAACCGGTCATAGGAATTGAAGGACAAGCCCGGATGGAGATTCATAGCTTTATCCAGCAACTTGAACCCCAGCGTCCTCGCTGACCAAGCCGGTACGGCTTCCGAAAAGAATATCCACAGATGGGCACCCGCTCCAGACCGAGAGATCTCAACAAGATAAGGAATATCTTCTTCACGACAGGCCTGAGCTAGCGCACGGACATCTGCTTTCCAGTTCTCTTTATCAAAATCTACTGTCAACAGATAGCAGGAGCTATTCGGTAGTAAAGGGTAAAGGCCAACCACCTGCTTACCCGACAGGTGGTCGTATACTGCATTAAAGTCCAGGGGTTTGAATTTTCTATTGGGACATTCCCCGCACTTGATCTGGGGTTTCTGGCAGAGTCCTGGGCCCCATTCGTTCTCACAGGCGACGGCATAGCCGGAACGGCCACCGGAATTCTGCCAGCGAATCGCATAGACATCCTGCCTGCCACGAAAAAGCTTCCGGAATAGCTCGACTTTTTGATCGGGGGTTAGCTGCGGTACTGTAGGTCGGTGCGCAGCATGATGCAGCTCGCTCTTCCGGGAAAGAAGGGCAGCCTTTTCCTTCTCAAGCGCTGATAATCTCAGCTCAATAGCAGCGAGTTCTTGATCTGCTCGGATACCTACCTCGTGCTTAGTTAAACCGTTTGATCTTACGATTTAGCGGATCAGAAAAGCTTATACACACTAGTACTACTGTGTCATAAATAGATATGTTATCAATACGTATTGTGTCATCTGTATAGCGATTTCGCATTATGGTAAACGACGCACTTCACGACCGCTTCGAGACGTATCTTGATGAGCTAGCACCTCGCCTGGGCCATGCTGATCGAGTGAAGGGTTTTCAGAATTACTGTCGTGGCTTGATGCTGCCGCTGGAACGCAAGAGTATCGAGCCCATCGCCGCCAGTGTCGATCCGGGTAACGTTCAAGCCTGTCATCAGTCGCTGCACCACCTGGTGGCTCGCTCTGGATGGTCTGACCGAGGGATGCTCAATGGCGTGGCGCAGCAGGTGCTACCCTACTTGCTGTCCCCCGATACGACGCCTTTTTGGATTATCGATGACACCGGTATTCGCAAGAAAGGACGACATTCGGTGGGCGTTAGTCGCCAGTACTGCGGTGAGATTGGTAAACAGGACAATTGTCAGGTCGCCGTTAGCCTATCGGTGGCGACCGAACAGGCCAGCCTGCCGGTCGCATGGCGGCTTTATTTGCCCACATCATGGACAAACGATCCGGCGCGCTGTCGCCGCGCTGGCGTGCCAGAAGAGATCGACTTTGCCACCAAACCGGAGATCGCCCTCCAGCAGGTGCGCGAGACACTGGAGGCCGGTATCACGCCCGGTATCGTGCTGGCAGATGCGGCTTACGGCAAAGTGACGCCGTGGCGAGAGCAGCTTGCGGAATGGGGCTTGAGTTATTGCGTTGACGTGCCGGAGGGTATCAGTGTCTGGCCGCCTGGCAGTGAGCCTCTGCCTCCGAAGTGGTCCGGCCAGGGGCGACCGCCGACACGGTGGCAGCAGACCTCGGAGCATCACCCAGTGGCGGCACAAGCACTGGCCGAGTCGCTGGATGCCAATGCCTATCAGGCTATCACCTGGCGGGAAGGTACCAACAAGCCGTTGTGCTCCCGGTTTGCCGCTGTCCGAGTGCGTGTGGCGCGAGGCCAGCAGAAGCGTGAACCGGAGTGGTTGCTGATCGAATGGCCCCAAAGCGACGCCGCGCCAGCGAAGTATTGGTTAAGCAATCTGCCGGAAGATACGTCACTGACCACTCTGGTGACGACAGCGAAAGGACGCTGGCGCATCGAACGAGATTATCAGGAGCTCAAGCAGGAGTTTGGGCTGAAGCATTACGAGGGGCGCAACTGGCGAGGATTTCACCACCACGCCACTCTGTGTACGGTCGCTTACGGTTTTCTGGTCATGGAGCGCCGACGTTGTGGGGATCAAAAAAAAATCAGCCCCTGCCAGGCAGTTGCCGTATCCGAAGGCTACTGGGCGCGGGGTCATAAAACGCGCACAACGCCACGTGGTTAACTCCATCGCCACCCTGCGATGGGAGCTAAATCAGGCGATCATGATAGCGTTGGGTAGTCGATCACGATGTTTATGACACAGTAGTACTAGACACTGTTTTAACCAACTATACAGCGTCGCGTCAGAGATGCCTTCCTCTGTCGCTACCGATGCCGCACTGTAATTATGGGGTGGCAACAACTTTTTCAGGACGGCTGCTTTACGCTCTGCACAATAACGTGGCACAAGGACTCCATGCCGCTCCCTCTGGATTAGATTTAGGCGATATCGCCAACCGGACAACTGGTATGGATTGACCCGTCAAGGGTTCGGTTGTCTTTAATTCATTCAGTTGTCCTCAATGCCTACGGGGCAGGAAGCGAAGGGCTATCAGCGACGGTGGATCTCTCTGGTATTCGTGGGTTGGGTACCGACCTGTCATCACTTCGTCGCGGAGCTACCCTGGTCTAGGTGCGAGGGTCACCCCACCCAGGAAGGTAGGGGCCTCATAGTTGTCTCTGGGGTTCTCTCACCGGCCCGACGCTCCCTGACACATAGGCACTGGAACACACTTGTCATACAGTTGCCCGGCTTCCATGTGGCTTGCTCATCGCTTCGCATACAATCGCCCACAAGAAGCCAGCCAGCTCTCGCGCTACTGCCGTGACGACCTGTTGCTTCACCTTGCCTGTAGCAGCCAGTCGGCGGTAACGACCGCACAGGCGTTTTTGGGCCTCCCAAGCGATGGCTTGAACCGCTGGCGAGGTTATCTCCGCCCGCCGCTGAATCGTTCGCGTCTTACGTGCCGGGAAGCGATAGCTCCAAGCAGCCTCTACCAGCACGCGTCTTACATGTCCATTGCCGGTCTTGGTGATACCGCCTTGACGTCGGCTGCCGCCGCTGGAGTGCTCGCTGGGCACGAGACCCAGATAGGCCATCAACTGACGAGGCGAGTCGAAACGACTAATATCACCGAGCTCAGCGAGTACCGTCATTGCCGTAATCAGGCTCACGCCGCGCATCGCCATCAGCGCCTTCACCACAGGAGCCAGAGACCAGTTTGTTAACGCTTCCCCCATTTGCTTTTCGAGACTGGCTACACGGCGCTGAGCGTCCTTCACGGTATCGATGTACTCGGCCAGCACGATCTGCTGAACCGGCGTACCGAAACGGACCGTCTCTAACCAACGGAAGTGAGCAGGCCCCCATTTGCTCTTGCCACCGTAGATCTTGCCATGCCGTAGCAAAAAAGCGCCCAAGCGTTGTCGAGCCTTGAGTTCGATGGCCTTTATGTCTTCACGTGCCCGCGTTAGGTCCCGAATCGCCTCTTGCTCATGGGTGGGGACCCACACTGGGGTAAGCTCGCCGGTGCGAGATAGGCGTGCCAACATCTTTGCATCGCGCCGATCTGTCTTGACGCGATCTCCTGCACGTTGGGGAATTAAAGATGGAGCGACCACCTCAGCGTCATGGCCACTGTCTTGTATCTGGTGATAGAGCCCGTAGCCGCAGGGACCGGCCTCATAACTGAACAGTAGTGGCTGCCCCTCGAAACGTTGGCTCAGCTGATAGAGCAACTTGTCTATGGCCTTGGGATTATTGGGGATCTCACCGCGGAACTCGGGTTCCTTGCGGCCTGCTTCGGCGATGGCTACAGATATACTCTCCTGGTGTACATCCAGACCAATATAGGCGGCATGGACGTCGCTGACAGCGTTGAGCCTGTCAGCAGTGACGGATTGAACAATGGAAGGCTGAGTTAGATTAGACTGTTTCATGACCTGCCTCACTCAATAGCGGCTATATATTGTTACCTCAAAACCAACGTAACCCACGACGTTGATGAGGGGTAGGTCAATCCATCATGTCTAGGCTGACAGGGGGGCAGGGTGCTCACATTGCCAAGGGCGAGTATCCGAAGTGATAGGCGCTAATGCCATTGCATGTTTCTAATGGCGAGCTGCTGCTGGTGTTGACCATCATGTGGGTGTTCTGGCC
>JAMCZP010000122.1 GCA_023485185.1 Gammaproteobacteria bacterium
ACACTTTTGGGCAGGCACGTTAGCGCATAGTCGCATCGAGGCCAGCATATTCAGCCCTTGGATATAATCCTTGGCGTTGAGTTTAGCCAGGGTGCCAGAAATGGTCATCCAGCCGGAGCGAAAGCCCGCGCAGCGATAGCTTTTGGACAGCCCATTCATGGTAATCACTAACTGGTCATCGTCCGCCAGGGCGCCGGTGGCGGTATGTTCAACGCCGTCATAGAGAATCTTGTCGTAGATCTCATCGGAGAACACCACCAGATGGTGCTGCTTGGCAATCTCCAGCACCTCTTTCACCACGGCAGGCGGGTATACCGCACCGGTCGGGTTATTCGGGTTGATCAGGACAATGGCCCGGGTGTGGCTGGTGATCTTGGCGCGAATATCCGCCATGTCCGGCGTCCAATCGGCTTGCTCATCGCACAGGTAGTGCACCGCATGGCCGCCGGAAAGGTGGGCAGCTGCGGTCCAGAGCGGGTAGTCTGGGGCAGGAATCAGCACCTCATCGCCATCGTTGAGCAGCGCCTGCATGGCCATCACAATCAGCTCTGAGACGCCGTTGCCGATGAAGATATCCTCAATGCCTACGCCGGGAATTAGCTTTCGCTGGCACTCCTGCATAATCGCTTTACGGGCAGAGTAGAGGCCTTTGGAGTCGCAGTAGCCCTGGGCAGTGGGCAGGTTACGCATCACATCCTGCAGAATCTCTTCCGGCGCCTCAAACCCAAAGGGGGCGGGGTTGCCGATGTTCAGCTTAAGAATTCGCTGGCCTTCCTCTTCCAGGCGTTTGGCATGGTCGAGCACTGGGCCACGAATGTCGTAGCAAACATTGTGCAGCTTATGAGATTTTTTCAGCGGTTGTGGTTCGTACGACTGCGGGGTGTCCATGAGGTGTTTATCCAAAAGTGGCTGAAGGCCCAAAAGTGTCCAACTTAATGGTGTGCCTCCCAAACCGCCCGGCGACTTAGGAGTGCTACTGCCATTATGCGTCGGAAAGGCCTTGATTGTCTTCGTCGTTTTGCACTGGTGGTGGCGGAATATCCGCTGGGGTTTCAAGGGTTAGCCTGCCCAGCTTGCCATCACGCAGTTCGTGAAGCAGGACTTCCGCGCCGCGATGCAGATCGACCGCACCACCAGGGCGCAGACCGCCACGTCGCGCAGCAATATCTTTCAAAATGGCGTTGCCGTCGAAACCTGCAATGGCTAGAAAGTCGGGCTTTTTCGGGCCATCCGCATCAATGTCGTGGGGAATGTCCGGCGCAGTGTAGGGTGGCAGCTCTTTCAGTTTATAGCGCTCGGTGAGTGCTTCAGGGTAACGCTTGGCAAGCTCGGCGCTGGTCACAATCGCCACATCGGTGTACTCAATGGCCGTATCGCGAATGGCGCCGGTGGCTGCAAGGCGATAGGCGCTCGCCTGATTTTCAATTTTGGGCCACAGCACGCCGGGGGTGTCGGTGAGCGCAACACGCCCATCAATACGCACCTTTTGCTGGCGTTTGGTCACCGCTGGCTCGTTACCGGTTTTAGCGATTTTTCGCCCCGCCAAGCCATTAATCAGCGTGGATTTACCGACATTCGGTATACCCATCACCATCACCCGGACATCGCGATCAGCGCGCACCGCGCCAGCTAACTCATGGCACAGCTTGGGTATTTTCTTAAGCTCACGGGTATTGGTGGTGGTGACTGCCAGGGCGCGCATATTCTCTTGAGCATCGAAAAAAGCGACCCACTCGGCCGTACGCTCGGGGTCGGCAAGATCAGCGCGGGAAAGGATTTTCAGCACCGGCTTATGGCGCGTCAGCTCGGCCAGCATCGGGTTGGCGCTGGAGTAGGGTAGGCGGGCGTCGAGTACCTCAATCACCACGTCAATCTCAGGCAGCACCTCCTTAATCTGGCGGCGGGCCTTGTTCATATGTCCGGGGAACCAGCCGAGCATGGGTCTCTCCTGCAAGTACAAAAATAACGGCACAAAAAAGCGGGCAGCCATTCTAACAGATGGCGCCCGCCTTGCTGTGCTTCCTTTTAGCGCGGATTACTCGTCAGGATGAAATTCCAGTGATACCGAGTTAATGCAGTAGCGTAATCCGGTGGTGTCTGGTGGTCCATCGGGGAAAACATGGCCCAAATGCGCGTCGCAGTGGGAGCAGACCACTTCAGTGCGCTTCATGCCGTGTGAAGTATCGGTATGTTCCTCCACGCAGCGGGTACCTAGTGGCCGGTCAAAACTGGGCCAGCCGCAGCCCGCGTCAAACTTGTGCTCATTCTCAAACAGCGGCGCATGGCAGCACACACAGTGATAGATGCCTTGCGCATCGCTGACTTGGTAGTCGCCTGTAAACGGGCGTTCAGTGCCTTTCTCGCGTGCTACGCGGTACTGCTCCGGCGTAAGCTGCTGTTGCCACTCGTCAGGGGATTTTTCTATTTTCGCCATGGGGTTCTCCTCTCCCTCTGGTTTGCCACTCTTCAGAGGCTTTATAAGCAGACTAGCTTATCACTCCCTGGAGTGACAGCTAGTCGCCTACGCAAGTTCAGCATACTGAAAACAAAGAGAAGAGGGTTTAAACGCTAGCGGCACCGCCGTTGCTGCGTGGGTCGTGGGCACTCTCAATCAGCCCATCTGGGTGATGCACAATGCCGCCCGCATGACCCATAGTATCGCTGAACGCATCAGGCAGCACTTCCACATCGTGTCCCGCCGTGGCCAGGGCGGTGACGAGGGCTTCATCAAAACGGTTCTCAAGTTTCAGGTTGGTGCTGGTATCCCCCCAAGTGCGACCCAGCAGCCAGCGCGGTGCGGTGACTGCTTGCTGAAGCGGCATGCCGTGCAGCGCATAGCGGGAGAATACGGCGGCCTGGGTTTGGGGCTGGCCTTCACCGCCCATGGTGCCGTACACCATGGTGCGACCATCGTTAAACTTGGCAAGCGCGGGGTTCAGCGTGTGGAAGGGCTTGCGACCAGGCGCTAAGCCGCGTAAGTCATCTGGGTTAAGCGAGAAGCTGATGCCGCGGTTCTGCCACAGCACCCCACTTTCGGGCAGCACCACGCCGCTGCCAAACTCCCAGTAAATGCTTTGAATAAAGCTCACTGCACGGCCTTCACTGTCCACTGTCCCCATCCAGATAGTATCGCCAGGAGTGGGCACGTGGGGCCAGGGTAGGGCGTGCTGCGAATCAATCTGGGCCGCCTCTAAGCGAATATTCTCTTCGCTGAGTAAATCCTGCAAAGGGGTGGGCACGCGACCTGGGTCGGTGACGTTTTGGTCGCGCAGTATAAAGGCGCGCTTGGTGGCTTCGATTAAGCCATGCAGGTGCTCAAAGCCGTTTGGCTCAGCGGCTTTTAAGCGCTCGTAGATGCCCAAAATCATTAACGAGGCCATGCCCTGAGTCGGCGCTGGTAGGTTATACAGCGTGGCATCCTGCAGCGTAACTTCCAGCGGGGTTACCCGCTGGGCGCGGTAGGCGTGAAAGTCTGCTAAACGCAACGGGCTGCCAACGGCCTCTAAATCCCGCGCCATGCTGGCGGCCAGCTCGCCGCGGTAGAAGTCATCCAGGCCCGCTTCCGCCAATCGCTTAAGGGTCGCGCCTAAGCGCGGCTGACGTAGCCGCTCGCCTTCACGGGGTACTTGGCCATTAAGCATAAGGGCATCACTAAAACCTGGGCTCTGGCTTAACCGTTCCACGTGTTTGGCGGTTAGTTCCTCTTGGCTTT
This sequence comes from Gammaproteobacteria bacterium, assembly GCA_023485185.1. The sequence continues at coordinate 3,713 of JAMCZP010000122.1, forward strand.
GCGAGACGGCAATGCCCGCTTCTGCATGTCGTATGGCATCAGCCAGTAGCGTGGTTAGCGGAAGGGGTTTGCCCCATTGTGATGCCACATTCAATGCTTCATGCCAACCGCCAATGGTGCCCGCCATCGTTAGGGCGGCTTTAGGGCCGCGCTCGGGAATATGCGTTTCTCCGGCGTAAAAGTCAGCATTGGCTAAGCCTGCTGCTGGACCACAGGCGTCAATGGCAATAGGTGCTTTACCCGGCTCGTGAATTAGCCAGAAACCATCGCCGCCTAAGGCGTTCATGTGCGGATAAACCACCGCAATGGCCGCGGCTGCCGCGACCATTGCCTCTACCGCATTGCCGCCTTGTTTCAGTACATCACGCCCGGCGCTGGCAGCAAGGTGATGTGGAGCGACACAGCTGCCGCCGTAACTACGTTGTGTGTGGAGCATGACGAGTATCCATTGTTATTGAGAGTTTTATTAACTAACTGATATTAATAAAAAAATTATTGGGTAGGTGGTTACCAGCCAATTGCTTCAGGTAGCCAAGTAGCAATGCTGGGAAAGACAAACACTAACGCCACGGCCAAGAACTGTAAGCCGATAAACGGCAGGGCACCTTTGTAAATATCCAGCGTGGTGACTTCTTTCGGGGCCACACCTTTAAGAAAGAACAACGACCAGCCAAACGGCGGTGTGAGAAACGACGTTTGCAGCACCAGCCCCACCAGAATACCGAGCCAGACCATATCGACGCCCATCTGAACAAAGAAGGGTAAAAATAGCGGCAAGGCAATATAGCTGATTTCAATCCACTCCAGAAAGAATCCCAGTACAAACATCAGCAGTAGCATAAACAGCAGTGCACCTAACTCGCCACCGGGAACCCACTCGAACATACGGGCAACCAAGTGCTCGCCGCCTAGGCCACGGAAGGCCAGGCCGAATACCTGGGCACTGATTAAGATAAAGAACACCATCGCCGAAATAATCAGCGTGGACTTGGCAACTTCGCTCAGCAGCGAACGCGTTAATCGACCTGAGCAGGCCACAAATAGTAGCGCCCCTAACGCACCCATGGCGGCCGCTTCAGTGGGGGCTGCGAGACCACCGATAATCGAGCCCAGCACCGCAAACACTAAGCCCACCGGAGGGCCAACAACCAATATCACCTTTTTAAGCAGCTGTCGTTTGCTCAGCTGTGCCCGTTCTTCAGCCGGGATGGGAGGCATTAATGCTGGGTAGAGTCGAGCGATCACCAGAATGGCAATAATATATACCGCCGCCAGCGTTAGCCCTGGCACCATAGCTGCTGCAAACATGGTGCCGACGGATTCACCGAGGATTTCCGCTAACAGAATCAACACCAAACTAGGCGGGATAATCTGCCCTAAAGTACCGGATGCGCAAATCATGCCGGTGGCTAATGTTTTAGGATAACCACGCCGCAGCAGCGTAGGTAGCGTGAGCAGGCCAAGGGTCACTATCGTGGCACCGACAATGCCGGTCGCCGCACCCAATAGTACGCCAACCAGAATAATTGCCACGCCCATGCCGCCAGAGAGGCCACCAAACAGGTGGCCAATCACATCGATCAACTCCTCGGCCAGTTTCGACTTCTCCAGCATCACCCCCATAAACACAAACAGCGGTATGGCCATAAAAGTGTAGTTGGTCACCACCCCGTAGATACGTGATGGCAGCAGGTTAAACAGCATTGGGCCGAAGCCAATGTAACCAAAGAAAAAAGCCGTGGCCGCGATGCTGATACCCACAGGAATACCAATCAGCAAGAGCACAAAAAAAGCCACTATCATGCCGATCGCTAGCCATTCATTGGGAGACATGCGTTATTCACCTCGTGTGGGTAGGGCGAAAGCCTGGCGTAGCGCGTGGGCCAGCCCTTGCAGCGCGAGCAGGACAAATCCAAAAGGAATCAAAGATTTCAGCAGCCAGCGAAGGGGGAGACCTCCAGGATTAGGTGACGATTCGTTGCGTGCAAAGGATTGCGCTACCCAAGGCAGCGTCAGCCAGGCGATATATAGACCCATGGCCAGCAAGAGCAATCCACCAATGACTTCAATCACTCGCTGAGCATTCACGGGAAAACGCTCATAAAACACATCGACGCGGACTTGCTCGCCCATCAACAGCAGGTAAGACATACCGAAGAGGGCGATGGGCGATATCAAGTGCCACTGCAGTTCCTGTAGCCATACCGCGCCAATGCTAAATACGTAGCGCATCAGTACATCGCCTGCGACTAACCCCACAAGCACCACGCAGGTCCAAGCGGCGATCCAGCCAAAAAGCCGAACCACCGCCTCGATCCCGTGGACAAAATATTCCACGGCGCGCATATCAGACTCCGATAATGTCGTTTAGCCAGGCACGTTCACTAGGGCCTGCCCAGCGGTCATGATTGGCTTTAAACGCCATGTAGCTGTCGTGAACTTTACGTACTAGAGGGTCAGCATTGGCCTCTGTGTCTAAGGTGTCCATCGTTGCTTCGCGTAGGGCGTTAACGACGGACTCAGGCAGCATACTGGCGGTAACGCCTTGGTTCTCTACCAAATCGGTCATTGCTTCACCATTAACTGCTTCAGACCACGTTACGCTCTCCAAACAGGCGGCCATACAGGCAGACTTGACGATCATCTGAAGGTCTTCTGGCAAACTGTCCCAGTGGGTTTTCGAAATCAGCAGCTCGCCTGTGGTGGCAGGTTCATGCCAGCCGGTGGTGTGGTAGAACTTGGCGGCGTTATGTAATCCCATACGGCGGTCTTGATAGGGGCCGACAAACTCAGCCGCATCAATCACGCCGCGCTCCAGCGCCGGGAAAATCTCACCGCCCGGCAGTACGCGCGCATCAACGCCTAGCGCGGCATAAACTTGCCCAGCCAGGCCCGGAATACGCATGCGCAGGCGGTTAAGCTGACCAATATCTTCAATCGGTTCACGGAACCAGCCGGTCATTTGCACGCCGGTATTGTTAAGCGGGAAGGCTACCCTGCCGTAGGACTCATATACCTCCCCTATGCGTTAGCAAGCGGTGCGCCAAAAAAACGATTTTATTATAAATAAAATATTTTTAAGGGTTTTATAGGTTGCTAGGGCAGAAGCTAAGTGTAAGAAAAATAAACGTTTGCACCGCAATGAAGCCATCTGCGTTTAGGTGGCGCTTTCGCGGTGCACTGTTTAAATACAGTTTTCGCTTAACGGCATCGCCATGAGAGCTATCAGGGTGTGTAGTTCGTTGATAGCTGGTAAGTTAACCTTCAAGGGTGGAGTGCTTGACAGCTCAATAAGGTCTGAGTAACATACGCGCCACCTCGACGAGGCAATGAAACGTCCCATTCGTCTAGTGGTCTAGGACACCGCCCTTTCACGGCGGTAACAGGGGTTCGAACCCCCTATGGGACGCCACTTATTTTTGAGGATTAAGTTCTTTTGAGAGCTAAGTCCTTTTGAAATAAGCGGTCGTCAGGTTTATCGGAATGCGGGAATAGCTCAGTGGTAGAGCATCGCCTTGCCAAGGCGAGGGTCGGGAGTTCGAATCTCCTTTCCCGCTCCAGATTTATTAGTGCAGTATAGGAACGGTAGGCGAGGGTCGGGAGCTGGAATGCCAGCCCAGTCGAATCTCCTTTCCCGCTCCATGTACTTGAAGTACTTACAGTGTCCCATTCGTCTAGTGGTCTAGGACACCGCCCTTTCACGGCGGTAACAGGGGTTCGAACCCCCTATGGGACGCCACTTCCGATAGCCAGAATGTTAGATAGCAAGTGTTCTATAAGCGGGAATAGCTCAGTGGTAGAGCATCGCCTTGCCAAGGCGAGGGTCGGGAGTTCGAATCTCCTTTCCCGCTCCATCCTCCTGATTTTATGATGCATCAGCTACTTGCTGGGCGTCATTATTTGCGTGTCTGGCGCTCGGTAGCTAGCTGCTGCCTTGAAAAAACTCGTTTGCGCCCTAATGTTTTACCTTCTCTCTATTTTTTGCTGACAGGACATATTCATGGCCGAACCGGCATTGTCGATCCGTGGCCTCACTAAGGTGTATGGCAATGGTTTTCAGGCGCTCAAAGGAATTGATCTTGACGTCCAGCAGGGTGATTTTTTTGCCTTGTTAGGCCCCAATGGTGCCGGTAAATCCACCACGTTAGGGGTGGTCTGCTCGCTGGTGCAAAAAACCGCGGGCACGGTCTCCATTTTTGGCATTGATATTGATAAAGACTTTGCCAAAGCCAAGTATCAGCTAGGCGTGGTACCTCAAGAGTTCAACTTTAATCAGTTTGAAAAAGTGATCGATATCGTATTGGCCCAGGCGGGTTACTACGGGATGACCAGTGGTGAAGCGCAGCCCCGCGCCAAGCAACTGCTGACTGATCTTGGCCTGTGGGAGAAACGCAACGGCAACGCGCGAATGCTCTCTGGTGGTATGAAGCGCCGCTTAATGATTGCCCGGGCGCTGATGCACCGGCCAAGATTGTTGATTCTTGATGAGCCAACGGCGGGTGTAGATATCGAACTTCGACGCAGCATGTGGGAATACATGCGGCGCATTAATGAAGATGAAGGCACCACGATTATCTTGACTACCCACTATTTGGAAGAGGCTGAGAGCCTTTGCCGTAACGTAGCCATTATTAATAACGGCGATATCGTACGAAATACCAGCGTGCGCGAGTTACTGGCTGAGCTGGATACGGAGACGTTCCTGATTGATTTGGCTGAGCCGGTCGCAGCAGTGCCAAAAATCGAAGGATTTGAACTGCGCCAGTTGGAACCTACACAGCTTTCGTTAATGGTGCACCGCGGCCAGCGGCTGAACGATGTTTTCAGTGCATTGAGCGAGCAAGGCGTGCAGGTGGTTTCCATGCGCAACCGAGCCAATCGCCTTGAGGAGATGTTTGTGTCGATGGTGGAAGGCAGTGGCCGAGGCGCCATTGATCAGCGTGTGGAAAAGCAGGAGGTGCGCGCATGAATTTCAGCCAGACAATGGTCGCTTTATGGACCTTAGTGCTTAAAGAGATCAAGCGTTTTACGCGAATCTGGCCGCAAACGCTGCTGCCGCCTTCTATTACCATGGCGATGTACTTCATCATTTTCGGTAATTTAATTGGCTCACGCATTGGCGATATGGACGGCTTCAGCTACATGGACTTTATTGTTCCAGGGCTGATTATGATGTCCGTGATCACTAACAGTTACTCCAATGTGGCGTCGAGTTTCTTCTCGAACAAGTTCCAGCGCTCAATTGAAGAGATGATGGTGTCGCCGATGCCCAACTGGGTTATTTTGGCTGGTTTTATTTTAGGCGGTATGGCGCGCGGTTTAGGCGTGGGGCTCATCGTTACCGTGGTGTCGTTGTTCTTTACCCGTTTAACCATGGAGCATCCACTACTCACCATATTAGTTGTCGTGCTTACCTCGGCGCTGTTTTCCATAGGCGGCTTTATTAATGCTCTGCTGGCGAACAAATTCGACGATATCTCTATCGTACCCACGTTTATTCTCACGCCGCTGACCTATTTGGGAGGGGTGTTTTACTCTATCTCAATGCTGCCGGAATTTTGGCAGGGCGTTTCCATGCTCAATCCAATTTTGTACATGGTCAACGTCTTCCGTTACGGTTTCTTAGGTGTGTCGGATATTCCGGTTGGCTGGGCGCTCGCTGCGATTTTTGCTTTTATTGTGGCGCTGTTTTTAATTGCGCTGGCGATGCTAGAGCGCGGTAAAGGTATTCGCAGTTAGCAGCAAAATGTAATTCAGAGAATTGAGAGAGTTTTTTAAAAAATGGCACATCGTCCAGACACTCTAGAGCACGCGCCGTTAGGGCGTGACTCCGCTTACCCTGAGCAGTATGACGCGGGGCTGTTATATCCGATTCCCCGCGCAGCCAACCGGGCGCCACTGGGGATTGAAGAGGGCGCTTTGCCGTTTGAAGGTGAGGACGAGTGGCACGCCTTTGAAGTCTCCTGGCTTAACTCACGGGGCAAACCCATTGTGGCCATAGCGCGCTTTCGACTGCCCGCGAGCTCGCCTCATCTGATTGAGTCTAAATCCTGGAAGCTCTACCTCAATAGCTTCAATCAAACCCGTTTCTATAGTCGTCAGGAAGTGATGGAAACGCTTGCCAATGACCTTGCTGTTGCGGCAGGGGCTGAGGTGAGTGTCGAGTTGTTTGACGTAAATGCCGCTGAGCTGGCGCCGCAGCAATTGCCGGGCGAATGCGTGGATGAACTGGATATTGAAGTAAGCGATTACACTCCCAGCAGTGCGCATCTAGTGGTAGGGGAGGAGGTCGTTGAAGAGACGCTTTACTCACATCTGCTCAAATCTAACTGCCCCGTTACTGGTCAGCCGGATTGGGGTAGCGTGTTGATTCGCTACAAAGGGCCAAAGCTTGATCGTGAAGGCCTGCTGCGTTATTTGATTGGGTTTCGCCAGCATCAGGATTTCCATGAACACTGCGTTGAGCATATTTTTACTGATCTAATGACCCAGGCAAAGCCCACTCAATTACTGGTGCTGGCGCGCTATGTGCGTCGTGGCGGGTTGGATATTAGCCCCTGGCGCGCAACGCCTGGGTTAACGCCCCCTACGCCGCTGCGCTTAGCAAGGCAGTAAACGGCAGTGCTTAGCAGTGCTATAAACGACGGTGCTACACTAGCGCTACATGTTTGAATTTGGAGCCATTAATGGACGCACTCACGCTGCTTCACGAACGTAGCTCAATGGGCAAGCTGATGGAGCCTGCGCCCAGCGCTGAGCAGCTCAGTGCTATCTATCAGGCCGCTTTACGTGCGCCCGACCATAAAGAGCTGCGCCCGTGGCGTTTTATCGAGTTCAGTGGAGAAGGGCGTGAGCGCTTGGGCGAGCTATTTGCTGAGGCGGAGTTCCAGGAAGACCCTAGCGCCGAGGACGAAACACTCAATTCAGCGCGTAAAAAGCCGCTGCGTGCGCCGATGATTATCGCCGTGATTGCCAAGGTCACACCTGAGCTCGATAAAGTGCCTAAAATGGAGCAAGTGATCTCCGCGGGCTGTGCAGCTCATGGCATTCTGTTAGCCGCTCACGCGCTAGGTTTGGGCGCCATGTGGCGCAGTGGCAAGTACGCGTTTGACCCGGTAGTACGTAAAGGGTTAAGCCTGGATGAAGACGACGAAGTGGTTGCGTTTATCTACTTGGGTACGCTGGGTGGTCGTCATAAGCCGGTGGCGCAGCATAACGTTGCTGATTTTGTGGAGCGTTGGAGCTAACGGTGAATATACCTCGAGCACCTGGCATCCCGCACCCGCGTTTGCCGTTGCCAGAAGGCCAGCCAGACGACTTGGTCGCTTTCCAGCAATGGCTGAGTGACGCCATTCCTATGGTCAGTGCGTTAGGCATTAGCGAGATGACCCGTCACGACGATTCACTCACGTGGCAATTAGCACTTGAACCCAGCCTAAATGACAAAGGCACAGGCTTTGGCGGCGCGCTCTCGGCGCAAACCACACTGCATGGCTGGTGTTGGGTAACGCTTTGGCTGCGCGAGCGTGGGTTAGCCCGTGATGTCGTGGTTGCAGAGGCTACTCAGCGCTTTCTCGCACCGGTCACGGGTGACTACCGCTTAGTATGTGCACCCGATGATCCAAATGGCCCCGCGCAGCTTGCCAGCAAGCTCGCAGAGCGCGGCAAAGGGCGCATTTCGCTAACGCACCAACTCTATTGTGGCGATACGCTGTGCCTTGAAGCCAATGGCAGCTATGCAGTGTTACCGCAACGCTAGCGAAACAGCCTGTCAGCCTGAAAAGGCTTGCTATTTCGAGGCTTAGCCAATAGTATATGCGCCGTTCTGTAGCGAAAGGTTTAGCCTTTCAACAGAGCACAAAATGTGGAGAGGTGTCCGAGTGGTCGAAGGAGCACGCCTGGAAAGTGTGTAAGTCGTAAGGCTTCGAGGGTTCGAATCCCTCCCTCTCCGCCACAGAATAAAGAAGGGGAATCAACATCTTATGTTGATTCCCCTTCGTCGTTTCTGGCCCTTGGGAGCGATTTTGGGAACAATCCTGGGAATGCTACAGGTCTAATTGCTTCTCGATGAGCGCTGGGATATCTGGGCCGTCGCTGCGAATCCACTTACCGTAGCGGCGTTGGATCATGGTGATCGTGGCATGGCCCACGTGGTTTGATATCCAGTGCAGCGGTACCACGCCCAGGGAGAGCAGCTGGCTGATGAAAGTGTGCCGGCACTGGTTGGGGCCGCGGTAGCGAACGCCGGCGCTTTTCAGGTGGGTTTTCCAGAAGCGTTCACGGATAGCGTTCTCGTAGAATGGCTCGTTGTTACGGGAGTTCAGAAACACCAGGCGCAGTTTCTCTTTCCGCACGGTGCGGTTGTCGCGATCAACCACCTCGTAAACGCGAGGCTCCAGCTTGCTAGTGATTGCATACTGCGCTTTCAGCGCTTCCCGGGCTGGTTTTAGCAGGTGGTGTACACGAGTAGAGCGCTTGGTTTTCGTCACCTTGAAACGCCCCCGCACCACCGCCCTCCGATAGCGAATTATCCCCTTATCTACATCCAGTATGTCTTCCCACGCCAGTGCTTGTGCCTCTGAAATACGCGGCCCGTCGAAAAGGGCGAACTTGATCAGGTTCAGTTCCTGCTCTCGGTTGGTCGAGGTTTCCAGGATCTGCTTGATCTCGCTTCCTCTGGCGAACGCCATGAAGCAAGCAGACTTCAAAATTCTTGAGCGGACTCTTTCTAGCCTTCCAGTTGATCGTAAGAAATACATAGCGGAACGACTGCTTGGAGAGATCAGCTCCCAGGCGGATACCCTGATTGATACCGTAAGCCATCGCCTTCCATGCCCACATTGCGGCGGCGGCGAGCACCCTGTTAAGTGGGGACGCAGCGTTGGTTTGCAGCGGTATCGATGTCGGAATCCTGCGTGTCACAAGACGTTTAATGCCCTTACAGGCAAACCCTTGGTCAAACTGCAACACCCAGATAAATGGTTCGATTGCCTGCGTTGCATGAGAGACAGTTTGACGTTACGCGTCTCAGCTGCCCGAGTGGGTATTGATTTGAAGACGGTTTTTCGATGGCGTCATCGTTTTCTTGAGGTGAGTGCTCGTTCCAACGCTAATGCATTATCTGGAATCATCGAGGTAGACGAGACCTATTTTCTGGAATCGTGTAAGGGACAGCGTCACCTTTCTCACCGTAAGCCTCGAAAACGTGGAGGGCAGGCCAAAAAGTCGAAACAAGTAAATAAGATACCTGTTGTTATCGCACGAGACCGTAATGGCCGAGTAAGTGATTTAGTGGATCCAGCGCTCACGCAATCTACTGTTCATGAGTTCCTGAGGCCGATCATCAATCGTGACTCGATTTTATGCTCGGGTGGACATAGCTGGTATAAAACCTTTTCTGCTGACCATGGCATTGCTCACCATCATTTGATCACGCTCAATAATCAACACGTGATCGGTAAGGAATACCACATTCAGAACGTCAACAGCTATATGAGCCGATTAAAGGGATGGATGGAGCGCTTTCATGGAGTGGGAACTGCGTACTTACCTAACTATCTGGCATGGCAGCGCTTGTTTGAAACGGCAGAGCTGACAGAAAAGATGTGACTCTGTAGAGCGATAGGAACAAACGAACAAACCAACAGGAGATACCAACATAGCCTAATTTATACAGTATTGGCAGCAGGGAAAGCGACAAGCAAACGCTAATGTACGTCGCTTAATGTGGAGAAAGCACAGGGCATCAACATGCGAGTGAACTACTTGGGGCCAGCAGTGGTGGGCGTGGAGCACCCGGCAGTGGCGAAAATGGATAGGCGGAAATTTCCGCCAAGCTGTTTTTTTGGTGGAAGTGGGAGAAGATGCCAAACTCGGTGGGCCGTGGATGGAGGGCGATGTACTGGTGGTGGACGAGGCGCGTTCGTATGGCCACGGTGACTTGGTGGTGGCTGAGGAGGAAGGGGAATATCGGTTGTTTAGATCCCACCGAGTGGGTGGCCGTTGCCGGTTGCTGCCTACCGTGGGTGGAGAGGGGGTGTTTTATTACGGTTCAGCAGTTTCGTGGTGTGGTGGTGGTGAGGCAGGTGAGATGCTGGGCTGTGTAAGCAATCTCTTACAAACGAATCAGCAATAACCTACATCAATAGTGCCTTTTTTTGAGACGATAAAGCAGCGCTAGGAAGCACGCGGGACGGAATCCGCCTCGCCAGAAGGATGCGGCAAACAAAACCCCCGGCCATTCGAAGTGGCCGGGGATTAACGTTTGGGCATTGAAAAGTTTAGGATAGACGAAAAACGGATTTTTGAGCGCGCTTCTGTGCCTCTTCAGCGCTCAGGCTGACTTTCACAGTTCCTTTCCGTTTGGCGGCAAGATAGCGCTTACGCGCGGCTTGAATGGTTGCCGCTTTGCGCTGCTGCTGTGTAGTGTGATCATTCACGTAGAAATGCATAGCATGTTCCTCGCTGAGAGGTATAAGGCATTAGACCGTTGACAACGAAATATGCTCCGTAGCGGCAACCATTCAATCTGTAATAGTGGCACAGCTGGGGATTGTCATCAACGGCACAACCATAATAGCCAGAACCATGCATATCTTGATCAAACAGGTTGATGGACTCCAGTAAGCCGGAGCCGAGCAGGTTCAGTTCCGTGAAGGTATAGGGGGTCAAGCCTAGCTGATGCCGAGTACGATAACCATTAAGGGGATTGTCATCTAGCAAGCTATCGAGAGTATCAAATTTTATCTCGTAGGCTGGGTTCAAGTGCTAATTGCC
>JAMCZP010000321.1 GCA_023485185.1 Gammaproteobacteria bacterium
TGTTTGGCTTGGTGCTTGCCATCGGTATCGTGGTGGATGACGCCATCGTGGTGGTGGAAAACGTGGAGCGTAATATTGAAGAGGGTTTAAAGCCCCAAGCCGCCGCTCATCAGGCTATGCGGGAAGTGTCCGGGCCTATTATCGCCGTGGGGCTGGTGCTGTGTACGGTGTTTATCCCCATGGCCTTCCTGTCGGGGGTGACCGGTCAGTTCTATCGGCAGTTCGCGGTGACGATTGCAATATCTACGGTCATCTCCACGATTAACTCGCTGACCCTGTCACCTGCGCTGGCGGCGATGTTGCTCAAACCCCACAACGCGCCTAAAGATCGACTCACGCGGGTGATCGATAAACTGTTCGGTTGGATCTTTCGCCCCTTCAATCGCTTTTTTAACGCCAGCTCTACTAAGTACCAAAGTGGCGTGGCCCGCTCGCTGAAGCATCGTGGCGCAGTATTCTTGGTCTACGCACTGCTGCTGTTGGGCACCGGCGTGATGTTCAAGGCGGTGCCGCCTGGGTTTATTCCCGTGCAAGACAAGCTCTACCTAATTGCGGGCGTCATTCTGCCTGAGGGAGCCTCGCTGGAGCGAACCGACCAGATGCTTCAGGATGTTGTGGATATTGCCATGGAGACTGAAGGTGTGGAACACGCCATTGCCTTTCCTGGCTTGAATGCGCTGCAGTTCACGAACACCTCCAATACTGGGTTGGCCTTCCTGACTCTCAGCGCTTTTGGTGAGCGCAGCCTGAGCGCTGCAGAAATAAACGGCCGAATCAATCAGGGCATTAGCGGTTTGAAAGAGGGGTTTGCGTTCTCCTTTATGCCACCCCCGATTCTAGGGCTAGGCAATGGTTCGGGTTTTCAGCTGTTTATCGAGGATCGCGGTAATCTTGGCTTTGGAGCGTTACAGGAGGCGGTCAATCAACTCCAGGGCGCGATTGCGCAAACGCCGGGGATGGGATTCCCGATTAGCAGCTATCAGTCTAACGTACCGCAGCTGGATGCCGAGGTGGATCGGCTGAGGGCCAAGGCCCAGGGCGTGCCGTTGACCGAGCTGTTCGATACCCTGCAGACCTATCTGGGTTCGACCTATGTCAATGACTTCAACCGCTTTGGTCGCACCTGGCAGGTGATCGCCCAGGCAGACGCTCCTTACCGCACCAGCGTGGAAGATATTGCCCGGCTGCGTACCCGTAACGATCAGGGGGAGATGGTGCCTATCGGTACGATGGTGGATATCCGACAAACCTTTGGCCCCGACCCGGTGTTGCGCTACAACGGCTACCCCGCGGCGGACTTGGCCGGCGAGTTTGATCCCCGCGTGCTCTCTTCTGCCCAGGCAATGGATACTATTAACGCTCTGGCGGAAGAGGTGTTGCCACCAGGCATGGCGCTGGAGTGGACCGACTTGAGCTACCAGCAATCCACTCAGGGTAATGCGGCGATGATCGTTTTTCCGCTGTCGATCCTACTGGTATTTCTGGTGTTGGCGGCGCTTTACGAGAGCTGGACGCTACCGCTGGCAGTGATTCTGATCGTACCTATGTCAATGCTCGCAGCGCTGATCGGCGTTTGGTTTGGCGGTGGCGACAACAACATCTTCGTGCAGGTAGGGCTTGTCGTGCTGATTGGGCTAGCATGTAAAAACGCTATCCTGATCGTAGAGTTTGCCCGTGAGCTGGAGCTGCAGGGCATGAGCGTCGTGGATGCGGCCCTGGAAGCCTGCCGTTTAAGGCTGCGGCCTATCATCATGACCTCAATTGCCTTCACGGCTGCCGTATTGCCCTCTGTGATTGCTACAGGAGCGGGGGCAGAAGTGAGGGCTGCACTGGGTACCGCCGTGTTTGCAGGCATGATTGGTGTGACCTTGTTCGGTTTGTTCCTCACACCGGTGTTCTACGTGGCGCTGCGCAAGTTAGCTGGCCCGCTTGTCAGCCATCACAACGATACCTTTGATACTCCCGTTCAACCTGCCAGCCACCCCCAGAGTTGATGATAGAGCGGAATGCCGATCAGCACGTTGAAGGGGAAGGTGAGCCCCAGTGAGGCCAGCATGGCAAGACCAATGTTGGCCTCTGGAATAGCCGCGCGAATGGCAACGGGGGCGGCGATGTAAGAAGCACTGGCGGTAAGGCTTGCCAAAATAACCGCCGAACCAGCGGGTAGTCCCAGCCAGTAGGCCATTCCCAGGCCGAAGCAAGAGAGCACGATAGGTGCTGTTAGCGCGAACATGATCAAGCGGCTATGGCCCCAGCGCAGGCTGCGCAGTGTTTCTGCCGCGACCAGGCCCATCTCCAACAGGAACAGCGCCAGAATGCCATGGAAGGCTTTGGTATACAGGCCAGTCACCGACTCACCGGCATCAGGGCCGTATAGCCAGCCAATAAGTACACCACCCACCAGCAGAATCACGCCACGATTGGTGAGGGTCTCGTGCCACAGTCCGGATGTTTTGATCGGTGCTGATGTTGGGTCGGTGGTTTTGTCACGGCTGAAGCGCCGGTAAAGCAACAGGCCTAGCATAATGGCCGGTAGTTCAAGCAGTACCAGATAAAGCGTGACCTGCCCGCCGGTCACCAGATTATGCGCTTCGGTGTACGCCAGGGCCACGGCGAACGTACCGGCGCTAACGGAGCCGTAGTGGGCCGCAAGGCTGGCGCTGTCGGCAATGGAGAGCCGCACCAAATAGTGAACCACCGGAAAGATAAT
>JAMCZP010000175.1 GCA_023485185.1 Gammaproteobacteria bacterium
ATACAGCGCCCGCGCAAGCCCTACGCGCTGGCGTTGGCCGCCTGAAAGCGCCCCACTGGTAGATGAAATAACCGTGTCGTAGCCGTTGGGCAGTTCTAGAATCATTTCATGTACGCCGGCTTTTTTGGCGGCTTCGACGACCATTTGCGGGTTGATATTGCCAAAGCGGGCGATATTTTCACTGATGGTGCCGTCAAACAGCTCGATATCTTGCGGCAAATATCCGATGTAGGGGCCAATTTCATCGCGGTTGTATTGGGTAATCACACCGCCATCCAGGCGTACATCACCTACTTGTGAAGGCCATATGCCTAATAGCACGCGTGCCAGGGTAGATTTACCGGCGGCACTGGGGCCAATGATGCCAATGTGCTCGCCTTTGGGGACGCTAAAATTGATCCCGCGAATGGTTGCCATGCGTGATCCCGGCGGTGCAGCGGCTACCCCTTCAAGCGCTACCTCACCACGAGGCGCTGGCAAACTCATTTTGCGCTGTTCGGCTGGAATCTGTTCCAGTAAGTCATTTAAGCGCCCATAGGCCCCACGAGCACTGACAAACCCTTTCCAGCCGCCAATCAATTGATCAATGGGCGCTAACGCGCGGCCCATCAAGATAGAGCCCGCAATCATCATGCCTGGGGTCATCTCGCCACGCAGTACCAGTAGTGCACCCAACCCTAGGATTAAGGACTGTGCTAATAAGCGAAGTACTTTAGATGTATTGGTAAGCGCACCGGCTCTGTCGCTGGCCTGTGACTGTTTCGAAAGAAACTCATGATGACGCTGAGACCAACGCCCCATAATGCCAGGCAGCATACCCATGGCATGCAGTACTTCTGCATTACGTAAATTAGAGTTGGCGAGGTTTTGCGCTTGAATGTGCTCGCTATTAGCTTCCGCCAATAAACCTTTGGTCGACTTTTCGTTGGCGATGGCTAGCGCAATCAAGATAAGGCCTGCACCGATCGCAAAAACACCCAGCCAAGGGTGGAATAAAAACATGACGCCAATATAGATAGGCACCCAAGGCGCATCGAAGAAGGCAAACAGACTGTTGCCCGTTAAGAATTGCCGCAAACTGGTTAAGTCGCTCAACGGTTGCGCGCTGGAGCCGCTCTGAGACACTAGGCTGCGACGAAACATGGCGCCGTATAAACGCTCATTAATAGTCGTATCTAATCGATTGCCCACGCGCACTAATATGCGTGAGCGCACTAGCTCTAGCCCACCCATGACCATAAACAGAAATACGACGACAAGGGTCAACATTAATAGAGTGTCTACACTTTGCGTGGTTATGACGCGGTCGTAGACTTGGAGCATGTACATCGGTGGTACGAGCATCAGTAAATTGACGAACATACTGAAAAAGCCCACTGACATAAAAGAACCTTTGCAGGCTTTTAATGCCCGCTGAAGATCCGTTGCTTCCTGTTGCTTTGCCATGAAGGGGTCACCGTTGAATCGAAGAGGCGTCAAGTGCAGAAATAATCGCCGCAGCATAACAGAAGTCCACCGGCCAGGGGTAGGTTGCATTGCAGCACCTTCCTTAGTTTTACTTACCCTGGAGATATACCCAGCCACTTGAAAGATTTATGCTCAATTGATTACTAGACAAAGGAATCGCCCACAGGGAGTGTCACGCTTAAGATGCAAGAAAACGCAAAATGGTATGCTATCCAATGCAAGGGTGGAGAGTCTTTTCGTGCTGCTGAAAATCTTAAAAATCAAGGCTTTGAGATATTTCACCCTATTATTAAGCTGCGCAAGAAGCGGCAAGGTCGCCTTCAATGGTCAAATGAGCCCCTCTTCCCTTTCTATCTCTTTATACGCCTTGACCAGACCAGTAGCGACTGGCGACCAATACGCTCCACCCGTGGGGTTGCCAAGTTAGTAAGCTTTGGAAAAAACCCTGCCCAAGTGCCCGATGATTTGATTGCGGCAATTCTCAGCACCCAGTCAAAAGATTCAGACATGCCACCCAACGACCTACTTAAATCAGGTGAAACGGTCAGCATTGAAGCAGGCCCCTTTCAGGGACAAGAAGCTATTTTCAATCACCAACTGCTCAAGCAAAAAAATGGCGAAAAACGGGCCATGATTCTAATCGAAATACTGAACCGCACACATCAAATTGAAATACCAGTGGCGCATATTGCACCTAAAACTTGTTAAAAATAACGGGGCTTGTAAGCCATTTCTTACAAGGATGTAAGAAATGGCTTACAAAAAACTGTCTTTTTGTAACCAGCTCCCTTGAGCTGCATTAATACCTAGCCATAAGCCTTAAATTTGAGTAAATTAATACTAATTAGCTCGCACTCATTGAGACTCTGAACGTACCAATAACGTTTTGCCTATTTGGTATCTTTAATGTCGACCAGATGGTTGTTTTCAGTGTGTAACTCAAGCGTGAACCTACGCCCTGGATAAAAACGTCTTGCATATTAGGTAATACTATGTCGCACCTGCTTGATCTCAACTCCGCTATTAAGGTCAAAACCGCCTTAAAAGTGCTGTCTCCAGGCATGTATACCGCCCGCTATATGGGCTGTCAGATGCAAGATCACCAAGCTGGCGTTTCCTCCACAAACGTGAGCATTCCTCTCGCCTTTAGCCAAGCCCCAATTCAAATGGAGGGAGAAATTACGTTTGTCAGCCCGGAACACGTTACTGATCGAATACTGAGCACCCCTGGTGATTACTTACTAGTTAATGTCAAAGGGGGCGAGGCAATACTCGCAGTAAGCAAATACACACCTAAAGCCCTCATTGAAAAGGTGGATGTACACTGGCGTCTGGAACCGCTCGACCAGCCCTCCCCTAAAAAACATGCAGCTACTGACATTCAGCCTATGGCTAGCCAAACCACGAACAAAGTAAGTGATGTTCAGCTTACCCTAAAAGGACATATTGAACGCCAAGGTGATGTTCAGGCTGATACTGGCGAGTGGCTTGGTTCCCCTGAAGGGCAAGCCCGCTTAGAGGGGTTTCAAATAGCTTGGAAACATCAGCCTGCCACAGTCACCGTAATGGCGGTCTGTAAAGCTGGACAAGAATCTCTGCAAATTAAGAACGATCAATTTTTGGGAACGCGTCAAAAAGCGACGCCCATTACTGAGTTGGCAGTTTTCTTAGACGGTACGGATGCTCATCAATACCATGTTCATGGAGAAGCTGCTTTCTCAGATGGTTCACGCCATTGGTTGGGTGAAACCAAAGCAGTGGCAGGCAGCAATGGTAGTTACTTGGTTGCTGTGCGTCTCTTAATAACACCCAACCAATTCGAGACAGTGCCCACTCAAATAGAGGCGCGCTCACGTTGGCTGGATCCAAAAACGACCACTATACGCCAGCGTTAACGTTTATTAGGAAACCTCTGATTAACGTAATGAGCGAAGTCTAGACAAGGTAAAAATCAACGAAAAAGCGGAGTTTACGACCTGTAAATGAGCATTTTGAGGCGATTTTTAACGCAGTATAGGCAAGCGCAATAGTTAATCAGAGGTTCCTTAGCAAAGTAATACTAATTTGCTAATGCCATATAAACATTTTGTAAGGCAACGTTAATAACAGTTACATCGACGTATGCCTAACCATATTGTTAAAGCTGCTGCAGGCAACTTGGGCAATCTATCGGAATAGCTTCGATAGCGTTTCACCTTCACTGTTATACAAATTAAGGGTTCTAAATCATGGCACAGTATGATTCTACGGCAAATGAGGTTTCCGACTCTATCGGCGCCTCCCGCCCAACAAGCCAAACGCTACAAACAGCAGTTAATAATCTGCTGAGCAGCATCGGCGAAAGTATCACTGTTGAAAATAACTTAACGTCGGTAACCGCCGTACAGAACAGTAGTGCGGACGTTCTCTTCATGAATCTAGGCGACGGCGAGCGCGGCAGTGCCGATGCGCCGATCGAATTTAGCGATGCTGGTCGCGACAATGGTCGTGCCTACATATTTGATGGTGAAGAAGGCATTTACGCGCAGTTCAACACCGTTGAACGCGTGATTGTTGGCTCTAACGGCAGTGATCAATTCACCGTTCTTGGTGATAGCAACACAACTGTTGATGGCGGCGCTGGTAACGATACCATTACTACCGGTGCAGGCGATGACTCAATTACTGGTGGTGCTGGCGACGACTCCATCTCTGCGGGCGCAGGCAACGATTCTATCTACGGCGGCTCAGGTGATGACGTAGCGGTCTTTGAAGGCAATGCTGATCAATACACCATTGAACAAGACGGCGCTATTACTTACGTTATCAATAATGAGACTGGCGATGTTAACAAAGTTGTTAACATTGAGACTCTCTCCTTCTCTGATGGCGAGCAAGCAGTTGAAGTCAGTAGCGACGTTCAGGCATTGGTAACACTGTACAAGCAGCTGTTCAGCGACACCGATGCACGTAGCCAGAACGGCGATGGGCAAGCTGACCTGGAAGGCCTACAGTACTGGGCTAACCGTGCTGAAGAAGGCGCCTCACTGGGTCAAATTGCACTTAGCATGTTGAACTCTGAAGAAGCCGGCAACAAACTTGATGGCCTAGACCTCAATAGCAGCGAAGGTGTAATTGCGGCTGTTGAGCTGCTTTACACTGACGTGCTGGGTCGCGACACCGCTAATATTAGCGATGAAGAAATGGCCTACTGGTCAAGCCAAGCTGAAGCCGGTGTATCTCTGGAGCAAATTGCAGACGAGTTCCTGGCCTCAAGCGAGCTGCAAGACCAAAACGTTGCTGCTAACGAATGGGATTTCCTGATCTAACCAACAGCAAGTGTTGAAGGTTATGGTCAGAATGGCTTACTGAGCAATAGCTTAAGCCAGAAAACCCACCAGTGGGGGCTACCGCCCCCACTGTTCTTCACACTCACAAACCTTTTCAGCTTTTCCTCCCATACATACCGCCGCTACGCTACGTGTGTATGGGAAGGTAAGCTCACGATGACAACCCCGCTAACTGCTGAGTGAACCGTGTCTACTATCAATGCCCACTATGTTTAGTCATTTTCATCAGTACATTGAAGCATGTCTTCAACAGGGCGATGTGCAAGCAGCTAAAACATCCTTGTTTGGCGCTCTCGCTCAGCCGGAGCTTAAGCAAGATGCCCAGTTATGGCTAGGCGTAGTGGGGCTAACTGCCCAACAACCCTGGCTTGCCCGGGCGGCTCTTGCCAGTTTAGCCGTTGCAAGCAAAGACCCAGCTACGTTTGCACTGTTAAGCCAAATAATGCCTACTCCAGATGGACAATTAGCAGCACATGAAGAAGCCTATTATTTGGCTCCTCATGAGCTACCTCAACTATCTCGATTAGCTAGCACTCTTTTAAAGCAACAGCAAGTTGAGCCTTTACAGAAGCTACTGGCGCGTCACGCGCATGATCTACGCCATCCCAAAACAGTGACAAGTCTTGCCCCCGCATTAATCAAGGCATTTGGATCAATAGTTGGCAACCTTTGGTGGCACAACAACCAACTATGCGGCTGGTGCTTAACTGAACAGACCCATCAAGCACCCAAACTGCACTTAAACGTGGGAACTACCCAGCGCTCGATAATCTTAAAGCGCTACCAGGTTCTCGAAGGGGCAGCGGATACAACAATGCATGCATGGTGGTTCACGTTAGCTCTAGACAATGTTGGCGACAGCCCAGTAAACGCCCAGGTTGCCCACGCAGGAAAGCTAGTCTCATTATTGGGCAGCCCGGCTCAACGCACCGTTAGCACGACATCCCCGTTAGACAAAAAAACACACAAGCAATCAACCACATTAGCCGCCCCCATAACTGTTCTGGTGCCGGTATACGAAGGCTATCAAGAAACCTTAGCGTGTTTGCACAGCGTTGTGGAAAGCCGTGCCCAAAACCAAGCGCCGTTTGAGCTAATGATTATCAACGATGCCAGCCCCAATCAGGCCCTGGTGGAAGCGCTTGAAACTTTCGCCCAACAACACGCGGCCACCCTGCTGCACCAGCCAACCAATCAAGGCTTTATCAACACCGTAAACCGAGGGCTAACCCACAGCGTTGGCCAAGACGTTATCCTATTGAATGCCGATACGCTGGTGCACGGCGATTGGGTTGATCGGCTGCAAGCGAGCGCTTACCAACACGCCAACACCGCTTCGGTCACGCCATTGACCAATAATGGCGAGTTAATGAGCCTGCTAGGCCCCTGCAACCCAACCGAGGCACTAACGCTTGACCAATTAAGCGCGCTAGATAACGCCGCGGCCAGTGCAAATAACGACCTTGATAAAGCCTCTGTAGCCATTAATACCGGCTGTGGCTTTTGCCTTTACCTGCGCCACGATGCATTAGCTGAACTGGGCGGTTTAGACCCCATGCTTACCCGTGGATACGGCGAAGAGTCTGACTGGTGCTACCGTGCAGAAGCCAATCACTGGCAACACCGAGGTGCTCTTAATGTTGTTGTTGCCCACCAGGGCGGAGTCTCCTTTGGTAGCGAAAAACGCCTGCGGGTGAAACAAAATTTAGCGATCATTGAAAAACGTTACCCGCATAGCAGCCGAGCATTTGATGCCTGCTTGCAACAAGACCCCATGCGCGAAGGTCGCGAGCGCGTGCTGCGTCACTGGCTTTACCACCAATCATTAGCCACCCTATGGCCTAATACACCGCCGCAAACTATTAGCGTATGGCCTAGCCAAGCGCATGCCCTACGTGCAGCGCAACAACAAGGGTGTGCTATGGCACTGGTGGGTCAAACATTAACCCTACGCGGCGAATGTCCTCATCCTTGGCAGCTCAACTACCGGTTACCCAGTGAACGACAGCAGTGCCGAAAAGATATCAGCGCCTTAGGTCTTACAGCGCTGACGGCCACCACCCCTGCCATTGCGTACGCGCTAATGGCGCTGATCCCTGGCACTCCAACTAAGTTAGTCAATGAAAGTGAAGGCACGCCAACACCGTTGACCATACCAGCGCCCAGTATCAATACCAGTGGTGGTCTACTTATGGTGCTTGGCGAATCCAGCAGCCTAGAACACCCGGGGTTTATACAATGGGTAAGCCAATTGACACGCCAACATTCGGCACTCTACCTACTGCATACCAATGCGCTTAGGGCCAATCACCCTCTTGCCAGCAGCGGCCAACTCTATGAATTTTCGCTTCCCAAATTGCAGCGCCGCCAGCGCATCACACTACTGGCGCAACACTTACCGCTTAGTGGCCTGCTCTTAATGGACGACGCCCCCGCCACCCAAGCCGACGCCCGCTGGCTACACCAGTTGCGACCGCTTCCCGTATGGAAAGCGCCCAACGTCGTGGTGGCACCCTACGACTTACCGGTACAGACGCTAAGTAGTTACCCAACGCCCGTTACACCAACAGAGTCTCAAGGAGCGTGCGTATGAATACATTGACCACCCCTGCATCCGCAGGCCTTGGGATGAGTGCTCAGAAATGAAGGAACAACTAGTCGGCCGTATCACCGCTCATGCCGGTAATATGGTGCAGGGCTGGGTACACAGCCATACCGAACCCGAACGCCAATGGTCAGTGGCCCTATATGATGGCAGTCACCTATTAGCCCTGGCCCATGCCAATGCATTTCATCCCAAAGCACCGGAGAGCGGCCTGCACGGATTTACGATCGCGCTTGACGATGCCCAATGGTACCAGGCCACTGTGCTCACCTTGTGCATCGCCAATGCTCCTAACAACGTGCTTGACCGGGTAACGTTGAAGCCCTTTAACGCACCAGCGCATACTACGGAAACCTCCCGTGTTCAGTGGCAACCAGGGCTGCTGCTAAGCGGCTTTATGGTCGAGCCCACCGCGCCAGAACAACCGCTCACCCTGCAAGTGCGCGAACGCGGCAAACTGCTCGCAGAAACCACACCCCAACACTGGCTGGCTTATCAAGGCCAGCAAGTGAAAGGCACATTTAGTCTGACGCTGCCATTCTCACTGGCTGATGGCGAGCCACATACGCTTACGATTACCGACCAACAAGGCCGAGAATTAAGTGGCAGCCCCTTAACAGTGCAAGAGTGGCCGACCGGGCTAAGCGACTGGATACATACTCTGGCACCCAGCTTGCCAACCACTACCCACCGTTTGCTGGCTCGCCAGTTAGACCGCTACGAACGCTGGCTACCCCGCGCCGTTAGCCTTGCTAGTTACGCAGAGTGGCAACAAGCATTTAGCGCGACGAGCATGATGGTCAAAGCGCCCTCGACAAAAGCGCAGATTGGCATTATTTGGCTAGGTAGTGCTCCCAAACAGCCGATTAAAATCAGTGGGTTAACGCTGCATCATAGCGTGGCAGATGCCGCCACCCAGGAAAGCCCCAGTGCTTATCAAGCACTACTGCATAGCGCTGCCCACCGGAGCGACGCAATAGTACAACTCCAAGAAGGCGACACACTGCACCCGCAGGTGCTCCAGCAAGCATGGAAGGCCCTAGCGGCAAATCCCACTGCCCAACTAACCTACAGCGATTTTGATATGCCCCCGGCCGATGAAGGCCAACCAGCTCAACCCGTTCTACTACCCGCCTGGGATCCAGAACGCCAATGGGCGCAAGACATCGTAGGTGGCGGTTTATGCCTAGTGCGCAGCCAAGCGTTACTCAGCGCTAAGTACCCCGCACAGCACCCAGAAGAATTCAGCTACGCCGCGCTGGAAGCCATTAATGCCTTCAGCGATGAAACCCGCGTGCTGCACTTACCGCTGATGGGCAGGCACCGCCGCCACCCCTGGCCCACGACCAGCCAAGCTCAGCTTAAGCGCCTACAAGCACGGCTAGCCCGCCAGGATGCACACGCCACAATTAGCCTGCATTCCAGGTTGCCGGTGTATCACTACCGCAGGCAGTTAACCCAGGCGCCCAGCATTACCCTGGTGGTGCCCACCCGCGATGCCCTGGGCCTACTCAAGCGCTGTGTAGACACCATCGCCGAGCTGACCGACTACCCCGGCGTCGTCACCCTCCTGGTAGTCAACAACGGCTCTACCCAGCCTGAAACGCTGGAGTACTTCGCCAAGCTTCGCCAGCAACCCGCCCAGCCGCTAGTCCAGGGGCAGCTACACACCGATGTGCTGGATTACCCCCACCCGTTCAACTATGCCGCCATTAATAACGCTGCTGTTGAATACGCCAGTACCGAGCTGATCGCCCTGGTGAACAACGATATTGAAGCCCTACACCCAGAGTGGTTAAGCGAAATGACCGCCCTGCTCCAGCGCTCCGGCACTGGCGCAGTGGGTGCCAAACTGCTGTGGCCCAATGGCATGGTGCAGCACGGCGGCGTGATTGGCGGGCAATTTGGCGGGCTGGCTGGGCACGTAGGTAACCACTGGCACGACGATGACCACGGTTACCTATACATGAACCACCTGACCCAACGGTTCAGCATGGTGACCGCCGCCTGCCTGCTGCTGCGCAAAGCCGACTACCTGGCGGTGGGTGGGCTCAACCCACGGGACTACCCGGTTGGCTTCAATGATGTAGATTTGTGCCTGAAGCTACGCCGCCGCGGGCTAAGCGTGGTGTGGACCCCCAACGCCCGGCTGATTCATGCCGAATCTGCCACGCGAGGTAAGGATGAAGCGCCTGAAAAAGCCGCGCGCGCCCAACGCGAAATGACCATGCTGCGCGAACGCTGGGGAAACGCGCTGTATCACGACCCGGCCTATAACCCCAATTTAGCGTTGGATGTACACACTGCACCCTACACCGGGCTGGCACTGCCCCCGCGCAGCCGCACAGCCAGAACCAACGCGCTGAAGCTCTAGGGATTAAACGACAGGGCTCAGACGAGCCAAGCTCCACCCCCAACGGCAAAAGGAAAAGCCAGCGGCACATACTGCGCCATGAGCGCTAAGCGAGACGCCTAAATCGTCTTGCCTGGCGGTAGCGTGCCTAAACGCTTTTTTATGACCCAACGAGCCCCAGCAACACGCCAGGAATAACTTTGCACAGGACGCCCTATGACCATGACCGCCGCCGACCTCAGCGTTTTACAACCCACGCTGCAGGCCCAAGCCCAAAAACACTTTTTGAATGTGGGATGCGGTAGCGCTGGCCCTGAACGCCTGCCGGAATGTTTTCAAGCCGACGGCTGGCAGCAGATTCGCCTGGATATCAACCCAGCGGTGAACCCCGACATTATCGCCAACCTGACGGATCTCTCCGCGGTCGATACCAACAGCATGGATGCGGTGTTCTCCTCGCATAACATCGAACACCTTTACCTGCATGAAACGGTCATCGCGCTAAAAGAGATGCACCGGGTGACCCGCCCTGGCGGCTTTTTACTGATCACCCTGCCTGACCTGCAGCAAGTGGCGCAGCTAATCGCCGAAGGCAAGCTGAGCGAAGAAATCTACCGCTCGCCGGTAGGCCCCATCAGCGCACTGGATATGCTTTACGGCCACCAGGCATCGGTCGAAAAGGGCAACCACTACATGGCCCACAAAAGCGGCTTCGACAAAAACAGCCTAAGCCAAGCGCTACTCAACGCCGGATTCAGCGAAGCGCGCGTCACCGCCGACGAACATTACAACCTCTGGGGCTACGCCCAAAAAGCCTAATCACAGTGGCAGTAAAAGACAGTTTTAGCTCGTGACCGCTTGGCGAAAAGCCCTCCAGGAGGAAAGCAATGACGACTAAACGCAGCTTCAAGTCACTAATTGACCAAGCCAAAAAACGTGACAGTTACTGGGTCGGCAAAGCTATCCACGATTTCACGGAAGAATTAGTCGCCCTTATGGAGCTTCGCGGTGTCAACAAAGCCGAGCTTGCAAGACGCATGGAAACAAGCCCTGCCTATATCACCAAAGTACTGCGAGGGGATACAAATTTTACCATCGAGTCCATGGTGCGAATGGTGCGCTCGTTAGATGGTGATTTCTCTCTACACATCACACGGAAAGAAGAGAACGTACGTTGGTATGCAGCTATCAGTTCGCAGAACCAAAGCACCACCCCTTATGAAGATGAATACCACGATATTTTTGAGAACAAAGTAAAGACGAAGTCTTCTTGGAAAAAACAGGTATCTTATGAGCCTTATACCACTACAGCTTGAGCGAAGCTTCTTTACAAAACTGCATATCGACGTTAATCAAGAATATCGCGCTGACCAAAATAAAACGGAGAATTCTGAGGTCGAAATAGCCGTTGGCCTAAACGTCGCACAGCATAATAGTGACCCTCATCGTTACCAGATCCGGCTGACAATTGATGGTATAGAAGGAAAAGAAGCGCCTACGCCTTACAATATTTCACTGCAAATAGTGGGCTATTTCGTAGTAGACAATGAGTTTGAGCACAGCCATATAGCAAAATTGGTAGAGATAAATGGAGCCTCCATCCTCTATTCAGCAGCGCGAGAGCAAGTACTAAACGTCACAGGCAGAGGCCCCTGGGGTGCGTTCCAACTGCCAACTATCAACTTTAATAACACCAAAGAAAATTAAGCGGCTAAGCGATAAGGCCTGCTGACCCTAGAGCAAGACACAGAAAAGCAACTAAAATATATAGACTTTGTCGATCTCTACAGCAACCTAAGCAACGACGAAAGATATGCCTACCAAGCACGCTATCCGCAGGAGGAACGCACATGGCTGGATTAGCAGAAAGGCTCCGCAACGAAGGCATGCAAAAAGGGCTCCACGAAGGTATTGAAGGCGCCCTATGCCTCCAATTAAAGCTAAAATTTGGTGAACTCCCCGCCTGGGCAGAAATAAAGCTGAAACAGGCATCAGACCAACAGCTCACCCACTGGTTGACGCGTATTCTAAATGCCAGCAGCCTCACCGAACTCCTAGAACAGGGCTAGCCTTTTCAGCACTACACCATGTCATTGCGAGAAGCCCGGCACCGTGTCATTGCGAGGAGTGCAACGACGAAGCAATCTCAAACTTAAGGCCGCCACACAGATAAAGCATGCAAAACCGTGACTACTACGTGTACATACTGACCAACCGCACTAACAAAGTGCTCTACACAGGCGTCACCAACGACCTTCAGCGCCGCTTATACGAACATAAAAATGCGCTAACGCCTGGTTTCACCAGTAAATACCGATGTCACAAACTCGTCTGGCTTGAAGTTTCCACCTGCATTGAAGCCGCCATCCTGCGAGAAAAGCAGATCAAAAGCGGCTCAAGGGCCAAGAAAATAGCGTTAATTGAAGCGACCAACCCCGACTGGCAGGAAATAGAGATTTAAACCGCGTTCCATCATTCCGTGTCATTGCGAGAAGGAACGACGAAGCAATCCCAAGCCAACGGCGGCACCAACACCAGATTGCTTCACTAACGTTCGCAATGACACACAAGGGCAATACCACCGCACCCAACAAGTGTCATTGCGAGAAGGAACGACGAAGCAATCCCAAGCCAACGGCGGCACCAAAACCAGACCCCCACGCTTAACTCGCAAAGCAACCGCACCCCTTTTAGCACCCGACCAATCAGAGCCATCATGAACACAGCCACTGCCACGCCGAGCGTGATCGGCCACTTCGATGCCATTCACGAAGAAATTGCCTACGGCTGGGCCTACGCCCCCCAACAGCCCGGCCAGCGTCTCGCTATCGAACTGCTAGACGAACATCAAGAGCTGGTGGGTTACGGCATCGCCGAGCACCACCGAGAAGACCTAGCAAGCGAAGGCATTGGCGATGGCCATCACCAATTCAAACTGGCGCTGGCTTACCGCCTCTACGACGGTGAAGAACACACCATTACCGCCTATGAGTCCCAAAGCGGCCAGCCGCTACCCGGCAGTCACGCCTTTGGCCCCGTTACCCGGCGCTTCGCCTACGACCTAATGCCGCACAGTGAAGGGTTGGATTGGTTAGTGGCACAGCTTCGCCACCACGCATCGCTCACCCGTAGCCGCGCCGAAGCACTGCTGAAGGCATACCAGCTCACCAGCGCCCTGCATGAAACCGGCCACTACGAAGAAGCCCACAATGCCTGGAAAGCGTTAGGCGAAGCCACTCAACTACCCGCGCTGGGCCATTGCAAGCAAGCCGAACTCCAGCTACTGCAAAACAACCCCGACGCCGCCCTGACGAGTTACCAGCAAGCCATCGCACTCGCCCCCAACGGGCTATGGCCGCACCTGGGGTTCGCCAACGCGCTACAACAGTTGGGCCGCTTTGAAGAAGCCGAACGCGCCGCGCAACAAGCCCTGGCCCTTCAACCCCACCATGAACTGGCCAAGGCGCGCTTGCACACGCTGGAAAGCCTCAGCCTGCCAGAGCGTGTAGCCGCTCTAACGCAAACAGGTGACACCCAGGCTGCTATCCACTGGCTGACTGAACGATTACTCACAAAGCCAGACGACACGGCTACCTTTCAGGCCCTGGCCGACCTAATCGCCCCGGCAGACCCCGAACAAGAAGAACTGCCCGGCATGGAAGCGCTGCACGCCTTTCAGCAAGAAGAACGCGTGCTAAACACCCTGCTTAACCACCTAGAGCAAGATTCACAGCCACCGCGCACCCAGGAGGCCAAGCGCTCATGAGCCCACTGCTAACCTACCTCCAGGCGCACGCCCAAGCCCCTTTAGGCCACGTGTATATTGTGGGCGCAGGCGACGGCAGCCAGCTTCCCCAATGGCGCTCACTCAACGCCCAACAGCTATGGCTGGCGGAAGCCCACCCCGCCCTTTCCACCCGTTTGCTAGCACGCACGCAAGCACACGAAAACGAAAGCGTTACGCAAGCCGCCATTACCGGCCAGGCCGAAGCACATGCCACTCTGCACCTGCTTAGCCTGCCCGGCAAAAGCAGCCTGAGCGCCCCCACGCACCTCAACCACTACTTCCCTAACGTGCAGGAACAAGGCAGCCAGCAAGTGGCCGCCCAAGCACTCAGCGCCTGGGCCACTCATGCGGGTGAAGACACCCACCATGAACACCTGCTCGTGATTGACTCCCCCGGCCAAGCGCACCAATTAATCAGCGACACCCCGGCCAGCGCCCTACAGCAGTTTGCCTGGGTGCACATCACCGCCGCCGAAGAAGCCCTTTACGAGCAAGACGCCCCGCTAAGTGAGATCGACGCCCTGCTTCAACAGCGCGGCTACGCCTGCTGTGAAGAAGATGCCGACACCCACTACCCGTTCATTGCTCGGCTATACCAACGCCAGCCCAGCGTAGTGGAACGGCTCGCCTTAGAAGCCACCATCAACGCACTCCGTAAAGAAATCACCCAAGCCCAAACCGACACTGAAGAAGCCAATAAGGCTACCGCCACGGCAAAAAGCGAAGCCGAAAAACTCGCCAACGAGCTGGAACAGGCCCGCGCCAACGCCAAGCAGCGTGAAGAGGCCCGTGCCACCGCCAAGAGCGAAACCGAGAAGCTAGCTAAAGAGCTAGAAGAAGCCCACA
>JAMCZP010000126.1 GCA_023485185.1 Gammaproteobacteria bacterium
GGGTCTAACGATACCGCCTGCCATCTGGATATTCCGATGCGCAACTGTTCACTGTTTCTCGATGATGAACCCGTCGTGATTGATGGTGATATCGTCGTTAAAGAGCTGCAGATGGCTAGAAGCTAAACCGAGCAGGAAGTAGTGCAGTTAACAGCCCCTGATTAGGGCTGTTAACTGCTAACAAAGTTAACGTGTATTTTGAGAGTCGATGAAAAATATATAATCTGCTGAAATGTATTGTTTTTTAACACGAGGCACCCGGTCGGGTGTCTTTTACATTGCTGATGAGTAAAGCTAGGTATCTTTCTGCTCCGCTGTTGTCAGCCTGCTGCTCGGAAGGAAAAGCAGCCGTTAATGGCGCTTTTACACTATCGAGTTGGGCAAGCTCATTGGGTAGAAGCACCCTCGATATCGGTAATGGCTTGGCGAATTTGCTCCAGAATTACCGTTGTAGCCATCGGCAATGGGCGATCTGCGGCGACACACAACGATAGGTGTGATCTGACTTGGCGATGGTCAGAGAGGACGTTAAAGGCGAGCTCCTGCTGCTCGACTTCTCGCGCAATGTCCAGGCGCGTTAAAAACGCAACGCCTAACCCTGAGCGTGCCAGGGACTTGATGGACAGAATGCGGTTGCAATGTGCCAGCGTGGAAAATTGTAAGTCGGTCGTATCCAGCAGCCTTTGTAGGGTGGAACCGGCAAACATCTCGGTATCCGGCCGAATCAGTGGAAAGGGCGTGCAATCTCGTAGCTTCAGAGATGCCTTTTGAGCGAGCGGGTGGCTTGGTGCAACTACTGCACCAAAGGAAAGGTTAACTTTCTCCACAAACCTTACTTTGCGTGTAGGGGGCGCGTTCATGCAAATACCGATATCTGCCTCACCCGTTACAACCTGCTCCAGGATAGTAGCGGTGACCCCTGTGCTAATGACGAAGCGTACCCTCGGAAAGCGTTGACCAAAGCGGTGCAGGACTTCTGGGAGCACCCGATCCGTCATCGACTCGATGGTCGCGATACGGATTTCTGCACTGCCAGCCCCTCTAATGTCACCTAGGTAGCCTATCAATTGGCGCTCATCGCGCTGCCATTGGCGCACCTGGTAGAGAATAATTTCACCGGCGGGAGAGAGCCGCATGCCGCGTGGCAAGCGTTCGAAAAGAGGTACCCCCAGCTCATCTTCCAACTTCAGTATTTGCCGATTGACGGCTGAAGCTGCGACATGCAAGTGGTCAGCCGCCTTGCGTAATGACCCGTGACGGGCCACTTCTTCGAAATAGCGTAAAGACAACAGAATTAATGACATCTGTGATGGCACCCGTGCGGCTGTTCAAACATAGAGTGGTTTAACTGTAGCATTTTTGGCAACGGTGATGTCGAAAATTGGTTATAGACCAGTACGGTAAGAGGTGCATAAGATAAGGCCATTGTTTGTGACGCTGCTTGACAGGGGAAGTATTGGGCACAGGCATGAGGGCAATGTAACGGGAACAATCTCAAAGGTAATGACTGATGACAGGCAAAAGATTGACATCCATCTTGACCGTCGAGGCGATGATAAGTGCGTGCATTTCCGCGCCGCATACTGCAATACATAAAATAAAGGCTTGGCCAATGAGGAGTTTATGATGGCTCAGTCATCTCACTTCTTGTGGCGGGTTGCACGTCAGTCGGGGGCTGTTATCTCGATCCTTTTCGTCCTACTAATCTGGACACTCTTCTCAGCGCTGAACATTATGCCGCAGGCGATTCTACCTTCGCCCGCTTCCGTCTGGTTAGCGACGGTGGAGATGGCCGAGAACGGGACACTTGGCCGCGACCTCACCGTGTCGCTGTCACGGGCGGCGATAGGGTTTTCAATTGGTACCAGCCTTGGCGTGCTAGTCGGGCTGCTGACTGGGCGTTTGGCGCTGATGCAGGTGCTACTGGCTCCGGCGTTAACACTACTACGCCCTATCCCTGCTATTGCTTTGGTTCCATTGGCCATTGTTTGGTTCGGCATCGGTGAAGGCTCAAAGTATTTTGTTATCAGCTATACCGTGTTCCTGACTGTCTGGTTCAACACCCACCATGGGATGCAGTATGTGCCTGACATCTATCTGCGCGCGTCGCGCTCACTTGGTGTGTCGCGGGTACGCGAATTCCTGACCGTGATTATTCCTGCCGCTGCTCCTTATATCCTTGCCGGCATTCGACTGGGCGTTGCGCTGGCCTTTCTTAGCCTTGTTGCGGCAGAGCTTTCAGGGGCTTCGTCAGGGATTGGCTATCGCTTGCAAGAGGCGCGGCAATATATCCGTACTGACCGTATGTTCTCGCTTCTCATCATTCTAGGCATTCTAGGTGCGGTGGCGGATGTGATCGTCCAGCGTGTCGGCCAACGCCTGGTTCACTGGCAGCAGGGGTGATAGCCATGACGCAACAAGTAACCCAGGGCCATGTCTGTATCGACGACCTATCCATTACCTTTGAAGCACGTGGCGGCTCGATGGTCGCGTTGGCACCTACCTCACTGGAATTGTCTCCCGGTAGCTTTACCGCGCTGATTGGCCCGTCGGGCTGCGGCAAGTCGACGTTGATGAATGCGGTTGCAGGCTTTGTTCCTGCCACCACCGGGCGTATTACCATCGACGGTGAGCCGATTACCGGCCCCTCAGATAAGGTCGGCGTCATCTTTCAGCAGTACGCCCTGTTTCCCTGGTTCACCGCGCTCGATAACGTGCGCTTCGGACTGAAGCGATTGAAGCTGCCGAAATCGGAGGAGCTTGACCGTGCCCGCGCCGCCATCGCCGAGGTGGGGTTGGAGAAACATGCCCAAAAGTACCCACAGGAGCTTTCCGGTGGGATGAAACAGCGCGTCGCTATTGCCCGTACTTTCGCTTTCGGTCCGCAGGTCATGCTGATGGATGAGCCCTTCGGAGCGTTGGATGCTCAGACCCGGTTGGTGATGCACGACCTGCTGCTGAGGATCTGGGAAAAACACAAGGCAACAGTGTTGTTCGTTACTCACGATGTGGATGAGGCTCTGATTCTGACTGATGACATCCAACTGATGTCTTCAGGGCCAGGACGAATCATAAAGCACTATCCGTTGGCTGAACCGCGCCCGCGCAAGCTCAATCGAGACAATATTAATTTGCTGGAAACCCGCGATGAGATCATCGCGCTTCTACATCACTCTCACTAAATGAGGTTCACCATGCGCTTTTTGAAACCTGTTGTTGCCACCGCTGCCTTGCTGATCCCGCTGCCGGTCATGGCACAAGATATCGTTTTCGGCTGGAATCCCAACCCCTCTACCCCCCAGGTTGATGTTGCCATGGCCAATGGCTATTTCGATGATGCCGACCTCAATGTGAAAATTGTCCCCTTCGTTTCCGGGCGTGAGGCTTTCGAGGCACTGCTGGGTGGGCAGGTGGATGTAGCTTTCATGGCCGAATTTCCTGCTGCTACCGGCATTCTAACTAGTCAGCCTTTTGCTATTGTCGCCGATCTGACCCGTTATCAGGGTATGCGCATCATCACCAAAGATGAGCCGCTGGATTCGGTCGCTGACCTGGAAGGTAAACGAATCGGTACTTCCATTGGCACCAATACCGACTTTTACTTATCGAATGTGCTGGCATCCGAAGGTGTCGAGGCTGAGATTGTTAACGCGGCGGCCTCTGACTTGGTCGCGGCGCTGGCACGTGGCGATGTGGATGTCATCGTGCCTTTCCCCACCTATTACGGGCCCGCTGCTGAGACCCTTGGTGATCGGTATCAGGAGTGGCGAGCCCCTGGATATCAAACCCACTATGTGTTGGCTGTAAATGCCGACATGAGTGAGGAAAAATCCGCTGCCCTGGAAGATTTTCTTGGCGCGTTGGTTCAAGCGAATACCGAAGTCACGGCTAATCCCGAGACGGCAATGGCCGCTACTGCCGCCGCTATGCAGGGCATCGTTTCACCTGAGGTGCTATCAGATCTGTGGGCCGACAGCGTTTTTGATGTGCAGTTGGGCTCCGACCTAGCTGAGCTTCTGCATAGCGAGACCGAATGGATCTTGTCGCAAGGAGTGATTCGTGGGGAGGTGCCGACGCTTGAAACGGTCAAATCCTTCTTTGATCCTGCGCCCCTTAGTGAGGTAGCACCCGAGGCGGTCGATCTTGATTAACGTACTGCCTCTGTCCCTCGCGTCGCCTGCCGAATATTGCTGGAGCCCTTATGACTGATCTTCGCAAAGCTTTTGAGACAGGCGGCGCCCTGATTCTTGCCCCCGGTTATTTGTTGCTGGATAACGGCCCCCAGCCGGGCAAGGCGGTGCTGGTACGCGAAGGGGTCTTCGCCGAGATAGGCGAGCCCGAGGCTTTGGTGCGACGTCATGCGGATGCAACGTTAGTACAACTACCGGAGCATCTGGTGATGCCTGGCTTCATCGATACCCATACTCACCTGACGCAATCGCTGGGAAAGTCGCTGGTATTCGGTGAACCGTCCGAAATATTTCGCCGCATCTGGGTGCCGCTGGAGGGTAGCTTGGATGAGCATATGGTCTATCTATCTTCGAAACTCGCTGCGCTCGAATGCTTGCGCGGCGGGTTTACTGCCGCAGTTGATGCTGGTACACGCTCAGCGGGGCATATCGGTAGACTGGTCGAGGCGACCCGCGAAGCTGGACTGCGCCTTGTTGTAGGCCAGATCTGCAATGACCTGGGTGGTGCAGCGCTGCGGCCCGAGCGTGATGAGATCATCCGCATTGCCGAGGCGCACCTGGCTGCCTTCGCAGGAGACCGGTTGGTCCACCCATCGCTGGCAATCTCGATTCCTGAAGTGGGTTCGGACTGGATGCTCAAGCGTATTTCGGATATGGCAGCGGAGGCTGGCGTGACCTTCCAGACCCATGTGAATGAGCATCTAGTAGCGGTAGAGCGCTCGCTGGTTGCTCATTGCCGCCGCCCTCTGGAACATCTGGCGCATATCGGTGCGTTGGGGCCACAGGCACTGATTGCTCACTCGACGCTGATCACCCCGCATGAGATGAATTTGCTGAAGGATAGCGGCACCGCCGTGGCCTATAACCCCGTTGCCTCCGTCTGGAAAGGGAATGCCATTGCGCCCGCTCTGCAGTTACAGGCACTCGGCATCCGTTTCGGCTTGGGTACTGATGGCACGCGCGCCGATGGGTTCCGCCTGATGGATGCAGCAGAATCATTGCAGCGCGCAGGTTATGGCCTTGCCTCGGGAGACAGTTCCTGTGGAGGGGGGTGGCTATGGCTGGAAGCGGCCACACGGATGGCCGCCGATGCCGTGGGCTTAGGCGCTGTGACCGGTCGGATTGCACCGGGATTGGCCGCCGACTTCCTGCTAATTAATCTTGAACGCCCTGAGTTCACACCGTCACATGATCTGACATGGGAACTGGTGCGTTATGGCAACCGTGACCAGATCGACGCTGTGTTCACCAACGGCAGACTGCGTTTATTGCACGGTTGGCCAGTTGACTGGGATGCCCATGAGCTGATGCACGAAATCCGTGAGCTTGCTGTTCCAGCGATTGCCGCTGCGCCGATCACACGTATTCATCCTACAGCAGACAGCATACTGGCGGAGCGTTCATGACGTTGACGCTGCTAGGACTGATGTGGGTAGTGGTCATGGTAGCCGCGATGGTACAAGGCACGGTTGGGATTGGCTTTGCCCTGATCGTTGCGCCGGTGTTTGCCATGGTGGATCCGGTCTACCTGCCGGTTACACTGCTTGTCCTGATGCTGCCACTCAATGCCCATGTTGCGTGGCGTGAGCGCACGGCTATTGATTGGCGTGGTACTGGCTGGATTACGCTTGGTCGTTTTCTGGGCACTTTCGCAGGGCTAGCCTTATTGCTGGCACTGAGTGTGCGACAGATGGAGGTCGCTGTCGGGTTTTTCACTATTCTCGCTGCGCTGGTTGCCCTGTTCGCACCGCCATTTACACCGCGTCGAACATCATCCACTAGTGTGGGCTTGTTCACCGGTATCAGCGAAACTGCGACCGGAATTGGTGGGCCACCGCTTGCACTGCTTTATCAGCATGCTCCAGGTCCACGCCTGCGTGCGACGGTTGCGGCCTGCTTTCTGATCGGGGAGGTTTTCTCGTTGATCGTGCTGGCGCTTGGCGGCAGGGTCAGCCGCGACCACCTGATCGTGGCCGCCCTGTTGATACCTGCGGTGGTTCTGGGCAGTTTCCTGTCGCGTTATGTTCACGCCTACATTCCAGCGGCGCAGCTAAGACTTGCCGTCCTTATACTCTCGATTCTGGGCGGATTTGTTTTGATTGCCTAATTAGGATTAGTAGACCGATCCGCTCGGGCAATGACAATCAACTGGCGGGTTATGTAACTGTTAATCCCAACTTGCCAATTGTTTTCGGTACTGCCCCTGTGCCTGACTAACGCTGACCGGCGTTAGCCATACATCGGTGCCGGGAAGGCACTGGGAAAGCGTGGCGCAGGCAATCGGGGTGAGGGCGCCTAAGCGCGGGTAGCCGCCAATCGTCTGGCGGTCATTCATCAGCACTATAGGTTGGCCGTCCGGTGGTATCTGTACCGCACCTAGTGGAATTCCTTCCGAAATAATGCCTGTCAGCGAGCCATGCAGGCTGGGGCCAGTGAGCCGAACGCCCATGCGGTCAGCGCGGTTATCCACTGTCCATGGTTGGTTAAACGCCTGAAAAAGGGAGCGCCCGCTAAACGAGGCGATTTGCGAACCCAGCACGATGGGTAAGTGGCAGCCCGACACTGGCATGCGTGGACCTTGCCCTTCAGGAATGCGCCGCACTGCTGGAGCGGTGCCTTTCCAGGTTAGACGGTCACCCACTTTCAGTGGCTTGCCATCTTCATGTAAACCGCCAATTTGCTCGCGAGCGGTGCAGGCGCGACTGCCCAGTACTTCCGGCGCATTTAGCCCGCCGGGAAAGGCGAGGTACGCACGCAGGCCCAGGCGCGGCTGGCGGAAGACCAGGCGCTGGCCGGGCAGGAGCTTGAAGCTTGAATTGGGGGCGAGTGGCTTGCCATCCAATTGAGCGTCTAAATCAGCGCCTGCCAGTGCCAAGCGCACCTCGCTTTCAGTTTCAAAGCTTAGGCCGCCACCCATAACGATTTCCAATGCGGCACTGTTTGGCGCATTACCCAGTAACCAGTTGGCCCAGCGGAAAGAGATCCAGTCCGCGGCGCCACCTTGGGTAACCCCTAAATGGCCGACGCCAAATCGCCCGGCATCCTGGATGAGCGCCAGTGGGCCAACCTGTTTAACGAGCATCCCTTTGCGCGCGTTATCCATCAAGGAATGGCTCATGGGCGCTCCTCCATCGGCGTAGTATCGCCACCGTCCGCTTCAAACTCCGCGCGGGAGATCGCTCTAAAACGCACCTTGTCGCCGGGTCGGAAAAGCGGATCGCCACGCTTGGCATACTCGAATAACGGCACATTGGTACGTCCCAGAATGTTCCAGCCACCTGGCGAAAGCAGTGGATAAATAGCGGTTTGCCGATCCGCAATGCCAACGCTGCCAGCCGCCACTTTCCGGCGTGGTGTTTTTAGGCGCGGCGTGGCCAATGCTTCATCTACTAAACCCATAAATCCATAGCCGGGCGCGAACCCCAGCGCGAACACGCAGTAATTGTGGTTGCAGTGTTGCTTGATTAGCTCGTCCACGCTTATGCCCGCACGCTTGGCGACCAAGGGCAGCTCAGGCCCCACGCTTTCGTCATACCACACAGGGATGTCGTGCAGCTCACCCGCTTGAGTATCCACAGGGGTAAGGCCAGAAAGCGCCCTGTTAATAAGTTGAAGGGCTTCGCTATGGGTTACCTGCTGGCAGTCGTAATGGACTAATAGCGTGGTATAAGAGGGCACCAAATCAATTAATGCTGCGCCGAAAGCCTTACGCAGCGTTTGGTCGGCGGCAATGACCCACGCCATATTGGTTTCATCGATGGTATCGAAGAGACGCACCATCAAGGCATCCATGGCGGCGGTTTCAACACTTACGTTATTTACTCTTTCGATAGTGGCTTTCACGCCTGCTCCAGCGCCTGAAAGGCCTCGCGAATAGCGCGTACAGCGGCTACTGACTCGGGGTTATCACCATGAACGCACAGCGTATCGCAGGCTAAGTGAAGCGGTGTTCCATCAAGAGCGGTAAGTGGCTCGCCTTTGGCCAGCTTAATGGCCTGATTGACGATGGTGTTTTGGTCGTGGTGCACTGCGTTAGGCAACCGCCGTGAGGCCAAGTGGCCGTTCGCATCATAAGCGCGGTCAGCAAACGTTTCGAACCACAGAGTAATACCCATCTTGGCAGCCAGCTCGCGGTGTGGCTCGGGGTCGGCAGTCGACATAATCATTAACGGAAGACTGGGGTCATAAGCACGCACCGCGCGCATCACGCCTTCGAGCAGCGCCGGGTTGGCCGCCATGTCGTTATACAGCGCGCCATGAGGCTTGATGTAGCTCAGCCGAGCACCTTCCGCTTGGCAAATGCCCGCTAATGCGCCTACTTGATAGAGCACCATGTCTTCCGCTTCTTCCGGCGAGCAGGCCATTGAACGACGGCCAAACCCCATTAAGTCGGGGAAGCCTGGGTGCGCACCAATACGTACATCATGCTGCACGGCCAGTTTGACAGTGCGGCGCATCACATGGGGGTCGGAGGCGTGAAAACCGCAGGCGATATTCGCGCAGTCGACATAGGGCATTGCGTCGGCGTCCAACCCAATGGTCCAGTTGCCGAAACTTTCGCCCATATCGCAATTAAGCAGTGGGATGGTCATAACGACTCCTCTTTTATGCTCTTATCAGGCGCATGCTGAATGTTAAACCAACACCAATATATGAACACGGCTGGCTGAGTGCCAATCGTTTTTGACGATACTCATTATCGGGGCCTCCTATCATATTGTTATTAGATGGAAAAATGGTTGACGGTTGGCCACGATACGCTTATCACTCTATAAACGTGGCGTGATAATAACGTTGGTTGGTCGCCACTGCTGGAGATGGTCTCAAAGTTGCATGATAGAGGCCTGACGTTTGTCTTATGCTGCACTCTCGAACGGTTTTAGCAGCGGCGAACGAGTCATTAATATTCATAAAGCCTAGCTTAGGCGAGTCAGTATGATGGATTTTAAAGAACTTGAGGCCTTCGTCTGGGCGGTAAGGTTAGGCTCCTTCCGCAAAGCGGCTACTCGCTTGCATCTCACTCAGCCCTCCATTTCTGAGCGAATCTCACGCTTGGAAACAACGGTGGGTGAATTGCTGCTAGAGCGCTCCGCAAGGCCCATTCAACCCACGATGCGTGGCCGCGAGTTCTTTATGCATGCTGAACGTATGCTGCACCAGCGTGATGAGGCAATGAAGTTATTCGATAGCGAAGAGGCCTTTTCTGCACCGTTACGGCTCGGCACAATTGAAACCATTGCCCACAGTTGGTTTCCCGACTTTATGCGACGGTTAACCGAGCGCTATCCAGGGCTGACCATCGAATTGACGGTTGATTACTCACCGGTTCTGAACGAGAAATTATTGGCTAATGAACTGGATATCATCTTGGCAATGAACGGTTATTTGCCGCAAAAACAGATTGAGTATGAGTCGTTGAGCCCTTATGAGATGGGCATGTTTGTCTCCCCTCGGCACGCCAAGACGCTGAGCGAAAGTGCCGACGCATGGAGCACACAACTGCCGTTTATTTCCTTCGGTAAACAGGCGCGACCGTATTCAGAGCTAGTGCACTACTTGGCAGAGCAGGGGGTAGCCAGCCCGCGTATTCATTGTGTTAGCACTTTGATGACAATTGTACGCATGACTACCGAAGGGTTGGGGATCGGCGCGCTGCCGGTCTCCACCGTACTGGATGAGTGGCAGCGGGGGGAGCTTTGCCGCCTTGCGCTACCGGTGCCGTTACCGGCCATGCACTACGATGTGATATGGCGCAGCGCAAATCATCCGCGCTTCTGTCGTGGCGTTTCTCGTTTGGCTCAACAATGCGCCTGCAGCTATGCCCAGGCGCGTCGTGCCGATATGACAACACTTTTCTCTGGGCGCTGGGTCTCCCCAGGCGTCTCCTCTGGCACTACCAAAGCAACAGCAACACACCATTAAAAGCACCATACTATTAATAGAAACAAGAGGGTTCTCACGATGCGCAAGACCATAACGACTTCTCTGCTACTGGCGACCGCCTGCGGCTTAACGGTGTCGGCTCACGCCGCGGAATGGACCATGGCCACACCCTACGGCGATGCCAGCTTTCATACTCAAAACACTAAGCAGTTTGCCGAAGATGTGGCAGAAGCCACCGACGGCGAGCTGACCATTACCGTACACAGCGGTGGTTCATTGGTAGCGCACGGTGAAATTAAACCGTCGGTTCGCCGTGGCACCATTGATGCGGGTGAAGTATTCCTCTCTGTTCTTTCAAATGATGATCCCATCTTTGAAGTCGATACCTTGCCAGGTGTAGCGGGTGGCTATGATGATGCCTACGCGCTGTGGGAAGCCACGAAGCCGATGATCACCGAGCTGTTTGCCTATGAGGGTTTGATTCCTTTATACGCCGTAGCTTGGCCTGCACAGGGCATTTATACCGCCGAGCCGCTAACCGATCCTGAGCAGTTCGAAGGGTTGCGCGTTCGTGCACCTAACATCAACACCCAGCGCTTTGTGAATAACCTGGGCGGCAGCCCCACTGAAACGGAAGAGTCCGATATTCCCACCGCGTTTAGCACTGGTCGTGTTGACGCCATGATTACCTCAAGCTCTACCGGTAACTCCATGGCAGCGTGGGATTATGTGAGTGATTACACCAACGCCAACCTGTGGCTACCGAAAAATATCGTGTTCATCAGCCAGCGTAGCTTTGATCGCTTAGATGAAGCGACTCAGGAAGCGCTGATGGAAGCCGCCGCTGAGGCTGAAAAGCGTGGCTGGGAAATGAGCCGTGAAGATAACGATGCAAGTTTGGCCAAGCTAGAAGAGAACGGGATCGCCGTTTCTGACCCCAATGAGGCGATTGCCGCTGCGTTACAAGCCGCTGGCGATGTGTTGTTTGAAGATTGGCAGTCTCGTGCCGACGACGAAGCCAAGCAGGCGCTGGAAACTTACCGCGAGCAGCGCGGCAGCTAAGTCTGTCTTGATATCTCTTGCAGGGGCGGTGGCATAGGCCCCGTCCCTGCTTTTCCCCGCGTGCCTTTTCCTACGTGCTTTGTGAGGCTACGAACATGACGTTTAAATTCGACAAACTCTATCGCCTAGGGGCCTGGGGAGCGGCGGCCTGTATGGTAACGATCTGTGGGTTGATAGCGTTACAGGTCACCTTTCGTTTGATAGACGCACTGCTAAAGCTGGCCGGCTTTGGTCGGTTAGGGCTAAGTATTACCGGCGTCTCTGAACTGGCAGCCTATCTGCTAGTGGGGGCAACTTTTTTGGGCTTGGCGTATACCTTTGTTCATCATGCCCATATCCGTGTAACACTGCTTATCTCGCGATTGCCGTCGGCCATTCGCGTGTGGTTCGAAGTATTTGGCCTGATTATAGCGCTAGCGATTAGCTTATTGCTGAGTTACGGCTTGATTGAGCTAGCAAGAGAGAGCCTGCAGTACAACGATGTTTCGTCCGGCTTTTTATCTATTCCACTGTGGATTCCCCAGACGGTTCTGGCAACGAGCGTAGGACTGCTGTGTTTGGCGCTTGCAGAAGCCTTGTTTATGGCGCTGCGCATAGCGGCTCGTGACCCCTCCAGTTTTCGTGAGGCTACCGCGACTGATGACAGTGAGATGCACTGAGTTTATGAAAACCCAGCTCACATTAACGCGACTCGTGGACACTCAGCATAAGCCTTTTATTCTGGAGAGACCTCCGTGCTACTACTAAGTCTGGCTACCGTTTTTACCTTAGCCCTGCTGCTTGGCAGTGGGGTGTGGATTGCCTTCGCGCTGATTGGCACAGCCTGGATAGCGCTCGAATTCTTTAGCTCGTTCTCGCCAGGATCTATCTTGGCGTCAGATTTCTGGAGCGCAAGCTATGGTTGGGATCTAACCGCACTGCCGATGTTTATCTGGATGGGCGAGATTTTGTTCCGCTCCGGGTTGGCCGACAATATGTTTCGCGGTCTCTCTCCTTGGTTAAACCGTATGCCGGGTCGTCTACTGCATACCAATATTATTGGTAGCGGCATGTTTGCAGCGGTGTGTGGCTCCTCTGCTGCTACCTGTGCCACGGTGGGTAAAATGACGCTACCGGAGCTTGAGCGGCGGGGTTATGACAGCAATATGGCGATCGGTACCTTGGCCAGTGCATCGACACTCGG
Organism: Gammaproteobacteria bacterium; assembly: GCA_023485185.1. The sequence goes on from JAMCZP010000126.1 coordinate 12,319, forward strand.
GCTTTTGATTCCGCCCTCCATCGTGCTGATTGTCTATGGTGTGGTGACGGAACAGTCGATCTCGCGTCTATTTATGGCGGGTATCGGGCCAGGCCTGATGATCCTGGCGCTATTTATGATCTACCTGGTTCTGTGGGCACTACTTAAAGGAAATCGCGATGGCCTGACCGGTGCTGATGAATCAAGCATGAGTTTCGTTGAAAAGCTGCGCAACACTCTGGCGTTAGTCCCCATTCTGCTGCTTATGGGCGGCATCATTGTGTCGATTTATGGAGGGTTGGCCTCGCCCACAGAAGCAGCCGCAGTGGGGGTTGTGCTCTCAATCATCATCGCCCGTTGGAGCGGTGGCTTTACCCTCGTTATGTTTAAGTCATCACTATTCGCCGCGATTCGCACTTCCTGCATGATCGCCTTTATTATTGCGGGTGCATCATTTTTGACGTCTGCAATGGGCTTTACTCAGGTACCTATGCAACTGGCCAGGGCCATTGGCGAGCTGGGACTTTCCCCCACCATGCTACTGATCGCCTTGACCTTACTGCTATTGATAATGGGCTGCTTCCTCGATGGTATCTCACTGATATTGCTGATCACGGCAATTATTATGCCGGTTGTCAGTGCTGCTGGCTTTGATCTGATCTGGTTTGGTATTTATCTGGTGGTGGTAGTCGAAATGTCGCAGATCACGCCGCCGGTTGGCTTTAATCTATTTGTAATACAGGGGCTAACCGGTAAAGATATTTTGACCATTACTAAAGCCACGCTACCGTTCTTCCTGCTGATGCTATTGGCGATTGCCTTAATGCACCTCTTCCCAGGCATTGTTCTCTACTTACCTGAAGCAATGACGCGTTAAATGCCTGCTAGTTACCCCTGCTAAGCATCTAACTACTCTTTATGAGTGCTTAGATGCTGCGGTGGTGCTTCTTTGAAAGCAATCTTCAAGCTAAGCTGAAGAAAAAGCGGGGATAAGTGAGTGGACTAATGCGAACGAGGTTGGAAGCGACAGATATTTTTCGCCAGTTGGCAGAAGGAATGGGGCAAAGTGGAACGCCACATTTTTATGCAGCCTTGGTTGAGCGCTTAGCCGCAATATTGAGTGTTGAGCATGTATTAGTGGCCGCTGTCGCTGAGCAAGGCACGGCCAATACATTGGCCGTTTGGTCGAATGGTGCGCTTCAAGACAACTTTACTTATTCCTTATCGGGAACCCCCTGTGAAACCGTCATGGGGCGTGAATTTTGCCTCTATGATTGCGATGTCCAGTTACGCTTTCCTGAAGATAGTCTACTGCAAACATTAGGGGCCGATAGCTATATGGGGCTACCCCTTTATGCGGTCGATGGCTCGCCTATTGGGCTGTTAGCGGTGCTTAAAAATGCACCGATGCAGATTGATGATTTATCGAGTGAGATATTGCGCATTGCCGCCGCACAGGCAGGAGCAGAGCTAGGCCGTCACCAAGCGGAAGAGGCTTTAAAAGAGAGCGAAGAGGTAGCGCGGGAGAGCGAGCGTCGTTTAAATACGTTGTTAAATCATCTGCCTGGCATGGCGTATCGTTGTTTGAATGATGCTAATTGGACAATGCAACTGGTTAGCCAGGGTGCTGAGGCTCTGACAGGGTATCGGTCGGATGAGTTACAGAATAATCGGCTAACGAGCTTTGCTGACCTTATTCACCCTGATGATCAGCAGCAACTTCTTAAAGAAGTTCAACTGGCTATTGTCAGCAGGCGTCCTTATCGCGCGGTTTATCGCCTGCGTCACCGTGATGCGAGCTACCGATGGATGTGGGAGCAGGGTCAGGCGATTTTGGATGAGGCTGGCGAGGTGCTCTGTCTGGAAGGGTTTATTTCGGATGTCACTGACCAGCAAGAGTCTCAACGCGTCCAAAATGCCGTGGTGCAGGTTGCCTCCACTGTTACTACGCGCGTTGGCGATGATTATTTTCAGCAACTGATCGCCACGTTAGTGGAAGT
>JAMCZP010000322.1 GCA_023485185.1 Gammaproteobacteria bacterium
AGAGACAAAAAAACGGGTGCCACCTAAGGTGACACCCGCTCTTTTTAACACTCTAGCTTAATCGTTAAGCATTAGTGATGATCGTGCTCCAACGCAGGTTTTGAGGGTTCATGCTGATCCCCTTTTGTCTTGCGACTCAACCAATCGGAGGCTGTCGCGATCATAGCGTAGAAGCTAGGAATAAACAGGCTACCCAGGGTGGCCACCGAGAACATCCCCATGGCGACCGTTGTACCAATGTGATGACTACTCACATCGCTGGCACCGGTGGCTAAGGCTAACGGCAGCGTACCAAAGATAAACGCCAGCGAGGTCATTACAATGGGCCGGAAACGCAGCTCCGCTGCCGTAATAGCCGCTTCACGGATTGTTTTACCCTGCTCTTTACGCTGTAGCTCGGCAAATTCAACGATCAGGATCGCGTTTTTCGCTGCCAACCCGACCACCACCAACATGCCAATTTGCACATACACACTGGTGTCCAAGCCGCGTAGTACAATACCGCCGATCCCCCCCAGGAAAGCAAACGGGGTTGCAGTCAATACGGCTAGCGGCAACGACCAGCTTTCATACTGGGCCGCCAAAATCAGGAAGACCATTATTAACCCAAACACAATGGCCAGGGTTGCCGCATTGCCCAGGTTAGCCTCTTGGTAAGCAGTACCGGTCCAGCCCATCCCCCAGTTGCTACCCAGCGTCTCTTGAACGACTTCATTCATTGCTTCAATCGCCTGAGCTGAGCTATACCCGGGTGCAGGATTACCTTGGAACTGAGCGCCCGCATAAACACCAAAGCGGGATACAACCGATGGCCCAGTTTGACGCTCAAGCTCTACAAACTCAGACAGCGGAATTCGCTCGCCGTTACCGCCGCGCACATAAACGCTGCTAACGTCCTCTGGCGTTTTGCGGAACTCATCTTCGTTCTGCAAATAGACCTGGAAGTTACGGTTCTGATAGCTGAAGTAGTTCACAAAGCCATTACCAAAGGTATTGGCAAGGGCCGAGTTAATATTCTCTAACGCCACCCCGTAACTTAGTGCTTTCTGCTGATCGATATGGGCACGGTACGAAGGCACGTTGACGTTAAACGTCGTGAAAACCCTATTTAACGCTGGGTGCTCATTAGCCTTCTGCATAATTTGCAGCGATGCTTCATACAGCTCTCGGGTCGTTGCACCGTCAAACGATTGTAAATAACCAGTGAAGCCACCAGTAGTCGAAAGCCCCATGATCGGCGGCACGTTGAAGGCCATCGCGGAACCGCCATCAATGCTGGCCCCCAGTCCCATGATTTGACCTACCAGCTCGTCGGCGGTCAGGTCGCGCTCAGCCCAAGGGTGCATATTGACGAACATGATGCCCCGAGCGGTATTCACGGCACTTGAAAGGATGTCATAACCCGCTACGGCAGAGGAGTACTCAACGCCTGGGATCGCTTCAATTTCCGCGCTGAGTGTTTCCATGTAGCGCTGTGTACGATCCAGTGATGCCGCATCGGGAAGTGATACGCTAACCAGCACAATGCCCTGGTCAGTTTCGGGTACCAGGGTTGATGGCGTATTAGCATATAACCAGTAAGAGCCCACCCCGGTGAATATCGTCAGCGCTAACGCTAACACCCAAAAACGTACCAAGCCCTTCACTACCCACATGTAAGCAGCGGTGATGCCCGCAAACATACGATCAAACAGGCGCAGCGGGGTATTCAGAGCACGCTTGAACTTGGACTGACCGGCACCCGCTATTTTATGCTTGATAAAGATCGCAGAAAGGGCAGGGGTAAAGGTCAGCGCCATTAACGCTGAAAGCGCGACTGAGATTGCTACGGTAATTGCGAACTGTTGATAGATTTGTCCGGTAAAACCACCTAAGAAGGCTACCGGGACAAACACCGCCGCCATAATTAGCGAAGTGGCGATTACCGGCCCACCGACCTCTTTCATTGCCCGAATGGTGGCATCGCGTACGCTGATATCCTCTTCTTCACCCAGCACCCGCTCAACGTTTTCCACCACCAGTATCGCGTCATCGACCACGATCCCTATTGATAACACGAGGGCAAACAAGGTCAGCAGGTTGATCGAAAAGCCAAACAGATAAAAGCCCGCAAAGGTACCGATAACCGCCACCGGTACCACAGACATGGCAATAACGGTAAAGCGCCAGTTCTGTAGGAAGATAAACAGAATGACGATAACGATCAGGAAGGCTTCAATGAAGGTTTTTAAAACCGTTTCTACCGAAGCATCAATAAACAGCGTGGTGTCGTAAGGAGAGACATACTCAAGCCCTGGCGGAAAACGGCTTTCCAACTCCTCCATCGTCGCGCGCACGGCATTGGCCGTTGCTAGCGCGTTTGCTCCAGGCTGCTGATTGATAATGATTGGCGTCATGGTTGAGCCGTTTAAGCGGGCGTCTACACCGTAAAAAGATGCCCCTAGCTCAATACGTGCCACGTCTTCTAAACGCAGCGAAGAGCCATCAGGGTTAGTCCGCAAATAGATATTACGGAAGTCATCGGTATCTGAAAGCCGCCCCCCTGCCGTAATGGTATAGGTGTAGGCACGTGGTTCGCTCTGCGGCGTTGAAGCTAAACTACCGGCAGGTATTTCAGTATTTTGCGAACGAATAGCCGTCGCAACTTCACTCGGTGTAAGGTC
>JAMCZP010000127.1 GCA_023485185.1 Gammaproteobacteria bacterium
ATGATCGTGCTGGCATGATAGCCGAACTGATCGCCAACAGCCGTGCCGACCTTGTGCAAACCATTGGTAAAATGGCCCTGCTTTACCGCAGGAATCCGCAGGTGAATCCCAAGCTGTCCAATGTTACCCGTTTTGAGAACCACCACGGACGGCATTAACTGCCAGATAGTCCAAACGCCCCCTCAGCCAATGCGTTAGCTGAGGGGGCGTTTTACGTTACACGTACTCGACGCTACCTATTTCATACTCGACATCGCCACCGGGAGTTTTCACCACCACGATATCCCCCTCCTCTTTGCCAATCAGGGCACGAGCAATAGGCGAGGTGACTGAGATGCGGCCTGATTTAATGTCGGCCTCATCTTCACCGACAATTCGATAGGTCATTTCTGCATCAGTATCTAGGTTTAGCAGTGATACGGTCACACCAAAAATCACCTTTCCAGTGTTTGGTAACTTAGTGACATCAATCACCTGGGCAACAGACAGCTTGCTCTCGATCTCCTGAATACGCCCTTCGATAAACCCCTGCTGCTCGCGAGCGGCGTGATACTCCGCGTTCTCTTTAAGATCGCCGTGCTCACGCGCTTCAGCGATGGCCGCGATCACCTGGGGACGCGCTTCGCCTTTCAGATGATCAAGCTCTTCACGAAGGCTTCTTTCTCCCGCCACTGTCATCGGGACCTTATTCATTGACTTGCTCCTGCATGCAGATCCTGAAGGCGCCGCACCGTAATTTCCCTACCGTACTCAAGCGCCATACAAACAGCATTAGCGCCCGCCAAGGTGGTCGCATAGGGCACCTTGCGCGAGAGAGCTGTACGGCGAATGACCGAGGAGTCGTTGATAGCCTGACGACCTTCGGTAGTGTTCACAATGTAGGCAATTTCGTCGTTCTTAAGCAGATCGACGATATGGGGACGACCTTCGTAGACTTTATTGACGTGCTCCACGGCCAACCCAGCGGCTTCTAACGCAGCCGCCGTACCCCGCGTTGCACATAACGTAAAGCCTAATGCTAACAGAGAACGACCCACTTCGATAAGCCCTGCCTTGTCCGGCTCGCGCACGGAAAGGAAGGCTTTGCGATCGCCAGTGAGCGCGGGGATTGCCTCACCAGCGCCAAGCTGAGCTTTAAAGAAGGCCTCTGCAAAGGTGTCACCTGACCCCATGACTTCACCGGTAGATTTCATCTCTGGCGAAAGGATCGGATCAACGCCCGGGAATTTATTGAACGGGAAAACCGCCTCTTTAACACTATAGAAGTGCGGCACGATTTCCTTCTCAAAGCCCTGCTCAGCCAGGGTTTTACCGGCCATACAGCGCGCGGCGATCTGCGCCAATGACGTGCCAATGCACTTAGACACAAAGGGAACAGTACGCGAGGCGCGGGGGTTAACCTCGATCACGTAGATCTCGCCATCTTGCCAAGCAAGCTGCACGTTCATTAAGCCTTTCACGCCCAGTTCAACCGCCATCTGCTTAACCTGCTCACGCATTTCGTCCTGCACATCGGCAGGCAGCGAGTAAGGCGGTAGCGCACAAGCAGAGTCACCGGAGTGAACGCCCGCTTGTTCGACGTGCTGCATGATGCCGCCAATCACTACCTGCTGGCCGTCTGACACCGCATCGATATCAACCTCAATCGCAGCGCTCAAAAAGTGATCAAGCAGTACGGGCGAGTCATTGGAGACCTTCACCGCGTGGGTCATGTAATTCTCAAGCTCGGAGGCATCGTAGACGATCTCCATCGCCCGACCACCCAGCACGTAACTGGGGCGAACCACCAGCGGATAGCCAATCGCTTCTGCTTTATCAAACGCTTCGGCAAAGCTGCGTGCCGTGGCATTAGGTGGCTGCTTCAGGCCGAGCTTGTCGATCATCACCTGGAAGCGTTCACGATCTTCAGCCCGGTCGATCGCGTCCGGCGTAGTGCCAATAATCGGCACACCGGCCGCTTCTAGCTCACGGGCCAATTTCAGCGGTGTTTGACCACCGAACTGCACGATCACACCTACCGGCTTCTCTTTGTCGGCGATTTCGAGCACATCTTCCAACGTCACCGGTTCAAAGTAGAGACGATCAGAAGTGTCATAGTCGGTAGAAACAGTCTCCGGGTTGCAGTTGACCATGATGGTTTCATAGCCGTCATCGCGCATAGCGAAAGCGGCGTGAACACAGCAGTAGTCAAACTCGATACCCTGGCCGATTCGGTTGGGGCCACCGCCCAGCACCATAATTTTCTGGCGGTCAGAAACATCCGCCTCGCACTCCTCTTCATAGGTGGAGTACATGTAGGCCGTATCGGAGGCAAACTCAGCGGCGCAGGTATCAACGCGCTTGTAGACCGGGCGAATGCCCGCTGCGTGACGCGTCTGACGAAACTCTTTTTCACTGACGTTAAGCAATTTGGCCAAGCGCGCATCACCAAAGCCTTTACGCTTGAGCTGGTAGATCTCACGGGCGGAGAAATCGCTCAGCATGCGCTTGGCAACGGCATTTTCAGTTAGCACTAAATCTTCCAACTGCACCAGGAACCAGGGATCGATATTGGTCAGCGCGAACACTTCATCGACACTCATACCTGAACGCATGGCGTCAGCCACGTAGAAAATACGCTCGGCACCGGCGGCCTGCAGCTCGCCCTGGATGATCGCCATGTTGTCAGGCGTAAAATCGGTAATGACCGGATCAAGACCATCGTTACCCGTTTCCAGCCCGCGTAGCGCTTTCTGCAGCGACTCCTGGAACGTACGGCCAATCGCCATCACTTCCCCCACCGACTTCATCTGCGTCGTCAGGCGATCATTGGCCTGAGGGAATTTCTCGAAGGTAAAGCGCGGAATTTTGGTAACCACGTAGTCGATGGACGGCTCGAACGATGCAGGCGTGCGGCCACCGGTAATATCGTTCTGCAGTTCATCCAGGGTATAACCAATCGCCAATTTCGCGGCGATTTTGGCAATCGGGAAACCCGTCGCTTTAGAGGCCAGCGCAGAAGAGCGCGACACCCGTGGGTTCATTTCGATCACCACTAGGCGCCCGGTCTTGGGGTCCATACCAAACTGAACGTTGGAGCCACCGGTCTCTACGCCAATCTCGCGTAGCACCGCGAGGCTGGCATCACGCATGATCTGATACTCTTTATCCGTGAGCGTTTGCGCCGGTGCTACAGTGATGGAGTCACCAGTGTGCACGCCCATGGGGTCAAAGTTTTCGATCGCGCAGACGATGATGCAGTTGTCGTTTTTATCACGCACAACTTCCATCTCGTACTCTTTCCAACCCAGCAGCGACTCATCAATGAGCAGCTCGTGGTTGTTGGAAAGCTCAAAACCGCGGGTACAGATTTCTTCGAACTCTTCCTTGTTGTACGCTACGCCGCCGCCAGAGCCGCCCATGGTATAGGAAGGGCGAATAATCGTCGGGAAACCCAGCTCAGCCTGAATTTCCCAGGCCTCATCCATGGTGTGCGCGACTTTCGCTTTTGGGCACTCCAACCCAATGCGCTTCATGGCCTTATCGAACAGATCGCGGTCTTCGGCCATATTGATCGCGTCAGCGTTGGCACCGATCATCTCCACACCGTACTTTTCCAACACGCCGTGCTTTTCAAGCTCAAGCGCACAGTTCAGCGCTGTCTGGCCACCCATGGTGGGCAGAATCGCATCAGGGCGCTCGACCTCAATGATCTTTTCCACTGCCTGCCAGGTAATCGGCTCGATATAGGTGGCATCGGCCATGGCCGGGTCGGTCATGATGGTGGCGGGGTTGGAGTTGACCAGAACAACTCGGTAACCCTCTTCGCGCAGCGCTTTACACGCCTGGGCGCCGGAGTAGTCGAATTCGCAGGCCTGACCAATCACAATAGGGCCAGCGCCAATGATCAAAATAGTGTTGATGTCGGTACGCTTAGGCATAACGGTTCCCGCAAAAAATGGTGACGATGAGCGACAAATACGACGTTGCGATAGAACGATGTAGTAGCGCGAAGCGTTAGCGGCGCGCCTGCATCATATCCACGAAGCGATCAAACAGCGGCGCCACATCCCGCGGGCCGGGGCTCGCTTCTGGGTGACCTTGAAAGCTGAACGCGGGTCGGTCGGTGCGCTCGATGCCTTGCAAGGTGCCGTCGAATAGCGAACGGTGCGTTGCGCGCACATTGGCGGGCAACGTTGCTTCATCCGCGGCAAAGCCGTGGTTCTGACTGGTGATCATCACCGTACCGCTATCCAAATCCTGCACCGGATGGTTGGCACCGTGGTGGCCGTGGCTCATTTTGACGGTCTTAGCACCGGAAGCCAGCGCTAACAGCTGATGGCCTAGACAGATACCAAACAACGGCGTATCCGTTTCCAGCACTTCCTGGATCGCTTTAATGGCGTAATCGCAGGGTTCTGGGTCGCCGGGGCCGTTAGCTAAAAATACGCCATCGGGTTTCATCGCCAACACGTCAGCGGCAGGCGTTTGCGCGGGCACCACCGTCAGGCGGCAGCCGCGCGTCGCCAGCATACGCAGAATGTTAAATTTCACGCCGTAGTCATAAGCCACCACATGGTAGGGGCGCTCAATTTGCGTGGTATCAGCGTAGCCTTCCCCCAACGTCCACTCACCTTCAGACCACTCGTAGGCTTCTGTGCACGACACTACTTTGGCCAGATCCATGCCTTTCAAGCCAGGAAAAGCTTTGGCGGCTTCTAACGCCCGCACGACCGCATCATCACCTTCAGCGTCGGCGCCTGCCAAAATTGCACCGTTCTGGGCGCCTTTATCGCGCAAAATGCGCGTTAGCCGGCGGGTATCAATATCGGCGATGCCCAACACGTTCTGGCTTTTCAGGTAGTCCGACAGCGACTGCTCAGAGCGGAAGCTGCTGGCCATCAGAGGCAGGTCACGAATGACCAAACCCGCAGCGGCAATGCCGTTAGATTCAACGTCTTCAGCGTTAACGCCAGTATTGCCGATGTGGGGATAAGTGAGGGTAACGATTTGGCGAGTATAAGAGGGGTCAGTGAGGATTTCTTGGTAGCCGGTCATGGCCGTATTGAACACCACCTCACCGCTTGTTAGTCCATCCGCGCCAATGGCTATACCGTGGAACACACTGCCATCTTCCAGGGCCAATATTGCGGGTTTGCTCAATGCGGGGTTATTCAAAAGAAGGTCCTCCCATGCTGGTGGGAGCCTGTTGGGCGCAGGCTCAGCAATTTCTTGATTAATCCACGACGCTCATTATTAACACTACCGCTATTAAAGCGTCTGTGATTAAAACAAGGGCCGTAAAAAAGCGGGACGAAGCCGATAAAAAGAATCGGTTTCATCCCGCTTGTTGTTCTATGCACTTCAGAGCTGCTTAGCCTATCTCTCGATAACAGCAAACCCTGAGGGGCAGGCTTTGGGCTGGCCAACGCAACAAGCGCGCCGTTTTAAGGTCTGTAAGTCAGAGCTTATAAGCCACCCGGCCAAAATTTTTGAAATGTTACAGGAATTCTTGGCCTAAGACTACCCCTAACGACCACTCAACCTTAGGCTGAAGATAGTTTTTGCCAAGTAGCACCGTTACTCCAGGCCCAACACATCCTGCATATCGTAACGGCCGTTCTGCTTATCAGCGACCCAGCGCGCTGCACGCACCGCGCCTTTGGCAAAGGTCATGCGGCTGGAGGCTTTATGAGTAATTTCGATGCGCTCGCCTTCAGTGGCAAACATCACCGTGTGTTCGCCGACAATGTCGCCTGCGCGCACGGTGGCAAAGCCAATCTCTTTATCGGTGCGTGGGCCGCACTGGCCTACCCGTTCAAACACACCATGATCTTTTAAATTACGCCCCAGGCTTTCGGCAATCACTTCGCCCATTTTGATCGCGGTACCGGAAGGCGCATCAACCTTATGGCGGTGGTGGGACTCGATCACTTCAATATCGTAACCTTCATCCCCCAGCGCTTTAGCAGCGGTTTGGAGCAGTTTCAGGGTCAGGTTAACGCCAACACTCATGTTGGGCGCAAATACCATGGCAACTTTATCGCGATAGCTGTCGAGCTGGCTTAGCTCATCATCGCTCATACCGGTGGTACCAATCACAATACGCTTACCGTGCTCGGCGCAGAACGCCAGATTACCCAGCGTAACTTGCGGAGCAGTGAAGTCGATTAACACATCGAAGTCATCCACTATTGATTCAAGCGAATCTACTGCGACAACGCCGCGTTTACCCACGCCCGCAAGCTCACCGATATCAGCACCTGTTAAAGAGCTGCCTGGCTCCACGATGCCACCGGCAAGCGATGCCTCAGCATCCTGCTCAACAGCGTTTACCAACGTACGGCCCATGCGGCCAGCCACGCCTACAATGGCAATTCGGGTCATGCGAACTCCTGCGCTCTGCGTTCCGGTGCATAAAACTAAGTGTTAAAAAACCATGTGTTCAAAAACTACGTGTTCAAAAATTGCCGCAATTATAGCAGACGCACCAGCGCATTAGACGCCCTTCCTTGCTGACATGAAGACTCAGCTTAGTTCTCCCACACAATCGCCAGCTCTTCACTCCCCGCCATGCGTATAAGATGGCGCTCGACCACGCCTTCCAGCTCATCCAAATGCTCCTCTTCAAGCGTTTCGATGGCGACCACCAATTTGTCCGGCTCAGCGAGCATTATACAGGTACCGGTTGCAAAGGTGATTTTGCCTTGCTGGTCGGTCTGTTCTACCTCCAGCTTATGCGCCCAGTGTTTGCATAAGCGATTGATTAAACGCTCACCGGAAGGGGTAGCAATTTCAGCACGGGAAAGCGGCATAGCGAATTCTCCATTGAGGTAATGATTTGTCATCCAGTAGCGTACTGCGAGTGGCTATCTACGCCAAGCGGCGAATGCTACCGCGATGCCATACCCGACAGGCTTGCCGCCACTTATCGTCGAAGCAGCCATTTAAGTCGCCGCCCCTCCATCGCCGCTAGCGCCACCCCGGTTAACATCAGCGGTAGCGCTAGCAGGAAGCCGCTGGATACCGGAATACCAAACAGCATCCAGTCCGCCATCACGGGCCATACCAAAGCGATATATTCAAAAGGTGCCAGTCGCGATGCTTCCGCGTAGCGTAGAGCTAATGTCATCGCAATATGGGCAGCACCGCCAAACAGGCCTGATAGCACCAACAGCGCAAACTCCACCCGGTTAAGCGTCGCCCAGCCCAGCGGCAGCGTAGCAAGCCCGGCCAGGGCGGCCACCACAATAAAGTAGAAGGCGATTGAAGCCGCCGTTTCGGTTCGCGAAATACGCCTGACCGTAAGCAACGCCCCTGCCGTTAACAGCGCACCCAGTGCGCCCAGTGCGTAACCCGTTATTTGCCCATTGCTTGAACTGGCCCCAAGCCCAGGCAAGATCAGCACCGCCACGCCAGCCAGCGCCAACACAATGCCACCCGCCCGATAAAGCGAAAAGCGCTCCCCCAATAGTAGTACGCCACCCACTGCCATAAAGACCGGTGTTAGCTGGGCAAGTAAGGTCGCCTCGGCAACCGGTAGCAGTGCCACTGCCGCAAAGGAGGCAAACATCGCCGCGGCCCCCAGCCCAGAGCGCAGTGCATGCCCCAACGGGCGTCGCGTCGCTAGTCCTTGAGGAAATTCCCGGCGCAGCACAAGAAAAACAACGATAGGTAACAGCGCAAACAGCGAACGATAAAACACCGACTGCCCCACTGGCACTTCGTCACTGACTGCTTTAATACACACCAACATGCCGGTAAATAGCAGGCCTGACAGTACCCGCAATCCAATGCCCATTGCGGGCCTATCTTCAAGGTGATCCATTGTGCTTAGCATTCCTTAGATAGCAAAAACCCCCGGCGAACCGAGGGCTTTTGAACAAAACACCTAACTATTGACCATTCTAAGACTTAAGGCTTCATATCTTCAAAGAAGCTCTTCACGCTGTCGAAGAAGCCGGTCTTCTTGGGCGAGTGGCTGTGGCTGTTGCTGCCGTCGAAGCTCTCTTGTAGCTGGCGCAGTAGATCGCGCTGCTCGTCGTTAAGCTTCACCGGTGTTTCTACCACGACCTTGCATAGAAGATCGCCTGCTACACCGCCACGCACGGGCTTCACGCCTTTACCACGCAGGCGGAACAGCTTGCCTGTTTGGGTTTCGGGCGGAATTTTCAGCTTCACGCGACCATCGAGTGTGGGTACTTCAAGCTCGCCACCTAGTGCTGCATCAACGAAGTTGATCGGCACTTCACACTGTAGGTGTTTACCATCACGCTGGAAAATATGATGCGGCTTGATTGCGACCTGCACATACAGATCCCCAGGCGGGCCGCCGTTAACGCCGCTTTCGCCTTCACCATTTAAGCGAATGCGGTCACCGGTATCTACACCGGGCGGAATCTTAACGGAAAGCGTGCGCGTTTCACGTACACGTCCTTCACCATTACACTTATGGCACGGCACTTTAATGTGCTGCCCAGAGCCATGACAGGTGGGACAGGTTTGCTGCACGGCAAAGAAGCCCTGCTGCATGCGCACTTGGCCATGACCATGACAGGTAGGACAGGTCTCTTTACTGGAACCGGGCTCAGCACCGCCGCCATCGCAACGGTCACACTCAATATGACGCGGCACGCGAATATCGACCGTGGTGCCAGCAACAGCACTCTCCAGGTCCAGCTCTAGGTTGTAGCGAAGGTCGGAGCCACGCGCTGGGGCATTGGGGCCACGACGACGGCCACCACCGCCACCGAAAATATCGCCAAACACATCGCCGAAAATATCGCTAAAGTCGCCAGCACCCGCACCGCCACCAAAACCGCCGCCTTGGCCGTCAACGCCTGCATGGCCAAACTGGTCGTAGGCCGCGCGCTTTTCGCCGTCGCTAAGTACTTCATAGGCTTCAGACACCTCACGGAATTTTTCCGCTGAAGTGTTATCGTCCGGGTTTCGGTCAGGGTGGAATTTTTGCGCCAAACGGCGATAGGCCTTCTTGATCTCTTTCTGATCGGCCCCTTTTTCAACACCCAGGACTTCGTAATAATCGCGTTTGGACATAGGCCCTACGCCTCCTGGTTAGCTACGTGCGTCTTGGCCGCGGAAACAGCAACGCGGGAGTTAGCTCCCGCGTCACCGCTTTCCTTGGCAGAAAGAGGTTAATTACTGCTTTTTCTGATCGTCGTTGACTTCTTCGTACTCGGCGTCAACTACGTCATCTTCTGGCTTGGAGCCTGTACTACCGGCACCTTCACCACCCTCTTGCTGAGCCGCTTCCGCCTGCTCGGCGTACATTTTCTGCGCTAGCTGGCCGGAGGCTTCGGTCAACGCATCCAGTTTCTTCTGGATGTTGTCAGCGTCGTCACCTTTAATCGCTTCTTCAAGCTCGGTGATCGCGGTCTGAATCGTTTGCTTCTCGTCTTCCGTCGCTTTGTCGCCTGCTTCTTCCAGCGTTTTGCGCGTGGCATGGATCATGCCATCGGCTTGGTTACGCAGCTGTACCAATGTTTCGAACTTTTTATCTTCTTCCGCATGCGCTTCCGCATCGCGAACCATCTGATCAATCTCTTCGTCCGACAAGCCGCTAGAGGCTTTAATGATAATGGACTGCTCTTTACCAGTAGCTTTGTCTTTCGCCGATACGTTCAAGATACCGTTGGCATCCAGATCAAAGGCAACTTCAACCTGCGGCACACCGCGCGGTGCAGGCGGAATGTCGGCGAGATCAAAGCGACCCAGCGATTTGTTCTGCGCAACTTGCTTACGCTCACCCTGAACGACGTGAATGGTCACGGCCGTTTGGTTGTCATCCGCGGTTGAGAAGGTCTGGGTCTTCTTGGTCGGGATGGTGGTGTTCTTGTCGATCAGCGGCGTCATCACGCCACCCAAAGTTTCGATACCCAGTGTTAGCGGGGTAACGTCGAGCAGCAGCACGTCTTTAACGTCACCACCGAGTACGCCACCTTGAATCGCTGCACCAACGGCAACCGCTTCATCAGGGTTGACGTCTTTACGGGCTTCTTTACCGAAGAAGTCAGCGGCTTTCTTCTGCACCATCGGCATACGTGTCTGACCACCGACCAAGATCACTTCGTCGATTTCCGATGCCGACAGGCCAGCGTCTTTCAGCGCCATTTTGCAAGGTTCAAGCGAACGCTGAACCAAATCTTCAACCAGCGACTCAAGCTTGGCGCGCGTCACCTTAACGTTAAGGTGTTTCGGGCCAGTGTTATCAGCCGTGATGTAAGGCAGGTTCACGTCAGTATGCTGAGCGCTAGACAGCTCAATCTTGGCTTTTTCAGCGGCTTCTTTCAGGCGCTGCATGGCCAGGTTGTCGCCAGAAAGATTAATACCGCTATCGGCCTTGAACTGGTCAACCAGGTAGTTGATCAATGCTAGGTCAAAATCTTCGCCGCCCAGGAAGGTGTCGCCGTTGGTGGCCAACACTTCAAACTGAGTTTCGCCGTCAACGTCAGCAATTTCGATGATAGAAATATCGAAAGTACCGCCACCCAGGTCATACACTGCGATGGTTTTGTCGCCGCGCGATTTGTCCATACCGTAGGCCAGTGCGGCAGCGGTTGGCTCATTGATGATGCGCTTAACGTCTAAACCCGCAATGCGACCT
Source organism: Gammaproteobacteria bacterium (assembly GCA_023485185.1). The sequence continues at coordinate 10,604 of JAMCZP010000127.1, forward strand.
GCGTCTTTAGTGGCTTGACGCTGGCTGTCGTTGAAGTAAGCAGGCACGGTAATAACCGCTTCAGTTACCGGCTCGCCAAGGTAATCTTCAGCGGTCTTCTTCATTTTCTTCAGCACTTCCGCACTGACTTGCGGAGGAGCCATTTTCTTGCCTTTTACTTCTACCCAGGCATCACCGTTATCAGCTTCGGTGATTTTGTACGGCACCATTTTGATATCTTTTTGGACAACGTCGTCTTTAAAGCGACGGCCAATCAGGCGCTTAATGGCGTAAAGAGTATTTTCTGGGTTAGTCACCGCTTGGCGTTTAGCCGCTTGACCTACCAGCGTTTCACCATCATCGGTATAAGCGATAATGGAAGGCGTGGTACGGCCACCTTCGGCGTTTTCAATCACCTTAGCGCTGTCACCATCGAGCACGGCCACACAAGAGTTGGTGGTGCCCAGGTCGATACCAATAATACGTCCCATAGCAATAACCTCGAATTTGGTAGTTATAAACAAAACTGAAAATTTAGCTTTTAAAGCTTATCTGCGGGCTTCCCCGCTGGGTTGCCCTTTATTTGGGGGCCACCGCTGGCTTTTCAAGGCTTTTTTTCACACCTTGTGTTGCCATTTATTTAATTGGCTTTCTGACTCACCACCACCATGGCCGGGCGCACTAGACGTCCATTGAGCAAATAGCCCTTCTGCATAACGTCCATCACGGTATTCGGCTCAAGATCAGGGTTGGGCACCATAGCCATTGCTTCATGCACCTGGGGATCAAAGGGCTCGCCGTGTGGCTCAACGCTCTCAACGCCAAACTTGTTGAGCACACCAAGCTGCATCTTCAAGGTCATGGAAACCCCTTCGCGATGAATGTCTGAGGCGCCTTCTTCCATGGTTTCAAGCGCTTTCTCCAGGCTATCCACCACAGGCAACAACTCTTTAACAAATTTCTCTAGGGCAAACTTGCGGGCTTTTTCTGCTTCTTGCTCAGCCCGGCGGCGCACGTTTTGTGCTTCGGCGGCAGCGCGCAGTGCCTGATCTTTAGCCTCAGCCAGGCTTTGTTCTAGCTCACCGACCTGAGCCGCCAGCATTTCCGCTTCTGGATTATCAATGCTGCCTTCCAAGGGCTCTTCATCGTTGATTAAGCCCTCTAGTTCACCTTCCATCAGGCGCGCTTCAGCCTCTTGCTCAGCGGCCTGCTCGGCACCATCCGCCTCGTGCTCACGGCGGGCCAGCTCTTCGTCCAACGGTGTTTGCGGCTCTTTTGCCATGTCGTGCTCCTAAAAATGTAGCGCTGCCACCCTGGGCCAGACGCAGATAAATGAAGTTTTAACTAACGATGTAGGCTATATGGGGGCCATAAATTCCATCTCAAGAGGTGCATTGAAGTGAGTTATTAACTACTGTATAAATCAACAACTATTGGATAAGTATCCAGCTTCAATGCTGCACCGCCTCAGGAGGCGCTATGCTTACTCAGCTTGCCATTCAAGATTTCGCTATTGTCGACCACTTAGAGCTCGACTTAACTGGCGGCATGACCGCGATTACAGGAGAAACCGGCGCGGGAAAATCCATTCTGCTTGGGGCGCTTGGCCTGTGCCTGGGCGAGCGTGCCGATGCCGGCAGCGTACGCCATGGCCGCGAGCGTACGAACCTCTCCGCTCGGTTTGATATTCAGCACCTGCCTGCCGCCGTCGAATGGCTTCAATCCCGAGAGTTGCCCGCTGATGAGTGCCTGCTGCGTCGTGTAGTGACAGCAAGTGGCCGCTCCAAAGCGTGGATCAATGGCCATCCGGTAACTATTTCCGATTTAAAGTCGCTGGGCGAACAGCTCATTCAAATTCATGGCCAGCATGCCCACCACGCGCTAATGCGCGAAGAGACGCATCTGGCTCTGCTAGATGATTATGCTGATCTCAACGATGCCACCGCGCAATTAGCCGACACCTTTCGTGAGTGGCGCAATGCTCGACGCAAACTCAAAAAACTAAGCGAAGAAGGCAGTGAAGTTGAAGCCAAGCGGCAGTTGCTGCGTTACCAGGTGGAAGAGTTAGACCAGCTAGCGTTAGCTGAGGGTGAACTGGCCACACTTGAGGAAGAACAACACACCCTAGCCCACGCCGAGGAGACGCTGCGTGAGACTCAATTTGCGGCTGACTGCTGCGCTAGCGATGAAGGTGGCGCGCTCTCGTTGCTGAATCAAGCCTTTGCACACCTAAGTGCTTTGCCGGGCAGCGACAAAGGCACCTTGGCCAACACGTTGGCAATGCTGAGCGATGCACGCATACAGGTAGAAGAGGCTTCCAGTGAGTTGAATCGCTTGGCAAGTACAACCGAATTAGACCCTGAGCGGCTTGCCTGGGTTGAAGAGCGAATGAGCGATGTCCACCGCATTGCGCGCAAGCATCATATTGCCCCCGAAGAGATTTGTGCGTTACACGCCAACTTACAGCGTGAAGTCGCCCAGCTGGAAGAAGGCGGCGGTGATCTTGAAGCATTAAGCGCCCAGGTAGTGGAGTACCGTGAGCGCTACCGCCAAGAGGCTAAAAAAATCAGCGAAAGCCGCCAAAAAGCAGCGGTTCGCTTAGGCAAAGAGGTACAGCAACAGTTGGCCTTTTTGGCCATGGGCAAAGCGCGTTTTGAAGTGGAAGTGACTGGCAAAGAGGCACCCAGCCCAGAGGGGCTTGATCGCGTGCAGTTTTTGATTAGCGCCAACCCTGGCCAACCAGCAAGGCCATTGACCAAAGTCGCCTCTGGCGGTGAGCTTTCGCGCATCAGCTTGGCAATACAGGTGGTGGCAGCTACCCACTCCACCGTCCCAAGCTTGATATTTGATGAGGTGGATGTGGGCATTTCCGGGGCGACCGCTGAAATCGTTGGCCAGCTATTGCGCAAGCTAGGCGAAAACGGCCAGGTAATGACCGTTACGCACTTGCCCCAGGTAGCCGCTCAAGCGCACCAGCACTTGCATATCGAGAAGCAGGCAAAACGCGATACGACGCTTACCCAAATGGCGCTGCTTGATGAGCGCGGCCGTATCAGCGAACTAGCGCGCATGCTGGGGGGCGTTACTCTTTCTGACCAGACCCTCGCCCACGCCCGTGAAATGCTACACGCTAGCCAGCGCCCACCACACTGAGCCCCTGAGCGGTACATTCGTTCACGCCCAGCACTTACTCACCATAGACAAGACGCATATAAAACGCCCCTGCTTGCTCAACCATTCGCCTAATAGCGAAGCAGTTGAACAAGTCAGGGGCGTTTATGAGCACAACCCACGCTTTATTTTCTATTGGTGGGTCCGCTGTCTTGGCGCGTTACGTCTGAGCCACGCGGGCGAACGTATAGCACTAAGGCATGATCTACCAGCTCGTAGCCATGCTCTTCGGCGATCTCTTGCTGACGACGTTCAATAATTTCGTCAACAAACTCTATGATCTCACCGCTTTCAAGGCACACCATATGATCATGGTGGTCCTCTTGGGTCATCTCAAATACCGCGTGGCCACCGTCAAAATTATGACGAATAACCAAGCCCGCCGACTCAAACTGAGTCAATACGCGGTATACGGTTGCCAAGCCAACATCTTCGCCCGCATCAATCAGTGTTTTGTACACTTCTTCAGCGCTAAGATGGTGTTGGCCCGAAACATTTTCGAGAATCTGC
>JAMCZP010000102.1 GCA_023485185.1 Gammaproteobacteria bacterium
GCCGACCATTACCAGCGGTAATACTAACTCGCCCACGCTGATGATAGCGGAGAAAGCTGCCGGTTGGATGTTGGCTGAGCGCTAGTCACACAATGATTAGCGCAATGTTTTTATCGGGGAGTTGACGCGCGCATGGGTTAGGCGCAAACTACGTGTAGTTGGTTAGCAAGTCGAACGTTGTCAGCAGTATAGAAGCGCCTCAAGCGTTAAATCTGGTGAAAGTTTCTTGTTCTACCCACTGCAATTCGGGTATTACCCGGTTTTAATTAGCTACATTGAGGAATTCAATCATGGCAACTGGCACAGTTAAGTGGTTTAACGACACTAAAGGCTTCGGCTTCATTTCTCCTGACGACAATGGCGACGACCTGTTCGCACATTTCTCTGAAATTCAGTCTGAAGGTTTCAAATCTCTGCAAGACGGTCAGAAGGTTTCCTTCGACGTCACCCAGGGTAAAAAAGGCCTTCAGGCTTCTAACATCAAAGTAGTTTAAGTTAATCCTTAAGCTTTAAGATGTTAACAATCACCGCTTAGCGATGATTGACCAGAAAACCCCGCCAAGTGCGGGGTTTTTTGTTTTTGAGCTTTAGGCTTGCCTCACACCTCTTTATATTCCATTTTGATCTTTAAATGTTTCTAAAAATAACTTTTTAGAATATGCGATTAGCCTCACAATACTGCCATGTTCATTTACCTGAATTCCGATTAATAAGGATGACGTGGCGATGTCGCTGGATGCTTGGATTGCAGTGGGGGTGGTACTGACTATTTTCCCGCTGATGGCGTTTTCACGCCTGGGGCCGGATATTATTCTGCTTGGCGCGGTTATTTTTCTAATGACGCTTGGCGTGATTGACCCCCAGCAAGCGCTGGGAGGATTCTCCAATAGCGGCTTGTTTACTGTTGCCTTTATGTATGTGCTGGTGGCAAGCATTCGTGAAACGGGCGGTATCGATCTGATTATTCGTTACGTGTTGGGGCGCCCCAAAAGCGAAAGGGGAGCGCTGACGCGTTTAGTACTACCTGTGGCAACGCTGAGCGGTTTTGTCAATAACACCCCCGTGGTCGCTACCTACATTCCGGCAGTCATGAGCTGGAGCCGTCGGTTACGCATATCTCCCCAGCGGCTACTGATGCCGCTAAGCTTCGCTTCTATTCTGGGGGGCACTATCACCTTGTTTGGTACTAGTACCAACTTGGTAGTGCATGGGCTATTGCTAGAGCGTTACCCTGAACTTGGCATGGGCCTGCTGGATTTAGCCTGGGTGGGTATCCCCGTGGCGTTGGTGGGGCTCGGCTATCTGATTGTGCTAGGACCACGCCTATTACCTGCCAGGGAAGGGCTGGCCAACGCGTTTGCTAACCCCCGTGAGTTCACTATCGAAATGGAAGTGGATCCCGATGGGGTGCTGGTTGATCGCAGCGTTGAAGAGGCGGGGCTGCGTCACTTACAAGAGCTGTTTCTGGTTGAGATTGAGCGCGCGGGTAACGTGGTCAGCGTTGTAGGGCCAGGGGAGCGCTTAAAGGGCGGCGACCGGCTAGTGTTTGCAGGTACCTCTGATGCGGCGGTGGAGTTGCAGCAAATTCGCGGTTTGATTCCTTCCCGAGATGGCACTTCTAGCCTGGAGAAGGAGTTTAAAGAGCGTCGCCTGGTAGAGGCGGTGGTGTCTAATCAGTGCCAGTTTATCGGCCAGCGTATTCGCGATGGCCACTTTAGAACTCTTTATGGGGCAGCAGTGCTGGCGATTTGCCGTGGTGGCGAGCGCGTTAAAGGGAATTTAGGTCAAGTGCGTTTGCAGCCAGCCGATGTGTTGTTGCTAGAAGCACGCCCACCGTTTATTGAGCGTCACCGCCAGTCGAGAGACTTCCTGCTGATTAGTGAGTTAAATGGCGCAGCACGTCCAATACATGAAAAAGCACCGCTGGCGTGGGGGATTTTATTAAGCGCTGTGCTGCTTGCTGCCTTCGGCGTGCTAAGTATGCTCAATGCGGCCATGCTGGGCGCGGCATTGGCAATGCTCACCGGCTGCTGCTCGGTGGGTGCGGCCAAGCGTGGCCTGGACACCCAGGTGCTGCTGACGATTGCCGCTTCATTTGGTGTAGGTGCGGCGCTGCAAAGCTCCGGGGCGGCTGAGGTGATTAGCGGTGGTTTATTAACCTTGGTGGCGGGTAACCCTCTGTTACTGCTTATTGGCACCTACTGTGTCGTCGCGCTACTCACCGAGCTTGTGACCAATAACGCCGCAGCGGTGATTATTTTTCCGGTGGTAATGAGTGCAGCAGAGAGCTTGGGTGTAAGCCCGATGCCCTATGTGGTAGCGGTAATGTTTGCCGCTTCGGCCAGTTTTCTAACGCCCATCGGCTATCAAACCAATCTTATGGTGTATGGCCCTGGTGGTTACCGCGTTAGTGATTTTCTTCGCGTAGGAGGCGGTTTGAATGTGCTGACCGGTGCGATCGCCTTATCTTTGATACCGTTGGTGTGGCCATTTTAAACAGGTGTTGGTCATTTTAAGCGTTCATCGCTCGCGGTTAACGCTGGATTGCGCTAGGGTGGCGCTTTTAGATTAAGGAACTGGATTCCATGACTGCTCCTGGCGAACTGATTATTGAGCCGAAAAATGGTCAACCCGCCGATGCGTGCGTATTTATTATTCACGG
>JAMCZP010000255.1 GCA_023485185.1 Gammaproteobacteria bacterium
GCTGGCGAAACGCAAACCGCCGTTCAGTGGCTAACCCGCGTAGGGCTGGGCGAGCGGGTGGAACATTTACCTAAACAGCTTTCCGGTGGCGAGCAGCAGCGGGTGGCGGTTGCCCGTGCCTTTGTGACCGACCCGGAGTTAGTTTTCGCCGATGAACCCACTGGCAACCTGGACCCGGATACCGGTGCGCAAATCATTGATTTGTTATTTACCTTAAATCGTGAAGCAGGCACCACGCTAATCCTTGTCACCCACGATCACGCGTTAGCGCGCCGCTGTGACCGTTGCCTGCGCTTGGATCACGGGCGCTTGGAAACCTTTGTACCTGCCAGCGCTGTGAGTGAAGAGGGAGCACAATGAGTGATGTGAATTGGCGTTTGGCAATGCGCAGCCTCAAGCGAGACCTGCGCGCTGCCGATGTTAGAGCTCTGTTTATTGCATTAGTATTGGCCGTTGCGGCTTCCACCATGATTGCTTTCTTTCTTGATCGATTAGAGCGCGGCTTGGAGCGTCAGGCAGGGCAAATGCTGGGTGGCGATTTAGTGCTGGAACAGCGCGACCCCTTTTCCGATGAGCTTCGGGCCAATCTAGAAGATGCAGGCTTTACGTTAAGCGATCAGGTGGATCTCGTCTCAATGATCAGCCGCGGCGACCAGTTCCAGCCCGCGAGCCTAAAAGCGGTTGATGATGTCTACCCTCATTACGGGGTCTCCCATGTCGACTTTGGTAATGGCACTGAGCAAATAGCCTCTGGTCCACCGCCGGGAGAGGCGTGGGCTGACCCACGGCTAGTGCAGTTGATTGAGATTGAGCTCGGCGACCGGGTGCAGGTAGGCCAAACTGAGCTTACCGTGACGGGTATTATTGAGCGTGAAGCGGATCAGTCTGGCGGCTTTGGTAATTTTAACCCGCGCTTAATGCTTAATACGGCGGATCTAGAAGCAACAGGCCTTGTGCAACAGGGTTCTCGAGTAGAGTTTGAAATTTTAGCGGCGGGTTCACCTGCCGCGCTGGATCAGGTTCAAGGGCTGCTCGCGGAGCTACGCCGTGACGGAGTAGAAGTGCGGGATGTGCGGGTTGATCGCCCCCAGCTTGGTAATGCATTGGAGCGCGCTGAAAGCTATTTGGGGTTAGCAGGGTTGGCTGCCGTATTGTTGGCGGGGGTAGCCGTGGCGATGTCTACCCGGCGCTACGTGGAACGCCACTTGGATACCGCCGCACTGCTGCGCTGTTTTGGGGCCAGCCAGCGCCAATTAGTGACTATTTTTAGCCTGCAACTGCTGGGCTTAGCGCTAGTAGCCGCCGTGATTGGGGCGCTGCTAGGGCTGGTCGGCCAAGCGATACTGCTCTGGTTGCTGGTAAGTTTCCTACCTATGACACTCCCACCACCGGGACTGATGCCGCTTGGCCTGGGTGTGTTCACCGCTCTGGCTGTTTTGGTGGGATTTGCAGGCCCAACGCTACTGCGTATTAAGCAAGTCAGTGCGCTAAAAGTGCTACGACGTGAGCTAGATCCATTGCCACCATCTGCCTGGCTCGTTGTGGGCGTGGCCAGTACTGTGTTTGGCGGCTTGTTATGGCTCTATTCGGGCAGCCTGCCATTGGCTATTGCGCTATTAATCGGCGGCGCGATGCTTCTCGGCTTGCTGTGGTTGATTAGCGCGTTTCTGCTCAGCGCTTTGCTGAAGGGCGTGCAGCGCTTATCAGGAAGCAGTGACTGGTCCCAGGCGCTGCGTTTGGGCGGTCGCCAATTGGCTCGTCGGCGCCAAGCAGGGCTGGGCCAGCTGTTAGCGTTCTCGGTCACTTTCTTTGCCATGGCGATGATAGTGTTGGTACGCGGCGACCTGTTAAGTACCTGGCAAGACCAATTGCCTGATAACACTCCCAACTATTTTGCTATTAATATTCAGCCTTCAGAGCGTGGCCCTTTCGAAGCTTCGGTATCGCCCCGGGTAGAAACCCAAAGTACGCTGTATCCTATGGTTCGCGGCCGTGTGATGGCGATTAATGGTCAGTCACCGCGTGATGCTGTACCACCGGATGCCCGCGGTGATAACTCGCTGCGTCGCGAGCTCAACCTGACTTGGCAAGCAGACTTGCCTGAGGGCAACGCAGTAGTAGCTGGGGAGTGGTTTTCGGCTGCAGAGGTAGAAGAAAACAGTGAGCCAGGCCAAGGCTGGATGAGTGCAGTAGAAGCAACGCCTCAGGCGGCTCCGGTGCCTATTTCGATGGAGGATGGACTAGCAAGCCGGCTAGGACTTGGGGTTGGCGATGAAATGACCTTTTCAGTCGGTAGCGATGAAATCGTGACGCAAATCACCAGTCTTCGCAGCCTGAACTGGGACAGCTTTCAGCCTAACTTCTTTGTTATTTTCCCACCTGGCGTGTTGGAGCAGTTTGGTCATAGCTATATTACTGCGTTTCACTTGCCTGAAGCAGAAGAGGGGCTGATTCGCGAGTTGATCACCGATTTCCCCGGTGTTTCATTGCTTAATGTCGATGCGATTTTAGGACAAGTACGCGATGTGCTCACCCAGGTCACGCGGGCAGTTGAGTTAGTGCTTGCCTTGGTGCTTTTAGCAGGCATTAGCGTGCTTTATGCAGCACTAACCGCAAGCCGTCCGGTGCGTGCCCACGAAAGCGGGCTATTGCGTGTGTTTGGAGCGGGCACTCGAATGATTTCACGGGTGCAGGGAGCCGAGTACGCCTTATTAGGGTTTGCCAGTGGTTTGATGGGCGCGGTGTTGGCCGAACTCGCGACGGGAGCTCTGTATATTTACTGGCTGGATCTCACGCCGCGCTTTCATCTGGGGCTATGGCTTTTACTACCGCTAGGTGGTGCGCTGATGATTGGCGTGATTGGCCATGCCCTTTCCCGCGGGCTACGTCGCCAAGCCCCGGCGGCTAGCCTTGGTTTACTAGGGGAGGCGTAATAGCTACCTAGCTAACCAAAAGCCGACGACAATAGCGCTGGTGACAGCAACAAAAAAGACGAGATTACGGGCGCGAGTATCGCGACGTGGTTTCATGGCAACACCAAAATAAGCGTGGAGGTAAAAGCAGCAGAAGCATTATGCACGGCATGGTACCTTTTGTTGTCCATGTCGTCATCTTGGTGTTTGTGTTTGTCTGCCTTGACTTGCCTGTGTTTGGCGACAACATCTGCTTAGGATTGAATGCTTATGCCATATACCCACCCTTCGGCTGTACGTGCCTTGGCGCCGCAGCCGCTTTTACTTGCTCAGGGTCGACTTGCTGCACTAAGTTGGGGGCGGGCTGATGCTCCCACATGGCTTGCCCTGCATGGCTGGTTAGACAATGCAGCGAGCTTCTCCCGTTTGGCACCGCTATTGGTCGAGGCGCTGGATATCCGCATTGTGGCACTGGATTTTCGTGGTCATGGGCATTCAACTCATGCTGCGGCGGGAACAGATTATGCGCTTTGGGACTACTGCCACGATGTATTAGATGCCATGGACACCCTCGGCATTGAACAAGCCAGCTTGTTAGCCCACTCCATGGGCGCGGCAGTCGCCTGCCTGCTTGCCGCTGCGCTGCCAGAGCGCGTTACGCGCTTAACGCTGATTGACGGGTTAGGCGCGCTGAATACCCCGGTTGAAGAGACCGCCAGCCAACTGCGTAAAGGGTTAACGGCTTATCGTCGGCCACTGTCGCGAGCACCACGCTACCCAGATATCGAAAGTGCGGTTGCCGCTCGGGTTGCCGGTGGCGTTACATCTGTTGATAGCATAACGGCCACGCCATTGGTGGAGCGCAATACTCAGCCCACTGCCGATGGACATGTGCAAATGCGCACAGACAGCCGGTTGTTGAAGCCATCCCTGGTGCGCTTTACACCCGAGCAGGTGCTATCGCTACTGGCGGCGATTCAGGCGCCAGTATTATTGATTGAGGGCGAAGAAGGGATTTTAGGGGAGCGTTCTTCGGCGGTGCAGGCGCGCCAAGCCGTGCAGGGATTAACGCGTGAAGTACTCAAAGGTGGGCATCACCTGCATTTGGAACCCCGCGCGGTGGCTCAAGTGGCTGCTGTTATCGTTCATCATTGGGGTAATGTTGAGTGTGTTGAACGGTAATAGCGTCGTCGCTGAAAGTGACATGACTGAAAGCACAAAGTAAGGACAGCTACATGAACACATTGGCCCACGTAGGAAGTGGTAACAAAGTCGCCCTCGTGCTGGGCAGTGGTGGGGCACGTGGCTATGCGCATATTGGTGTTATTGAAGCGCTGGAAGCGCGCGGTTTCGAGATTATCGCTGTATCAGGGTGTTCCATGGGGGCGCTGATCGGTGGCATTTATGCTGCCGGAAAACTGCCGGAATACCGCGATTGGGTGTGTAATCTTGACTACCTGGACGTGCTTAAATTGGTCGATGTCACGTGGAGCCCAATGGGGGCGATGCGCGCCAGTAAAGTGATGAGCAAGCTGGAGACCTTGGTAGGCGATATTTTAATTGAAGACCTCGCGATCCCTGTGACAACGGTGGCGACAGATCTCGTACGTCAACGGGAAGTATGGTTTCAAAACGGTTCATTGCTGCGTGCTATTCGCGCCTCTATCGCTGTGCCAGGTGTCATTACCCCGGTGCATTTAGGTGACCAAGTATTGGTGGATGGTGGGCTACTCAATCCGCTTCCTATTATGCCAGTGGTAGCCGCCCATGAAGCAGATTTTGTCGTGGCGGTTAACGTTACGGCGCATAGCCCACTGCCGGTGACATTAGAAGAGTTACTGCCCAAGGAGGAGGAAGATACCGATAGCCGCAGTGAACAAGAGCGCCAGCGAGATCAAAGCATGGGGAACTGGATGGGTGATGTGCGAGCAGCCACCAAAAAACTGTGGGGTGGGTTTGGCAGCCATACAGATGACAATGAGGTGCTTGAAGAGACACCTGAAGCACGCGGTAAACGCGAGTGGAGCAAGCTGGATATGATATTGGAGTCGTTTGATATTACCCAGGCGGCGCTGGCCAAGTACAAAGTGGCAGGCTATCCACCAGATGTGCTGATCGAAATACCCAAAACCGTCTGTAGCACCTACGAATTCCACCGGGGGCGTGATTTGATTCGCTTAGGTCGCCACTTAGCCGATGAGGCGCTAGAGCGGCGCATGCCAAGCATTGCCTCTGATGCCACTGAATAAATGGTTAATGACCGCGTTTACGCAACAGTATATAAACCGCACCGGTGCCACCGTCGATATCAATCGCTGAGCAGAACGCCAGCACATTAGGCCACTCACGCAGCCAGGTGTTCGTATGGCTTTTGAGGACAGGGAAGTCAGACGTGCTGCCCCACGCCTTGCCATGCACTACGAGTACGCAACGTAGGCCTTGGCTAGCGGAATCGCGCAGAAAACTCTCAAGCTCCCTACGCGCCTCTTCCAGCGTATAGCCATGCAGGTCTAGTCCCGCTTGCCAAGCCGTTTGGCCGCGTTTTAACTGGCTAAATGTGCGCCACGGCAGGTCAGGCACGCTAAATTCTAAATACTCAGAAGGACGCACAGCTTCTACGCGGCCATCCGACGTGCGTCCGGTGGCCTGTGGGGCATTCGTCTGAACAGCAGCGGTGCGCCGGGCTTCATGGGCCTGGCTGTCGCGTTTGGGCTTGCCGGGGTCCGCCTGATTAGTGGCGATAGGCCTAACGCCCGCTGCTTTTAACGCATCGCGGAAAGCACTGATATCGTCATCATTAGGCAAGTGGCGGCGTCGCGTCATGGCAGGCTCAGGTGGTTTAAAAAGTGAATCAGCTTAAGGAGCACAGTATAGCGGGCTGAGCGTTGCTGTGAACCGGGCGGCGTGAAAGGTACAATCTTTTATTCGTTATGTGGATAAGGCTTTTTAGCTGCGACCATGAGTATCTTTACCAGGAGTCACTGTGACCACGCATCTTACCGCTGAGAATTCGCATTCAACCCTTTCCCTGCCGGATTCGGCATTGGTGAGCGATCTCTTTACGCTGCGCGATTATCTGCGCTGGGTCACCAGTGAGTTTTATCTCGCAGGGCTGCACTACGGCCATGGCACTGAATCCGCCTGGGATGAGGCAGTAGCGCTTTGCTTAGGCGCACTGCATCTCCCGTGGAATATCGACCCGAGTGTACTAGAGGCGAGGCTGTTGCCCGTTGAGCGTCAACGAATCATTAGTTTGGCCCGTGAACGTATTACCACACGCCGCCCGCTGCCCTATTTATTGGGTGAGAGCTTCTTTGCTGGCCACCCCTTTAGCGTTGATGAGCGCGTGTTAATTCCCCGCTCACCCATCGCCGAACTGATAGAAGATGGCTTTACTGCGTGGTTTCCGGAAGAGCCACCTGCTAGCGTGCTTGATTTATGCACTGGCTCGGGTTGTATTGGTATTGCTACGGCCCTCTATCTACCCACCTGCGAAGTAGTACTTGCTGATATTAGCCAGGATGCGTTGGCGGTAGCGAAGCAAAATATTACCCGTCACGATGTGGGCGACAGGGTTCGCGCAGTTGAGTCGGACGTATTCAGTGGCCTGGAAGGGCAACGTTTTGATTTGATTGTCTCTAACCCCCCGTATGTGGATGCCCGAGACCTTGCTTTAATGCCCGCTGAGTTCCGCCATGAGCCTTCATTGGCGTTGGGCGCTGGCAGCGATGGCTTGGATATCGTGCGGCGTATACTGCGGGAGGCGCGGAAACACTTAACCAGTGAAGGGTGGCTGATAGTAGAAGTCGGTAACTCTGATCGCCATGTGGAAGCGGCGTTTCCTGCCGTACCTTTCCTTTGGCTAGAATTCGAGCGTGGCGGCCAGGGTGTATTTGCCCTGAGCGCCGCTGAACTCGACGCCCATGCGGCGTCTTTTGTGTGAGGAATTAACGGCCATGTCTGGCAATACTTTTGGCAAACTTTTTACCGTCACCACGTTTGGTGAAAGCCACGGCCCTGCACTGGGCGCTATCGTTGATGGTTGCCCTCCTGGGTTGCCGTTAAGTGAAGCGGATCTACAGGGAGACCTGGATCGCCGTCGGCCGGGTAGCTCGCGGCATACCACGCAGCGCAAAGAGCCGGATCAGGTGCGTATCCTCTCAGGGGTGTTTGAAGGCAAGACTACCGGTACCTCGATTGGCCTGCTAATTGAGAATACCGATCAGCGCTCCAACGACTATTCAAAAATCAAAGATCAGTTTCGTCCAGCCCATGCGGATTACACCTATCACCATAAATATGGTCATCGTGACTATCGCGGCGGTGGCCGCTCCAGCGCCCGCGAAACGGCGATGCGGGTCGCCGCAGGGGCGATTGCCAAAAAATATTTGGCAGCACACGGCGTGCAGATTCGCGGCTACATGAGTCAATTAGGGCCGATTAAAATTGACTTTAAACAGTGGGAATCCGTTGAGCAAAATGCTTTTTTCTGTCCCGATCCTGAAAAAGTCGCAGAGCTAGAAGCCTATATGGATCAACTGCGCCGCGACCAAGACTCTGTAGGCGCTGAAATTACGGTGATTGCTGAAGGCGTGCCAGTAGGGTTGGGCGAACCCGTCTTTGACCGCCTGGATGCTGACCTGGCGCACGGTTTGATGAGTATTAATGCGGTAAAAGGGGTAGAGATTGGTGCAGGTTTTGGCTGTGTGGCCCAACGTGGCAGCGAGCACCGTGATGAGATGACGCCAGAGGGATTTTTATCTAATCATGCTGGCGGCGTATTGGGGGGTATTTCTAGCGGCCAACCTATCGTGGCACGCTTAGCGCTTAAACCTACTTCCAGCATCACCACGCCAGGGCGTTCCATTGATGTTCATGGTCAAGCAGTAGAAGTCATTACCAAAGGGCGGCATGATCCTTGTGTCGGTATTCGTGCGACCCCGATTGCTGAAGCCATGATGGCCATAACGCTGCTGGATCACTGGTTACGTCAGCGTGGCCAAAATGGTGATGTTAGCGTTGACACACCGCGTTTAACGCAGCGTTAACGTCACGGAGTAAGGTTGGCCGTTCGCTGCTACACTCAAACAAAACAAATGCATGAGAAACAGTCATGGAAAAAAGTGCAGGAGCCGCCAATGAAAATTAACGTTGAGTTCGAACTTACCCCGGACGAATTCCGACAATCGCTAGGCTTGCCTGATGTTGAGGCTTTCCAGAAAAATCTACTCGACAATATTCAGCAGCAGATGGAATCAGGGGTTGAAGGTTATGACCCTATGAGCTTGATGCGACCTTTCCTGCAGCAACCTATGATGCAGCAAGGGCTTTCTCAAGGGCTGGCTAATTTCGGCACCTACCAGCAAATGATGCTGGATATGTTACGACAGGCGGGCACTAGCAGTTCCTCTGCATCGGATAAATCGGGAAATCAACGCACATCCGAGAGGGCTGCGGAGCCGGCTAAAGCCAATAAAGGGTCGTCGAGCGAGAGGAGCACCAAAGCCACCGCTTCCTCTCGCTCTCGAGCAAAAGGGTAGATGGTAAGGACGCTATCTTAAGTATGTTGCAATGCGTCATGCCAGAGATTACTCTTTTTTGCAGTGCAGCAAAGAAAGTTTGAATCGAGATGAGTCACTCCCAGGCTCATGCCAAGGAACGTAATAGGAGCAGACACTATGCAAGACAATATGATGGATAACTTTAACGCCCAAACTCGCCAAATGTTCGAGCCCATGCGTAAAATCAATTCGCTAATGCTCAACAATATGGAAAAAATGACCCAGTATCAGTTGGAAGCAATGAAGCGCTACAGCCAGATGGGCACCGAGCGCATTCGTAGTGCAACTGAAATTCAAGATGCAGAAAGCCTACGTGATTTCGGCACCAAGCAAGCTGAAATGATGAATGAGCTTTCCCAACAGATGCAGGAAGATGCGCGGGTAATGAGTGAAATGAGCCTGCAATTTAAATCTGAAATGGAAAAAATGTTCAGCGAAGCTGGCCAGCAAATGTCGGATAAAGCCAAGGCCGCTGCTAAAGGCGAGCAACCCGCTAAAGCCTCTAGTCAGTCGTCTCGTAAAAGCTAATTGATCACATCATCGCGGCGCCTAAGGGCGCCGCGATGCATTGGTAACCTTGGCCGGTTTAACTTTATTAGTAAGACTTGGTCTAGAGCGTTCGATGCGCCTTGGTGTTGGCGTAGGGAGAGCAAGTATGCATTCAGCGTGGCAAAATCCTTTTCAGACAATATCAGGGCTATCTGAAGGTCTTTCGGAAGCACTTTCCCAAGGGCTGACTCAGGGGCTGGCACAAGGCGTGCCTGAAGGCCTATCTCCATCAGAAATAGAAGACTGGAATAACCAGCTTAAAGAGATCAGCGAGCAATACCAGGGCCTAATGCAGGACCTACTCTCTCGCATTGCCCCAAATGAAGCTGCCGACTCAATCTACAGCGATATGCGGGAAAGCTTCGAAGCGGGTGCGCAAGCGCTGATGCAAAACCCGACGCTGATGTGGGAAACACAAACCCGGCTGATGCAAGATCAATGGTTATTGTGGCAACAGGCCATGCGTGGCATGGCAGGAGAGCAAGTGGCTCCCCTCATTACACCTGAAAAAAATGATCGTCGTTTTAAAGATGAGGCTTGGACGCAAGATCCACAGTACATGACGATTATGCAGCAATATTTACTGTTCTCGCAGATGGTGGATGAGTTAGTCGAGAGCTTAAGTGGTCTAGAACCAACCCAAAAACGCAATTTGGGGTTCTACGCCCGCCAATTGGTTAACGCGATGGCGCCAACCAACTTTATGTCCACCAACCCTGAGGTAATGCGCCGTACCGTTGAAACACGCGGCCAAAACCTGATCGATGGGTTGGCGCGCTTAAGGGAAGATTTAAACAACTCCGCAGAGGGCATTAATGTCCGTATGACGGATCGTAGTGCCTTTGGGGTAGGCGAAAATATTGCGGTCACCCCTGGCTCAGTAGTGTACGAAAATGAATTAATACAGCTCATTCAATATACCCCCACCACGGAAAAGACATTCAAAACGCCCCTGTTGATGGTGCCACCGTGGATTAATAAGTATTACATTCTTGATCTGCGTGAAGACAACTCAATGGTTAAGTGGTTGGTGGATCAAGGACATACGGTATTTCTAATCTCTTGGCGTAACCCAAGCCCAGCGCAGAGGGATATTACCTGGGCCGACTATATGCAGATGGGCCCCATTAGCGCGATGGAAGCTATTGAGCAGGCCTGCGGCGAGAAGTCCGTGAATTTGCTCAGCTATTGCGTAGGGGGCACACTCACTGCGTCGACAGTGGCATACCTCACCAGCACGCGTCGTGGGAGAAAGGTAAAATCTGTTACCTATATGGCTACGCTGCAGGATTTTCGTGACCCTGGCGATATAGGCGTTTTCCTCAATAAACGTGCGGTCGACGGTATTGAGCAATCGGTGCAGTTAAAAGGGTATTTAGATGGCCGATCAATGGCCTATACCTTTAATCTTTTACGTGAAAATGATCTGTTTTGGTCGTTCTATATCAATAACTATTTGAAAGGTGAAACACCCGCCGCCTTTGATTTGCTTTATTGGAATACCGATGGCACCAACCTAACGGCGGGTACCCACCCATGGTACTTGCGCCATATGTATTTAGAGAACCGCTTAGTTGAGCCGGGTGGTATTGAGCTTGATGGCGTTAAAATTGACCTGCGTAAAGTTTCGACGCCCAGCTACTTTGTATCCACCAAAGAAGATCATATCGCCAAGTGGAACAGTACCTACTACGGCGCATTATTACCGAAAGGGCCTAGCACCTTTGTATTGGGCGGCTCAGGACATATCGCCGGTATTGTCAATCCGCCGTACAAAAACAAGTACGGTTATTGGACCAATGAGGCACTGCCTGAAAGCCATGAAAAGTGGTTGGAAGGCGCGACTGCCCATGAAGGCTCCTGGTGGCCCCATTGGCAAAATTGGATGACCCAAAATGGCTATGCGGATAGTGAAAAAATGGTAGCTGTACGCCAGCCGGGTGATGGCGAACTTAAAGTGATCGAACCTGCGCCAGGGCGGTATGTGAAAATGACGATCCCAGAGGTGTTAGGAGAGATACCATCTTCGTCATAACTGACCTAGGCATAGCCTAAAACTTCGCGAGCTGAAGCTCCCTCCCACAACAGCATTAAGCCAATATTTAACCACTGAGCTATAAGATATTCGTGGGAGGCCGCTTCAGCGGGCGAAGGGGGCTGAAAGCACCCCTTAGTCTCATCAGGCTGTTAGCCCGCACATTCGCGAGCTAAAGCTCCCTCCCACAAGTGCTCCCTACACCCTTAAGGTTAAATTAATTGCGAATTAAATAATCGAACGCACCCAGCGACGCCTTGGCGCCTTCGCCCATGGCGATAATAATCTGCTTGTAGGGCACGGTGGTGACATCGCCCGCAGCGAATACGCCGGGTACGGACGTCATACCGTGAGCATCAACAATGATCTCACCGCGGGGCGTCATCTCAATCGGCGAGCCTTTTAGCCATTCAGTATTCGGTACTAAGCCAATCTGAACAAAAATACCTTCCAGCGCGATGGATTTGCTCTCATCGGTTGTGCGGTCTTTATAGTTCAAGCCATTAACACGGCTGCCGTCACCGCTGACTTCAGTGGTCTGGGCATTAACAATAATATCGACGTTGGGCAGGCTCTTAAGCTTTTTCTGCAGCACCGCATCAGCGCGCATCTCACCCATAAACTCCACCAGTGTCACGTGAGCGACAATGCCGGCTAGGTCAATGGCCGCTTCAACACCAGAGTTACCGCCGCCAATCACCGCAACGCGCTTGCCCTTAAACAGCGGGCCGTCACAGTGCGGACAATAGGCAACACCTTTGTTACGGTATTGCTGCTCACCGGGTACGTTCATCTCGCGCCAACGAGCGCCTGTCGCCAATACCAGGGTTTTGCTCTTAAGCTTGGCGCCAGACTCAAAGGTTACTTCGTGCAGTCCGCCTTCCGCTTCAGCGGCCTTAAACGAGGTAGCAAGCTGCAGGTTCATTACATCAACTTCGTACTCTTTCACGTGCTCTTCAAGCGCACTAACCAGCTTTGGACCTTCGGTATGCGAAACGGAGATGAAGTTTTCAATCCCCATGGTGTCAGATACCTGACCACCAAAGCGCTCAGCAGCAACGCCGGTATTGATGCCTTTGCGCGCTGAGTAAATGGCTGCAGCAGCACCCGCTGGGCCACCACCAATCACGAGCGTGTCGAAGGCTGCCTTTTCACTGAGCTTTTTAGCATCGCGTTCGGCGGCACCGGTATCGACTTTGGCTATAATCTGCTCAAGCGTCATGCGGCCTTGATCAAACGGCTTGCCGTTTAAGTAAATGCTGGGCACCGACATGATTTCGCGAGACTCAACTTCATCCTGAAATAGCGCGCCGTCGATGGCGACGTGACGCACGTTAGGATTGAAAATAGCCATTAGGTTGAGCGCTTGAACCACATCTGGGCAGTTCTGGCAGGAGAGCGAGTAGTACGTCTCGAACAGCATCTCGCCATCAAGTGCTCGGATCTGATCAAGCAGTTCGTCAGATGTTTTGGGCGGGTGACCGCCGACTTGCAGCAGGGCGAGAACGAGTGACGTGAACTCGTGACCCATGGGGATACCCGCAAACACTACGCCCGTCTCTTCACCAGGGCGGTTGATCGCAAAAGACGGCTTGCGCACATTTTGGCCGTCGCTGTGCAAGGTGATTTTATCGCTTAGGCTGCTGATGTCTTCCAGCAGGCCAAGTAGTTCGCGTGACTTGGCACCGTCATCGAGGGACGCAACGATCTCGAACGGCTGAGTCACTTTTTCCAGATAGGCTTTCAACTGGGTTTTTAAATTGGCGTCCAGCATGACAGTAACTTCCTCACAGTGCTTTTGGTAAAAACAGAACACCCGGGCAGAACCCGGGTGTTGAGTAATCACCTGTCGCCTTAGTTAAACAGTAGCGGCAGGTTAGACCGATAGGCGGTTTAGATTTTGCCTACGAGATCCAGAGAAGGCGCGAGAGTTTCTTCACCTTCTTTCCACTTAGCCGGGCATACTTCATTCGGGTTAGCGCGAACGTACTGAGCCGCCTTCACTTTACGAAGCAGTTCTTCGGCATTACGGCCAATGTTTCCAGCGTTAATTTCTACGATCTGGATTTTGCCGTCAGGATCGACCACAAAAGTGCCGCGTTCAGCAAGGCCAACTTCTTCGATCAGAACTTCGAAGTTGCGTGAAATGCGCAGCGTTGGATCAGCAATCATCGGGTACTGCAGTTTGCCGATAGTTTCAGAGCTGTCATGCCACGCTTTGTGCGTGAAGTGGGTGTCGGTTGAAACACTGTAAATTTCAACGCCCAGCTTTTTAAACTCAGCATAGTTGTCAGCTAAGTCGCCAAGCTCGGTCGGGCAGACAAAGGTAAAGTCAGCTGGGTAGAAGAAAAAGATAGACCACTGGCCTTTCATGTCCGCTTCAGTAACATCAACAAACTCGCCATTTACAAAGGCAGTTGCTTTGAACGGCTTAACTTCAGTGTTAATCAATGACATTCAAATAATCTCCAGTAGCAGTGGGTGAATAATTAGAAAGTGATAGCCATACTAATGGCTAACGACGAAAGGCTAAAATTGAGAATAGCCATCCCATCAATAGGGTTTCTCTATTGGTAAAGAGGGCGCCCCGCACAAACTGTTAGATGGGGCCGCAAAGACAGAATGCAAGAATTTCTCACATTGGCTTGCGATCGGCGTTTCTGCACCGCAAAATTCGCACGGTCAGCTTTATTGCCTACGCTAAGAGCGGGGCCAAATGGCTTAGAAAAATAGTCTAGAAAAAGGAGTAGCAATATGGGGAACATCCACAAACTTTCTGCGGCCGTTGCGGCCATCTCGTTTGCCGCAGCGGCTAGTGCTGCCCATGCCAAAGAGGTGCGGGTGTATAATTGGTCAGACTATATTGCCCCGGAAACGCTTGAAAAATTTACAGAGCGTACCGGTATTGAAGTGACCTACGACGTTTACGACAGCAATGAAATACTTGATGCCGCGCTACTCGCGGGACGCTCTGGCTATGATGTGGTGGTGCCTTCAACGCACTACTTTACCCGCCAAGTAAGCGCTGGTGTTTACCAGCCGCTCAACCATGAGCTACTACCTAATTTAGATAACCTCAATGCCGAATTGATGACCAACTTGGAAGCCATTGATGCTGGAAGCGAATATTCGGTTCCGTATATGTGGGGTACCAATGGCTTGGGTTATAACATTGATCGCAT
>JAMCZP010000014.1 GCA_023485185.1 Gammaproteobacteria bacterium
TGCTACGTGAAACCGCCTCGCAAACCGCGGGCCCCTACGTGCATATCGGACTTGCTCTGGCCGCTGCCGGTAACCCAGTGCGCGACGAAGAGATCTGGAACGAGATGGTCAAGCCGGAAGCCGAAGGCGAGCATATTGAAGTCGTAGGGATCGTCATCGATGGCAACGGCGATCTAGTACGCGATGCCTTTGTAGAAGCGTGGCAAGCCGATGCTAACGGCGACTACCAGGCCGATTACGACCTGAGCAAGCCGTTTAACAGCTTCGGCCGCACTGCCACTACGTTCGATCACGGTAGCGAGTGGTCGTTAACCACCATCAAGCCCGGCGCAGTGAAGCACCCCAGCGGCCAGCTAATGGCCCCGCACATTAACCTGACGCTGTTTGCCCGAGGGGTGAACATTCACCTGCAAACACGGCTCTACTTTGACGATGAAGCGGAAGCCAACGCCCAGTGCCCGGTGCTTTCGCGCATTGAGTCACCGGCGCGCCGCCAAACGCTGATCGCCAAGCGCGAAGAGGCCGATGGCAAAGTGCGTTACCGGCTGAATATTCGTCTGCAGGGCGAAGGTGAAACGGTATTTTTTGATTTTTAACCGTTCTAATCAGGTGAAGTCCGAACAAAAAGCGTTGCTCATTACTGAGTAGCGCTTTTTTATTGAGTTAAGACCATGGTCGGGGGTGGATGTTGGAAAAGTCCAATTTTATGCTGCCAATGTGCCTTACTGAATGCACTGCGGAGTCGTAACACTGGGGACATCGGCGTGGGTTTGAGGTAAACGTGATCAGAAGGCGTTTCACCATAGACCAATGTCGATTAGCTCTAGGCGTTAGAGTGGACTAATCTGGCCTTTTAGAGCGAACTAGTATTCGTTATGCGAACTTATAATAATCTAACAAAAGTCCTGGAGTACCCCATGAAAATAACCCTATCCCGGTGCCTGTTGGCGACCGCTATTGCGGGTTTTGGCATCAGTTCGGTTCAAGCGGAAACCACCCTGCGTATGGCGCACTTTTGGCCTGGCCCCTCCGGCGTTAATGAAGATGTTCTGCAGGCCTGGGCTGATACCGTGGCCGAAGAGTCCGGCGGCGAGCTATCGATCCAAATGTTTCCCGCCGGTACCTTAGCCAAACCGGATTCCATTTATGAAGCCGCCGCCAACGGTATTGCCGATATTGGTGCCACGGCACAGGGCTACACCGCTGGCCGCTTCCCGCTGTCACAGATTGTTGAGCTGCCTGGGGTAGCGAGTACGGCAACGCAAGGGGCGTGTGTACTGCAAACGCTTTACGACGACGGTCATTTGGATAGCGAATACGAAGATACCCGCCCGCTATTTATGTTTACCACGGGCCCTGGCGGCATTCACACCATCGATACTGATGTGCAAACGCCTGCTGACCTGCAAGGGCTACGTATTCGCCGCCCCACTGCTGTCGCGGGTGAAATGCTCGAAAACATGGGTGCAAGCCCAGTGGGTATGCCAGCACCAGATATCTATACCTCCATGCAGCGCGGCGTTATTGATGGCCTAAGCTTCCCCTGGGAAGGCTTAAAAGGTTTTCGCGTTAATGAGTTAGTCAGTTATCACACCGAAGTACCGTTCTATACGCTGATCTTTGTCGCCACCATGAATCAACGCGCTTATGAAGGCTTATCTCCCGAGCAGCAGGCGGTCATCGACAATAATTCAGGCATGAAGTGGGCTGAAAAGGCCGGTGAAGTGTTTGACCGTCTAGATGTGGAAGGCAAGCAGGAAGCGGTTGATGCGGGCCACACCATCCGTGAAATCGAAAACCCGCTTGAGCACCCAGACTGGCAGGAGCCGCTGCAAACCGGTATTGAAAACTACTTAACGCAGTTAGAAGAGCGCGGTTTGAGCCAAGCCCGTGAGGTGTATGAAGCTGCACTAGCAGCGAGCGAGTCTTGTGGTACCCAACAGGGATAAGGTGTTATGCAGTCGACTCTCCACTTTCAGCATATTCTCAACAGGGCCAGCCATTGGCTGGCCCTTATTTGTCGTTTGATTGCCGGAATAGCGCTGATTGGCTTACTGGCAGTCACTATCGCCGATGTAAGTACTCGCTACCTTGCCCGCGTGACGGAAGGCGCTATTTCGTTACGCGTGTCAGGGAGCGTGGAGTTAGTTAGCTATTTAATGCTGTTTGCTTTACTAGCGGCAATGTCCGCGAACGTTGAGAAGAGCCAAGTGGTGGTAGAAGCCTTTTCACATCGCTTGCCCCAAACCATTAAAAACCGCTTACAAGGTCTCTATTTTCTTGGCTTTATGGCGCTGGGATTAATTTTATTTGTAGGTTTATGGGACTCAGCAGCGGCGGCTGCCCGGCATGGCACTACCACCCAGGATCTGCGACTGCCCATGGGGCCCATTTATCAGCTGGCAGCCGTGCTCAGTTTACTACTGGGGTTACGCAGCTTTATCCATGCCTTGCTAGGCATTCTTTATGGCAAGGGCGAGGAGGCTGCTCATGGGGAGTGAAGCGATCGGCGCTATTGGTCTTGGGTGTTTGCTAATACTGATGATTCTGCGCGTCCCGGTAGCGTTAACCATGCTCATTGTAGGCGTGGTGGGGTTTGCCCAAGTCGTCAGTTGGGATGCGGCGATTGCACAGCTTAAAACGGTACC
>JAMCZP010000113.1 GCA_023485185.1 Gammaproteobacteria bacterium
GCGCTCGACCATACTGCGTTAAAAATCGGCTCGCGCGCGAGTCCGATCAAAGTACTCATTTACACCCAGTAAACTCCGTCTTTTCGCCGATTTTTGCCTTATCTGGTCTTCGCTCGCCGACTTTTCAAACAAAGCCTAAATTTATTATTTAAGGGCAAACAATTAACCATGGCACAAACGCTGCGCGACCAGCTTTATACGGCTCTTAAGCAGGGTATTGTTGGAAAACGGCTTGAACCAGGGCTTGTGCTGCTGGAGGGTAATATTGCGGAGCTATTTGGTATTAGCCGCTCTCCAGTTCGCCAAACCCTGAGCCGGCTACACGAAGAGCAGTATATCTGTCGTTTTGAAGGGCGTGGCTATCTGGTGGGAGCCTCACCAAGTGAGATTGTGCGGCGCTCTCTTAGTGAGCGTGATTTCAAGCAGCTTGGCCATGCCCCCAAAGTCGATCGAACCGTTTCATGGCGCGCCCATATCGACAGCGTCGAGCATGATATTGTGCTGTGTTCAATCAAGGGGGCGTTTGAACTTAATGAACTACAGCTTTCCAAATCACTTAATGTTAGCCGTACCGTCACCCATCAGATTCTGCTCCACTTACAGTCCATCGGCCTAGTCGAAAAGATTAAATATAATAGTTGGAGCGTGGTCCCTTTAGATAATCAACGGCTTCACAATCTTTATGAAGCTCGCCGCCAACTAGAACCTTACATGATCGCAAGGGCAGCCAAGAGCATTTCCGAAAGTACGGTCAATGACTACATTGCCAAGCTCAAGCAGGCCGAAAACAGTTACCCGAATATTAAGGGTGACGTGCTCGATGAGTTAGAAAATGACCTCCACCATACCGCCGTCAGTTTAGGCGGCAACCAGGAGGTCATGAATATGCTCAGGCGTACTCACCCTATCTTATTAATCAGCAAACACCTGCTTGGACGAGTCCTTAAGCTTCCCGATCAAGATCCTTTTTTCGACGAGCATTTGTGCATCTTCGAGAAAATGCGCCTGCAAAAACCCGATCAAGCGGCAAAAGCCTTGGTCACTCATTTAGAGCGTTCGGAATCTAAAGTACTTGACCGCCTGATCAACTTTAGAGAATCAGGTGATATCAATGCGCCAGCTTATTTGCGTTAACAACTAAGGAGCCTTAACGGCTCATATAGATAGAGGGGCTAATAATGACAACAACGACCACAAGAACTATCGGCTTTATTGGCACAGGCATTATGGGTTCGCCGATGGCCGCGCGTTTGGTTAAAGCTGGGCATCAAGTGCGCGTCTGGAATCGGACGAAAAGCAAGGCTGACAGCTTGGAAACGGTGGGGGCTGAAATAGTTGATAAAGCAGAAAAAGCCGTCGCCGATAGCGATGTGGTTATCGTTATGCTGAGCTCGGGACCTGTGTGCGATGAAATATTATTAGGCTCCAACGGTCTGCTCAAGGCCATGCAGCCCGACGCCACGCTGATCGTAATGAGCTCTATCCCCGTCGAGACCGCGCGCAGGCAGGCTGAAGAAGCCGCCACGCATCAGATTCACTACTTGGACGCGCCGGTATCCGGGGGTGAACAGGGAGCTATCGACGGCAGTTTAGCCATCATGGTGGGTGGCGACGCCGCAAGCTTTAAAGCAGTCGAGCATCTTCTATTAACACTTGGCAGGCCAGTGCATGTTGGCCCAGCAGGCAGCGGTGAACTGGCTAAGCTTGCCAATCAAATGATTGTGGCCAATACCATTGCCACGGTAGCTGAAGCCATACTACTGGCTGAGCGCGGTGGGGCTAACCCTGAGCGAATGCTGGCGGCACTTGAGGGTGGCTTTGCAGACTCGACTATTCTACGCATCCACGGCCAGCGCATGATCCAGGAAAACTTCACCCCCGGGGGGCCAGCCAAATGGCAGTTAAAAGATACCCAGACGGCGATGGCCTTTGCCGGTGAATTAGGGCTCAACTTGCCCGTATCAACATTGGTCAACTCGCTTTTCGAGGAGCTGGTAGCCCAGGGGGATGGCGAGCTGGACCATAGCGCCTTGATACGCCAACTCAAGCGGCACAACGCTTCATAGACTCCCACAACAACAAATAGTGAGAACAAAGCCAATGAGCACCCATTACGACGTAAAGGAAATAACGCAGTTCAGCACCGACTTACTAGTAGCCGCTGGACTCGATAAAGATAAGTCCCAGGCTGTCGCTGAAATACTCGTTGAAGGCGACCTGATGGGCCATACCACTCATGGCCTTCAGCTGCTTTCACCTTACCTTGGGGAAATTCAGTCAGGCCGAATGCCTGTCACCGGTGACTATGAGGTGGTCTCCCAACGGGCCGCTGTACAAACCTGGGATGGTCGTTATCTGCCAGGGCCTTGGTTGATTATCAAAGCCATGGAGGCCGCTGAATCCATGGCGCGCTCATGCGGCACCGGTACGGTAGTGATTCGGCGCTCTAATCATATCGCCTGCCTGGCTGCCTACCTTAAACGCGCCACCGACCAAAACCTGGTGGTGGTGATTGAGTCCTCCGACCCGGCGACTAAATCGGTTGCTCCTTACGGCGGTTTAGAAGCTACTCATACCCCCAATCCCATCGCCGTGGGCTACCCCACTGATTCAGGCCCCGTTCTTTTAGATGTCAGCACGTCAAT
>JAMCZP010000308.1 GCA_023485185.1 Gammaproteobacteria bacterium
CCCGAAAAGAATAATAAGACCCATCGATTATACCCCCTTCACTTTCCGAGTTAGTAAGCGCTGCGCTATATCTGCGGCTGAAAAGAGCATGATTAACACACCGCATATCACTAGGGGGGCTGCACGCCAGCTCTCTGAAAGTCCTATCATGGGAATGGCCCTATTCAGGTTTGTCATCACCAAAGTCCACCCTTGAAAAGCCATAAACCCGCCAAAAAAGAAGATGAAAAGATCCGCTAGATGGTGCATAAAACTGCGTAAAGGGCCGGCACAACTTTCACGAATAAAGTCGATATTAAGGTGGCTGTGATGCCTTACCCCCGCCGCCGCACCTAAGCAGGTAATGTAAACCACCATTAGCAGTGAGGCCTGTTCGACCCATGTCGGTGTGTTATTCAACACATAACGACCAAAAACCAACCAGCCAAATATTGAGATAAGCGTGACTAACAAGACACCTGCAACCAAAATACATAAGCTGGCGATGCCATCTAGTATTCGATTTATTGGGCCGCTACTTATTGCGTCTTCTTTATCGAGAGATGATTCAAGTTCGATACTCACGGCTCTTTCCTTTTCAACTTCCGGCAGCGATAAGTAATACCTAACCAGCTGCCGGAAGTATTTAAGTGTTAATCACTCGGCGGAGCGAATTTCCTCAATCAGCTCGCCTGTGCCTGGGTTACTGGCAATGAAGTTTTCATACATTGGTTCCATAAGCGCCTGGAAGGCAGCTTTATCTTCCACTTCATTGATTTCTACACCGTGGTCTAAGACTATTTGGCGGCTCTCTTCAGAGCTCTCTACCCATAGCTCACGCTGACGTACAGACGCTTGCTGCGCTACGTCACGAATGATCTCTTGATCTTCTGCCGCGAGTTTGTCCCAGCTGGCTTTTGCGGCGCATAAACACTCTGGGATAATCAAGTGCTCGGTTAAGGAGTAATACCCTGTTACCTCAAAGTGATTACTGGACTCAAAGGAGGGATAGTTATTTTCTGCACCGTCTAAAACACCCGTCGTTAAGCTTTGATACACCTCGCCATAGGACATTGGCGTCGCGTTTCCACCGAGTGCTTCAATCATGTGAACATAAAGGTCGTTGTTCATAACACGGATCTTTAAGCCACGAACGTCTTCGGGAGTGTTAATAGGCAGCTTGGTGTTGTAAATACTTCTCGCCCCTGAATCAAACCATGATAGAACTACCAGTCCTTTTTCTTCTAAAGCGTCAGCAAAACGCTCACCAATTTCACCATCCATTACCGTGTGCATATGTTCAACGTCATTGAACAAAAAGGGTAGCGAGAACACATTGGTTTCGGGAACGATGGGCCCCATTGGCCCCATATTGAAATTGGCAAAATCCAAGGCCCCATTGCGGGTCTGCTCAATTGCATCCGATTGATCCCCGAGCACAGCGTTGTTATACACTCGGGGGGTCACGCGCCCATCTGTTTGCTCCGCTACGGCAGCTGCGAACTCTTCCAAGGCAACAGTATTGGGGTAGCCATCAGGATGGATGTTCCAGCCACGCCAATTATTTGCCTGAGCCGACGTTGCAAATGCTATTAGAGCTATGGCACCCACGGTAGCTGCGAGCGTTTTCATAGTCGGGGCTTTAGTAGTACGGGTTTGAATAGCTCGGGCTTTGCTAACAGGAGTGTTAACAGGGCTAGTGCTAACTGCTGCGTTATTTGTAGATGTACGCATGTATGACTTCCTCTTATTATTGGTGATGCGTTAGAAATCGCTGGTTAGTACTTCTTTGCTTTATCGATTAGCGCATTAAGCTGCTGGCACTCATCGCTGGTTGGCATTGTAAGTGGAGCACGAACATTACCGGCAGGCCGTCCAACTATTTCGGCACCCGCTTTGATAAGGCTAACGGCGTAACCTGCTTTTCGGTCCCTGAGGTCTACAAAAGGAATAAAAAAGTCATTGGTGATTTGCTTAACGACCTCTTTATTGCCTTTGCGCAACTCCTTGTAAAACGTGACGGCCATTTCAGGTACGAAGTTAAAAACAGCCGAAGAATAAGTATTCACACCAATGGAGACGTAGGCCTCTGCAAAGATTTCTGCCGTGGGTACGCCACCGATATAGGCCAGCCGATCACCGACGGT
Source organism: Gammaproteobacteria bacterium (assembly GCA_023485185.1). Next base: position 2,127 of record JAMCZP010000308.1, read on the forward strand.
CTTAATGATTTTGTTAAGCGCTTGAATATCACCTTTGCCATCTTTTAACCCCACTAAGTTAGGGCAAAGGTCGGCCAGTTGTTGAACAGAGTGGGCATTCAAAATGCCATTGCCGCGGTTGTAATAAATCACATTGATTGAAGTGGCATCGCAAATTTGGCGCGCGTATTCGACAAGGCCATCTTGCGGGCATTCGGTCAGGTAGGGTGGCATCAGTAAAATACCATCAGCCCCAGCCTCTTCGGCCGCCTTTGCAAACGCCGTCCCTGTTTCCACACTGAGACCAGCGCTGGCGATCACTGGCAAACGCCCATCAATCACTTCAACTGCCACACGTACGATCTGGCGATACTCCTCTAGCGATAGGCTAAAAAACTCTCCCGTACCACCGGCCACAAAAACCGCTGAAATCTCATGGCTGATAAACCACTCTAACCGTTTGCGATAACTCGCTTCATCAAAGCGACCCTGGCTATCGAAGTCCGTAATCGGAAACGACAGCAGGCCATCGCCAATGGCATTAATTACTGCTTCTCTTGAAAACGTCACGTTGCGCCCTCTCTGTAAATGCGCTGACCATTAAGTGAGCAAACTTCACCAACTGGCCACTCTATTATGTAATACATCATACAACCAAAAAGATAAGTATCATCCCTGCGTAGCGCAAGCCGAACTATCTAAATATGAACCAAAGTAGTATCCCTAAATGCCAACAACGGGCGCTCGCTAAACACTGTCGCTAGCAGCTATACCGTCTGCCATTAATGCTTCTGCCCGCTATTAATAAAAAGTGCATAAATAGCAGGCAGTTTTTCAACAGCGCCTTATCCAACCTTGATGCCTAACCGTATCAATTGATAATTAAGCAATGATCAACGAACTAGCGCTGGTCGCTTCGGATCAAATTCCCATCCAGAGATCAGAAATTGCATGGCAATGGCATCGTTGCGCTGCGTGGTATCAAGAGACTTATAGAGATTGTGCGCCTCTATTAGTTTTTCTTCATCTACATCAACCCCTAACCCTGGCGTGGTCGGAACCTTTAATTTACCTTCACGTATTAGCAAAGGATTTTGAGTGATACGTTGTCCATCTTGCCAAATCCAGTGAGTATCGATTGCGGTAATTTCACCTGGGCAAGCGGCAGCAACATGGGTCATCATGGCAAGCGAAATATCGAAGTGGTTATTGCTGTGAGAGCCCCAGGTCATGCCCCACTCATTGCAAAGTTCGCCGACTTTGACAGCGCCTTGCATGGTCCAGAAATGACAATCCGCCAAAGGTATATCAACAGAGTTAAGCTGAACGGCGTACTGCAGCTGTTTAAAATCAGTCGCAATCATATTGGTGGCCGTAGGTAGACCTGTACGCTTCTTAAACTCTGCCATCGTCTCCCGCCCTGAGTAGCCTTCTTCTTGACCACAGGGATCTTCGGCATAGCTCAGCAGGTGCTTGATAGGCTCCAATACACGCACTGCTTCATCGAGCTTCCAGGCACCGTTAGGGTCTAGCGTCAGCCGTGCCTCAGGAAACGCTTCATGAAGCGCGCGAATACAGTCGGCTTCTTCCTCACCACGTAATACACCGCCTTTTAATTTAAAATCTTTAAACCCATAGCGCTCATAGGCGGCTTTGGCTAATTTAGCCACCGCTGCAGGGGTTAGCGCTTCTTGATAGCGAATCTCATCCCACCTATCTTGAGGATTGTGCGTTTTGGGATAAGGCAGGTCTGTTTTGTCAGGATCACCAAGTAAAAACAAATAGCCCAATGCCTCGACTTCATCACGTTGACGGCCGTACTGACCAAGCAGGTCGGCGACGGGCATTTGTAGCGTCTGCCCATAGAGGTCTAATAGCGCCGATTCAATACCCGTAATCACATGCACCGCCACGCGCAGATCGAATGTCTGGCGCCCTCGCTCCTCGCGCCCGTTCTGAGCTAACCGCAAGCGAATCTGATTGAGAGTGTGCTTGATATTATTGATTTGCGAGCCTTCCACAAGCTCCCGACACTGCTCGAGCCCTTTAAGAATGCCGCCGCTGGAAGGAATCTCACCAACGCCCTGGTTACCGGCATTATCCTCAAGGATGACTACACAGCGGATGAACCATGGGGCATGTCCGCCACTGAGGTTAAGTAAAAAACCGTCGTAGCCAGCGACTGGAACTACCTTCATCGTTTTAATCTTAGGAAACATAGGGTGCAAGCCTCTTTTATTATCGATGCCAGTCAAAAATCATGCTGTGGATATAGTTACCGTGACCAACTAAACACCTCGAAATGTAATACATCATACAACAATAAATAGAGCCGCCTTTCGGTGCAAGCACAGAAAGTTGGATCTAAACCAAAGTAGCAGTCATAGATGTTTCGACAAGAAAGTCTCTGTTACTCAAGCCACATCGCCAAGTTACTAGCTAAATTATAATTTAGATATCAACCACACAATCTGGTCTAAACAGCGGCGGATCGAACTCGTAGGGATAACCACCTGGGTTGGCGATAACTCGCGTACCATTTCGCAAAATATCAACGGGTTCGTGGACATGCCCGTGCACCCATAGATCCATTTTCCCCATCAGATGAGGCAGGTGGGAAGCAAACGCGGGGGAAAGCGCATCGCCTACATATTGATCAGGAATGCAGTCGTGTAGCGGGGCGTGGTGGCTGACGACTATCTTTGGGCCGTCAAATGGTTGAGCAAGCTCATGCTCTAACCAGTTAAGTGCTTCGGCGTGTAACTGGCTGCTCGCTAACGGCGTAAACGTAACCCCTGGCGACGTTTGTACGATTTTGAAATCGGGCATATAGCGTAAAGCTTTAGCTTCGGTATGAGCGGGATTTTGCGTCGGATCGCCAGCATAGAGCGCAAAGTCCGTCCACAGCGTAGTGCCATAGAAACGCACATCGCCCAGCGTTACGGCGCGGTTATCCAGCAGTTCAATATCGAGCCGCTCGGCTTCCAGCATCAACTCTTCGCGCAGAAGCGGTATGCAGGTCCCGTAGAATTCGTGATTGCCAGGCACATAGATAATCGGTACCTCTGGAAATCGACGACGCGCCCAGGCAAGCCCTTCGCTTTTGCGATGGATATCGCCAGCCAGGACGATTACGTCAGCGTCTACGTCTGGCAGCGCGCGGTTTTCGTCAAAGAACTCCAAGTGTAAATCAGACAAAATACGCAGGCGCATTGGGCTACTCGTTGCTAAAAAGAGATTAGGCTTTGTACGAATACTGCTTTAGCTCGCCCCTCCCGGCAAGCTAAAGCAGGGAAGGCAAGTTTAACGCTTCAGAAAGTTACTTTTGACTAGATGTACTACCTCATCCATGCGACCGCTCAACACCGCTTTGGCAGAGTAAAGCGCGGTAGAAGCCACTTGCCCTGCTTCCACTTTTGGTGGCATTACCAGCTCCATCGGATTAACCACGACATCGAGCAGTGCAGGCCCTGGCTGAGCTAGCCAGTCGTGAATGGCATTATCAAGCTGATCTTCACGCTCTACGCGCTTGCCCCATAATCCCATAGCTTGGGCAACTTGACCAAAATCGGGATTTTCCAACGCCGTATAAGCATCCAGCAACCCTTCAACTTTTTGCTCTAATTCGACAAAGCTTAAGGAGCTGTTGTTATACACCACGATTTTAAGGGGAATCCGCCGCTGAACCAGGGTTAACAGATCCCCCATCAACATCGAGAGACCACCATCTCCACACATTGCAATCACTTGGCGATCGGGGTAGGCCAGTTGCATTCCCAACGCCTGAGGATACGCATTTGCCATGGTGCCATGTTGTAGACTGGAGTGCGTTCGACGCTTTTCTAGAGCACGAATATGGCGCAACATCCATACGTTAACGCTGCCCGTATCGGCGGTAATCAATGCATTATCGCTAGCCAAACGGTCAATGGCGAGGGTTAGCTCTTGTGGGTGTATTAGCTCATCGTCTTTACTGTTATGGGCCGATTTATCCCACGATTTTTGATAGCGTTTGCGACACTTCTCCAGCCAACGTGTGCTGGAATTGGCTTCGACGACTTGAAAGAGTGCTTCGCAGGTATCACGCACGCTGCCGATGATCCCCACATCAACAGGGTAGCGTTTACCGATCTGTGCGGGGTCATTATCAATCTGAATAATCGACGCGTCTTCTGGGTAAAACTGGCTAAACGCGAAATTACAACCCAGCAATAGCAGCGTGTCGCACTCCGCTACCGCTCGATAGCCACCTTCAAGGCCATAAATGCCGGTCATGCCCACTTGGTAGGGGTTGTCGTACTCGATAAAATCTTTAGCGCGAGAGGTCCAAGCGATGGGAGCCTGCAGTTTTTCTGCCAATGCCATCACCTGCTCACGTGCACCTTCACAGCCTGCGCCAGCAAAAATGGTGATATTGCCGCCCTTATTAAGCTGCTGCACCGCAGGCACTAATGACTCAGCCGATGGGCGCAATGAGTAACTAAAACGGTGAGTACGGTAGGCAAGTTGGTTTTGCGGCGTTTGACTAAAAATATCGCCAGGAACAATTATCACCGCAACGCCACCCTTGGCCAGCGCGGTTTGCGCGGCAAGCGCTGTCATACGACGCGCCTGTTCGGGGGAGTTCAGCGTTTCACAAAATACGCTGTATTGTTCAAATATCTGGGACTGATCGACTTCTTGCGGAAAGCGCCCGCCCGTTTCACCAAGTGGAACCTGAGTGGCAATAAATACCACCGGTGCGCCATTACGGTGGGCATCAAATAGGCCATTAACAAAATGCAGGCTACCTGGGCCACAAGAACCGGCACATAGCGCTAATTCCTGGGTGATATAAGCTTCACCCCCGGCGGCAAAACCGCCCACTTCCTCATGGCGAACCCCTATCCACTCTATGTCACTTTGTCGCAGGGCATCGGTGAAGTGATTAAGTGTATCCCCCACCACACCATAGCAGCGCTTTGCTCCGGCATCGTGGAGGGTTTCTATCATAATTTCAGCAACATTGGTGCTCATTAGCGACTCCATTCGCAACTACGTTAAAACGGATTAATCGCCTTAAAGCCTAGCTGATGAATAGCAATCGTGCTTTGTGCACTGTCCCAGCCAAATGGTCACCCACAGAATTATGCTGCACCGCAACAAAAAAGTACTATACTAGGTGTGTAGTCCCACTAGGAGGACCACACAATGACTTTTTTAATAATCTCCCCTGCACGCGACAAAGAAGTTCTAGAGTTCTGGAACTTGAATGCTAAGTGGCATCGTGAAGCAGTTGAAGCGATGAAAGCCTACCTAGGCTAATTCAGGCGCTTTTAGCTTCTATAGACCAAAAGCTAATCACCGAAGCCGGATGAATTTCCGGCTTTTTTACGGATATGAAAATCCTTCCCATTCAAATAGATGAACGCATTCGAAGCTTAGGCGTAAGCAATTGCTTACACAAAATGGCAAATTACCTACATCTTTGGGACTAGCTCTCGTCAATGAATGCCCCTAGTATCTATTACCACAGCTCAATTGCTGCTCTGCACAACACAAGCTGTGTATAACAATTAGCGGTATATAAAAATCCTTAATGAACCCCTGAAACCGGAGTGGACGCCATGCAAAGCTCAGTTACCCAAGGTCACATGTTGGAAGTTGAAGTTATAGAAGTATGGGCACAGCGTGCGCTGCAACAGCGCGCGGCACTAGATGCCATTAAGGCATATTTGCGCTAAATAAACGCCAGTAGTGAGCGGTTTGTACCATCCAACGCCTCGTTCACGAGGCGTTGTTTTGTGCGGCAGGCGAATTACAACCAGTTGGCTTCTGGCGCTTCGGAGCTATCAAGCTGCGAGAGATAGGTGTCTTGTAAAATATACATCCGCTTTACATCCCGGTATTTGCCGTTGATAAAGAACTCCTGCACAAGGTGGCCTTCTTCAATGAAGCCACTCTCCTCATAGAGATGAATCGCTTTTACGTTTTCCACCGCCACAATCAGGTAAACCTTATGCAGGTTTAAGATCGTGAACGAGTAATGCAATGCCTGTTGGATCAACGAGCGTGCAAAGCCTTTTCCCTGGTGGTCAGGCGTAATGATGATTTGAAACTCGCCGCTACGGTGGATGTAGTCAATCTCAATCAACTCTACCAGCCCAATCGCATTACCATTACTGTCTTCGGCGACAAAGCGCCGTTCTGCGTTGTCATGAATGTGCTTATTATAAAGCTCCTCCAATTCGTCAAACGATTCGTAGGGCTCTTCAAACCAGTACGACATGATGCTCTGGTTGTTGTTGAGTTCATGGACGAAACGCAAGTCGTTACGCTCCAGCGCACGTAAGTAAAGTTTGTTGTCCATCACCTGCTACTCTTTGTAAGTTACATTCTGATTAAGCATTTTAAACAATACGACTATTCAACTGCTTGCTGCATTTTGTCACTCGTTATTTTCGTTAGCCGTTTGAATGAAAATAGCTCCGCCAGTGGGTGCTCCTTTCTTTCAATAAGCGCCCGCAGTAGCTTGGCACCAATCATGCTATAGCTGATCCCATTGCCACCATAAGCCATGGCAAAATGTACCCGTGGGCCGTAGGCGCCGTGGGGGCCAAAAAAAGGCAAGCCATCGTCTGTTTCAGCAAAGGTTCCGCCCCAGGAGAACGTTGGATTAATCTCAAGCTTAGGCCATAACGCTTCGACTTTGTGCGCTAATCCTTCGGCTTTCTCTTCAACCCGTGCATCACGTCGTTTAGGGATATCTTCATCGTCATCATCACCGCCGATTAATAGGCGGCCATCGCCAGTCGTGCGCATATAAAGGTAGGGGCGCGCCGACTCCCACACCATGGTGTGGCGCAGCTGACCTAATGCCTCTGGTGATAGCGGGTCAGTGATGAGAGCATAACTACTGCGTTTGATCGCCACCGTTTCAGGCAACCAAGTTTGTGACTCGTATCCTGCCGCCATCACTACATACTGGCAGCGCAGGGTGGCGCCGTTAGTCAGCGTTAGCGTAACGCCCTGCTCATCAGGTGTCATCGTCTCCATTTGCGTACGGTCATACACCTCACCACCCCGCTCGACGACCTTGGCAAACAGCTTATAAGCCATGCGATAGGGGTCAATACTGGCCGCTAACTGGGTGAGAATAGCCCCTGGAGCTGCGAAGCCGTACTCCTTTAACACGGCCTCACGGTCAAGCCAGGAAGCCTCAAAACCATGCTTCTGGCGCAGCGCCAGCTCCGCTTTCAAAGATGCCACGTCTTCTTCATTACTGGCGTAATAAAGGCTTTTTTGGCGCTCAAAATCCACATCGCCCAGCCCTGCGGCCAGCGTTTCAAGCTCCCCAATGGCGTCAGCACAGGCGCGATAAGCAAGCACCGCATCCGCCTCACCATAACGTTCGGCTAATTCAGTCATATGCGTGTCGATTTCGTATTGCAGCAGCGCTGTACTGGCAGCGGAGCTACCCCAACCGATATCGCGCCGCTCTAACACCACCACCTGATGACCGTGACGACTCAGCTCATCGGCAATTAAAGCACCGGTAATACCTCCTCCAATGACCACTACCTCACTTTGATGATCGCGGCTAAGTTTGGGAAATGCTTTCAACAGGCCATTTTTTACAGCCCAAAACGGATAGCCACTTTTTAGGTCCATCGGGATGCCTATGCTGGTTTGACTTGAAGTATGCTGTTAACCATAGATGGTTCCTGGAAACTTGCTCGATAAAGCGTTCCTAAGTCAGCGCCCATACACAAAAAAGGAGTTCCGCATGATTGATTTACGCAGTGACACGGTGACCCGCCCTACCCCCGCTATGCTAGAAGCGATGATGGCTGCTCCGGTTGGCGATGACGTGTGGGGCGATGATCCTACGGTGAACGCATTTCAAGCAGACCTGGCCGAACTGACAGGCAAAGAAGCGGCGCTGCTGTTTCCTAGTGGCACGCAGAGTAACTTAGTGGGGTTAATGGCCCACTGTGAGCGGGGCGATGAGTACATTGTTGGACAGTCAGCCCATACCTACAAATATGAAGGCGGGGGTGCTGCGGTACTGGGTAGCATTCAACCACAGCCGATTGAAAATGCCGCCGATGGCACGCTGCCGCTGGAAAAAATAAGCGCGGCGATTAAAGCCGATGACTTTCACTTTGCCCGTAGCAAACTTTTGGCACTGGAAAACACCATTGGGGGCAAAGTTTTGCCCGCCGATTATGTACTAAAAGCCACCGAACTTGCCCGAGAACGTGGGTTAGCAACGCATCTGGACGGGGCACGCCTCTTCAATGCAGCGGTTGCGACAGATACGTCGCTCAAGCAACTCTGCTTGCCGTTTGACAGCATCTCACTATGTTTTTCAAAAGGGTTAGGTACCCCCATGGGATCAGCTCTGGTGGGGTCTCAAGCGCTGATCGATAAAGCGCGCCGGTTACGCAAAATGGTGGGTGGCGGTATGCGCCAAGTAGGAATTATCGCCGCAGCCTGCCAGTACGCAATTGATCATCATGTTGCCGACTTAGCGGATGACCACCGCCGCGCGGAACGTTTGGCGGAAGGCTTAGCAAAACTGCCCGGCATTGAGATCACTTCCCAGGCAACCAATATGGTATTCGCCCGTTTCCCCGACGCCCATGTGAAACCACTTTCCACTTGGCTAAAAGAGCACGGTATTTTAATCGAGCTGCTTTACGCCACGCGCTTCGTTGTTCACCGCGATATCAGCGATGCGGATATCGATAAGGTGATTGCGGTGATGGAGGCCTACTTCAGTCGGCATTAAGCGTGCAACGGATTAGTGAAACGCTACTAGGTCTAGCAAACATCCCGAAGGCTGGCAGCAAAACGCAATGCCGATGGCCAGCCTCCCCAGTGCCAATAATCTACGGCTACTGTGGTTGCTTCCTGGTTAGTTAAAGCGGGCCAGTGTTGCCAGACACCTTGCATAAGCAGGGTTTGTTGCGTTCCTTCTGGTGAATAAGGGCTTTCCAGCATAATGACACAGCCTTCAAGACCAAACAGCTGCTCTGCGGTAACGGTGGCAAACCCCCAGCGATTGACAGCCCCCTCCCAGGCATTATCTATCCCCAACTGCTCCAGCACTAAACCTTCCAGGCTCCCTTGCCCAAACACGCGGGCATGGCGTTCATCCATTAGGCTGACCAACACGACGGGCTTTACGACGGGCTTTGCGCTCCCTACACGACTGTTGCGCTGCGCTGCCAACGCTTCAAACTGCGCTGCCACCTCACTTAGGTAGTCGTTGGCGCGAGCTTGATCCCCCATCTGCTCGCCTAATTGCATCGTTAAGGTAGAAAGTCGTTGTTGCAGTAAAGGCGCTGTCTCATACACCACCCACGCTTTTAAGGGCGCCAAACGGCTAAGCTGGGGAGTCAAGTTGGCATGGGCCGGTGGCGAGATCAAAATCTGCGCTGGCTTAATGCTGTGTATTAACTCAAGGTTCGGCAAGTGGCGGCTACCCAACTCAATCACATTAGGTAGCGCTTGGGAGTCGCGCCACCATACGCGATACCCTGAAAGGCCGCCGACGGCTTGAGGCGGCTCTCCCAGTGCTTGCAATGTTTCGGCAATCGCATAGTCCAGCGTGACCACGCCCTGGTTAGGCGGCGCATCATCCTGCGCCAACACCTGTGTGAAAGCCATTAACAGCATGGCGGGCAATAGCCCGCGCATAGCTTTTCTCATGAGTGGTGACATACCCGATTACCTTGCCCCTTGCTAATAGCGGAAAGACAAGGTGCCCTGCACAGTACGGTCGGTGCCCCAGTAACAGCGTGCGGCGTTGTTGCACTCCCCCACATACTGCTTATCGAATAAGTTCTCTACATTCAAACCGACCCGCCAGTTATCATCTAAGGCATAGCCTAGGGAAAGGTCTGCCAAGGTGACCGCTTGGGTGGTTAGCGTGTCACCGTAAGCTAGACTCGCATCAGGATAGGCGTTCGAACTCCCCAGATAGCGCACACCCAACCCCACTTCGGCACCCTGCATGGGCCCCTCTAGAATCTCGTAATTTGCCCAAAGCGATGCTTTGTGGCGTGGCACTCCGGCTACTTGGTTATCTTCATAACGGGGAAACGCCACATCTTCAATAATGCGCGCATCGGTGTAGGTGTAAGCGACCGCTACGCTGAGCGCTTCATTAATATCGCTAACCAACTCTAACTCGACGCCATTGGAATCAGTGCGACCCACATTGCGATAACCACCGATGGCGCTGTCGTAATTAATGTCATTTTTCATCACGATATCGTAGGTCGACAGCGTAATCGCCGTATCAGCGTCAGGAATGTCATAACGCAGCCCCAGCTCGTACTGGCGCCCGGTAATCGGCTCAAGCGGTTCGTTAGTGGTCACGGAGACCTGGCGTGCAGGTACAAAGGTGTTGGCGTAATTGATGTAAGGTGATAAGCCAGAATCAAACTGATACATTAACCCCGCTTGCCAGCTAAGCTCTTCATCCGTCACTGAAAAGCCGCTACCAGGAGTGAGGTAGTTATTATATTCCGTCTTAGCGGAGTCAAAGCGCCCGCCTATCTGAGCAATAAATCCTCCCACTTGGCTGTGCAACTGTGAATAAACACCCGTTAACTCCTGCACGTCCTCGCCATCTTCAGAACGCTGCAACGTTTGTGGTGGCGAACTCCACTGGGGGTTAAAGATATTAATCAGCTGTGGTGTACTGAACCCGACATCTTGGGTCTGCGAGAAAGAGGTACTGTCATAGCCAAACCCGGCAAGCCAAGTATGCTCAACGACATCATTACCAAATGTGCCCACCACTCGGTTATCAATCGCCAGCGTTTTGCTATCGTTGTCTCGATCTCGACCATAAGCGCCAACAACATCGTCATAGCCATCGCCTGGGTAACTCCACCACACTTCCTGACGATTCACTTGTGAGCGTAAGTAACGAGCGTTTTGTTGAAAACGCCAATTCTCATTAAACGCGTGCTCATACTCGTAGCCTAACGACCAAACTTCCCGCTCAAAGGTATCCCATTCAGGGTGGCCTAGATTGGTACTGCTACTTAGTGTGCCGGAAGGATGAGCGAGCAGTGTGCCCGCAGCGGGCAAGCCTAGCTGCAGCTCACTGTCGTCTTTCTGATACATACCTAACACCGTCAAGCGGTCTTGATCGCTCAACTCAAACGTCAGCGAAGGGGCGATGTAGGTGCGGTCATCTTGGACGCTATCGATCTGGGTATCCGATTCGCGGTGCAGGAGTACAACGCGCCCCTGCACCGACCCATCAGCGTTCAGCGGGCCAGAAACGTCGGTCGAGATCTGGCGGCGGTTGTGACTACCGTAACTTAGGTTGACTTCCCCTTGATGGTCAGCGGTAGGCCGTTTACTTACCAAGTTGACCAGCCCACCCGGTACGTTTTCACCGTAAAGCGCCGATGTGGGGCCTTTAAATACTTCTACCCGCTCTAAACCAAAGGGCTCAGCGGAGGTGGAGTAAGCATTCGGCTGTACACGCAAGCCATCGCGGTAAGTACCATAGCCATAGTCGCGCTGATTCATACCGCGGATAAAGAAAATATCGCCGGCCAGGCCGTCACCCACAGGAAAGTCACTTGAGGAAATGCCGGGCACATAGCTAAGAATATTACTCAGCGTGCGAGGGTTCTGATCTTCAATGCGCTCTCGCGTCACCACCGATACTGTCCGCGGCGTATCCTCTAGGGCGGTGTCCGTTTTGGTAGCCGTTAGGCTACGCTCTGCCCGGTAGCCATAATCTGGCCCCACAGGTGAAGGGCTCAACCATTCGGCCTGTACTTCAAGCAGCGGTAACGCTTCATCACTGGCCCGCACTTCTAGCCGGTAGCTACCGTCGGCGCGGCGCACCGGCGCAAGCCCCGTTCCTGCCAACACCTGCTCCAAGCCCTCGTCTACTCCATAGTTTCCCTGCAAGCCTGGGCTTTGGCGACCCTCCCCCAGCTCTCCTGCTCCACTGATAAAGACCCCGGTCTCAGCGGCAAAGCGATTAATCACGTGGCTTACCGGGCCCGCAGCAATAGCATAGTGGCGTGTTTGCTGCTGGCTGTTTTGCGCCATCA
>JAMCZP010000188.1 GCA_023485185.1 Gammaproteobacteria bacterium
TTTCCCGAGCCAGCGACTCAGCACCTTCGATTGGTCACTGCAATACGATGGGCACCGCCTCCACCATGAATTCCATGGCCGAAGTGTTGGGCATGAGCCTGCCGGGTTCGGCGGTGATCCCCGCGCCTTACAAAGAGCGGGCGATGGTGGCTTATGACACCGGCACCCGAATTGTCGATATGGTGTGGGAAGACCTGCGTCCGCTGGATATTTTGACCCGGGAAGCATTTGAGAACGCCATTGTGGTGTGCTCGGCGCTGGGTGGCTCCTCTAACGCGCCGGTGCACATTAATGCGATTGCACGTCACGCGGGTATTGAGCTTGATAACGACGACTGGCAGCGCCTGGGCCATGAAATTCCGCTGCTGGCCAACGTGATGCCCGCGGGTGCTTTCCTGTGTGAAGAGTTTTATCGTGCGGGTGGCGTGCCGGCAATCCTGCATGAATTAAACACGGCCGGTAAATTGCACGGCGAAGCGCTAACGGTCAATGGCCGCGCTATAGGCGATAATTTGCAGGGCCGCGAAACCCAGGATACGGACGTTATTTGTCGCTACGCCGATCCGCTGGTCGAGCATGCAGGCTTTCTCAATCTCAAGGGTAATTTATTTGATTCGGCGCTAATGAAAACCAGCGTGATCTCTCGGGACTTCCGCGAGCGCTTCCTAAATGATCCCAATGACCCGGAAGCCTTTGAAGGCAAGGTCGTGGTATTTGATGGTTCGGAGGATTACCACGCCCGGATTGACGACCCAGCATTAAATATTGATTCACGTACCATTCTGGTCATGCGCGGCGCAGGCCCAGTGGGGCATCCAGGCGGTGCGGAAGTAGTCAATATGCAGCCGCCTGAGGCGCTGATTAAGCAGGGTATTGAATCGCTTCCGTGCTTGGGCGATGGTCGCCAGTCAGGCACCTCTGGCTCGCCATCGATTCTCAATGCTTCCCCGGAAGCGGCTACGGGTGGCGGTTTGGCACTGCTGGAAAGCGGTGACTGGCTGCGGGTTGATCTGAAGCGCGGCGATGTGCAACTACTGATTGAAGCGAGTGAGCTAGAAGCCCGCCGCGAGCGTTTAGCCCAGCAGGGCGGCTACCGCTACCCTGGCCACCAAACGCCTTGGCAGGAGATTCAGCGCAGCATGGTCGAACCGTTGAATCGAGGCATGACCCTGGAACCCGCTACCAAATATCGCGATGTGGCTCGCAAGCATCCGCCCAGGGATAATCATTAAAGGCAAAAGGATAACCACTACATGAGCCGTTTGAGTGCCTTGTCACACCGGCAACAGGGTCTACTGCTAACCGGTGGCGGAGCGGTGATTATGGCACCCGATGCGCTGCTGATTAAAGTGGCTGCGCTGCCTGATGCTGATATTTTGATGTGGCGTGGTTTTCTCTCAGCCCTTGGCTTTTTGCTGATTGCTTTAGCACGCTATGGCCGAGGTACCTTGGCAGCCTATCGCCGATGCGGCTGGACGGGAATAGCCGTGGCGCTGCTGTTCAGCCTGACCACCTGTGGTTTTGTGCTTGGCAACCAGTACACCACCGCAGGCAACGTACTGATGATCCTGGCTAGTTCACCACTCATTGCCGCGGTGCTCTCCTGGATAATCCTTAAAGAGCGCTTACCACGGCGGACCTGGCTGGCGATTTTGCTGTGCATGGTGGGTATCTCCATGATTGCCCTGGATGACGCAGGCGCTGGTTCCTGGGTGGGCAACGCTTTTGCCTTAATGACGGCGGTGACCCTGGCGATAAATTTTACGCTGTGCAGGACGCGACCTGGTGTCGACATGAGCCCGATGCTGGTCTTCAACGGGCTAATTGTCGGTAGCGTTGCTGGGGTTTTTTGGCTTTCCGGAGAGGCGCCTGCGCTGCCAGCGATCGACCAGCTAGCGGTGGTTATACTGCTCTGCTTGGTCATTGTGCCTTGCGGTGTGACTTTACTGCAGCGAGGCCCTCTTTATTTACCTTCCGCCGAGGTAGGGCTGCTGATATTGATGGAAGTGGTGTTAGGCACTTTACTGGCTTGGTGGATTCTCGCCGAGCAGCCAGCGCCAATGGCAATGGTGGGTGGCACCTTGGTATTGGGTACGCTATTCGCCAAGGGGATCTATGATCGTCGCCTGGAGCTTAGGCAGCGGACTAGGGTAAAGCCCGCTAGTCAAGTACCGGCTGGTCCGTCGAGTACGGTATGATTGGCAGCAATTGAAACAGGGGCTTAGCTTAGTGACGTCATCTCTTATCAAACCAGCGGCACGCCCCAACATTGCCGAATATCTCGCCGAAGAGATTTTCGGTGGGCGTTATCATCCCGGTGATTTCGTGCCCCGTGAACTGGATCTCTGCGAGCGCTTTGGTATTAACCGCTCGGCGGTGCGCAGTGATCTTCGTCAACTGGTGGATGCGGGCATTATTGAACGCATTTCCGGCCATGGCTCTAAAGTGCGCGAGTACTCGGAGTGGCACATTTTGGATGCTCAGGTGACCGACTGGTTAACGCGCTATGCAGCACCCAACCCTGATATCCAGCGTGAAATTCTCGCCTTTCGCCTGGATGTTGAACCCTATGTGGCGATGACGGCGGCCAAACGCGCTAAAGCGCGTGACCTAGTGGCGATCGAGGAAGCC
>JAMCZP010000251.1 GCA_023485185.1 Gammaproteobacteria bacterium
TTATGTGGCGCTGGTGGAAATTGGTGGCACGGTAGGCGATATTGAATCACTGCCTTTCCTTGAGTCTATTCGCCAAATTCGTAGTGAGCAGGGCGCTAACCGCGCGCTGTTTATGCACCTAACACTGGTGCCCTACATTAAAACGGCGGGTGAGACCAAAACCAAACCGACCCAGCACAGTGTCAAAGAGCTGCGCTCGATTGGTATCCAGCCCGATATTCTGATTTGCCGCAGCGAAGTTGAGCTTGAAGAGAGCGAACGCCGCAAAATCGCCCTGTTCACCAACGTTGAAGAGCGTGCAGTCGTGCCGCTGCAGGATGCCGATACCATTTATCGCATTCCATTGATGCTTCACGAGCATGGCTTAGACGAAATCGTCTGCGATAAGTTACGCATTGAAGCACCTGAGGCTGATCTGTCTGAATGGATTAAAGTGCTGGACGCCAAGCTGAATCCGCTTAAGTCGATTAGCATCGCCATGGTCGGTAAATACATGGAGCTGCTGGATGCCTATAAGTCGCTCAATGAAGCGCTGATTCATGCGGGTATCCAGGGGCGCATTAAGGTCAACGTCGATTATATTGACTCCGAAGACATTGAGCGTCACGGCACTGAGCGCCTAGCAGGCAAAGACGCTATTCTGGTGCCCGGCGGCTTTGGGGAGCGCGGCGTAGAAGGCAAAATCATGACCGCTCAGTTCGCCCGCGAGAACAAGGTGCCGTATCTGGGCATCTGCTTGGGCATGCAGGTGGCCGTGATTGAGTTTGCGCGCAACGTGGCGGGTTGGAAAGACGCCAACTCGACCGAGCTCACCCACGACACCCAGCACCCGGTGGTGGGGTTGATCACGGAATGGCTGAATCCGGAAGGCAAAATCGAGCTGCGCGATGCGGCGTCCGACTTAGGCGGCACCATGCGCTTAGGGGGCCAAGTGTGCCATCTTGAATCGGGCACCAAGGCGCGTGAAGCGTATGGGTCAGAAGAGATTGTTGAGCGTCACCGCCACCGCTTTGAGGTCAATAACCAGTTTATTGATGAGCTTGAAAAGGCCGGTTTGGTTATCTCAGGCAAGAGCGTTGATCAGTCACTGGTCGAAGTCATTGAGCTGGCGGATCACCCTTGGTACGTGGCCTGCCAGTTCCACCCGGAGTTCACATCTACTCCGCGTGATGGCCATCCGCTGTTCTCGGGCTTTGTGAACGCTGCGCTGGAGCACAAAACAGCGCGTAGTCGCGCGCATGCAAATTCGCAGGAATAAGAGGGCAAAACATGGCTTCTCAAGAGCGGTCTCAACAGGGATTTCAAGAGCGTCATATTAACGTTGCCGGCTTAACCGCCGGCAATTCATTGCCGCTAATGCTGCTGGGTGGCATGAACGTACTGGAGTCTGCTGAGCTTGCCGATGAGGTCGCTCAGGCCTATGTCACGGTCACCCAAAAGCTGGGCATGCCCTACGTTTTTAAAGCCAGCTTTGATAAAGCCAACCGCAGTTCGATCCACTCCTATCGCGGCCCCGGTATTGAGAAAGGGCTGCAAATTCTGGCCGATATTAAAGCCCGCTATAACGTCCCCATTATCACGGACGTGCACGAACCCTGGCAGGCAGAAGCCGCGGCCGAAGTGGCCGACATTATCCAACTGCCCGCTTTTTTGGCCCGCCAAACCGATTTAGTGGTCGCCATGGCTAAAACCGGCTCGGTCATCAATATCAAGAAACCGCAGTTTTTGGCACCCCATGAAATGCGCCATATCCTCAGCAAGTTCCAGGAAGCGGGTAACGATCAGTTGATGCTCTGTGAGCGTGGCTCAAGCTTCGGTTATAACAACCTGATTGTGGATATGCTCGGCTTTGGCGATATGAAGCAAACCGGCTACCCGGTATTTTTTGACGTCACTCATGCGCTGCAGCGCCCCGGTGGGCGTGCGGACAGTGCTGATGGACGCCGGGCACAGGTTGCCGAATTAGCACGGTCTGGCGTCGCTGTCGGCCTGGCAGGGCTGTTTTTAGAGGCTCACCCTGATCCGGACAATGCCAAGTGTGATGGCCCCTGTGCGCTACCGCTGGATCAATTAGAGCCGTTCTTAACGCAGCTCGCTCATTTGGATGCGCTGGTAAAAGGATTTGAGCCGCTGACGATTCGCTAGCCGTGTTTTGCTAGTCAGTGGTTTTGCTGACTAGGGCGCCATTTTAATAACTTTATCTGACTTACAGGAAAGGAAACTGCCATGACCAAAATTGTTGCTATCAGTGCGTTGGAAGTGCTGGATTCACGTGGTAACCCGACCGTGCAGGCGCACGTACGTCTTGCCAGTGGCGCTGTCGGCGAAGCCTGTGCCCCCAGCGGTGCCTCGACCGGTTCTCGGGAAGCGTTGGAGTTACGCGATGGCGATAAGTCACGCTACCTGGGTAAAGGCGTGCTGAAAGCAGTCGATGCGGTCAATGGAAAAATTTGTGATGCACTGTTAGGTATGGATGCACGCGATCAGCGTGGTCTGGATGACGCCATGCTGGCGCTGGATGGAACTGAGAACAAAGCAAACCTTGGTGCGAACGCAATCCTGGCCGTTTCATTGGCGGCCGCCAAA
Source organism: Gammaproteobacteria bacterium (assembly GCA_023485185.1). Next base: position 2,587 of record JAMCZP010000251.1, read on the forward strand.
GCGGCTGCTAATGCCAAAGGTGTTCCGCTGTATGCGCATATTGCCGAGCTTTACGGTCAGCCGGGCAAATACAGCATGCCAGTGCCAATGATGAATATCATCAACGGCGGTGAGCACGCGGATAACAACGTCGATATTCAAGAGTTTATGGTGCAGCCCGTAGGTGCAGCTAACTTCCGGGAAGGGCTGCGCATGGGTGCGGAAATTTTCCATGCGCTCAAAAAGGTACTCTCGGCGAAAGGTCTTTCCACCTCCGTGGGTGATGAGGGCGGCTTCGCGCCTGACCTGGCATCGAACGCAGATGCCTTGGCGGTGATTAAACAAGCCGTCGCAGATGCGGGCTATGAGCTGGGTAAAGACGTTACCTTGGCCTTGGATTGTGCTTCTTCAGAATTCTACAAAGACGGTCAATACAATCTTTCTGGCGAAGGTAAGAGCTACGACGCTGAAGGCTTTACTGATTATTTAGCCGGTCTGTGCGCTGAGTACCCGATCGTGTCTATCGAAGACGGTATGGATGAATCTGACTGGGCGGGCTGGAAAGCGCTGACAGACAAGCTGGGCGATAAAGTGCAGCTGGTGGGCGACGACCTGTTTGTCACCAACACCAAGATTCTCAAGCGTGGTATTGATGAGCAGATTGGCAACTCTATCCTGATCAAGTTCAATCAGATTGGCTCGCTTTCTGAGACGTTGGATGCGATTAAAATGGCTCAGGATGCAGGCTTTACTGCGGTGATTTCGCACCGCTCTGGTGAAACCGAAGACACTACCATTGCTGATTTGGCGGTAGGTACCTGCGCTGGTCAAATTAAGACAGGTTCTCTGTGTCGCTCTGACCGTGTGGCCAAGTACAACCGTTTATTGGTCATTGAAGCTGAGTTGGGCGATGTAAGCTATCCTGGCTTGAAGGCGATTAAAGGACAATAAATCGCCTCTTTTGAGCGTACTATTAGTCCGGTTTGTAAGAGATGTCTCAAAATTTTGTAAGAGATATCTTACAAATGCCGACGAGATTCGCTCTGTTAGGTGTAGGAAAAAACGAAATTTTCCACTAATTGAAATTTAATCTGTTGTTTTAAAAGGTTAATGTCAAAAAAAGGCGAGTCATTGAGACTCGCCTTTTGCATTTTGGCCGTGTTGTGAAGCTTCCACGTTCTGCCACAATACATACAGGATTAGGGGAGGCAGGGATGCTTCAGGCAGGATGCAACGGGATGAAAGGTCGGGTGCGCCGGGTGATACAGTGATGTGAGTCCTGGCAAGGACGTTACTCGAGGAGGTTGACACAGGGAGTGGTCAGAGGAAGTGCTTGGAGCGGGCGGTCTACGGACCGCCTTTTTTTGTGCGCCCGGCACGGGCGCACTCCTGGAGGTGCAAGTCCTCCCGTAAGCTGGCCACAGCGAACGAAGCGAAGCGCAACTGCGGAAGGGTGACCAACCGTGGGAAGGAAGCGTGGAGCGTAAACCGCGAGCCGATGAACAAGAACCGGATAGGAGGCGCTGCCAAGCAGGGCGAGCGGGCAAGAAGCCGCGAAGCTCTTGTGGCCAAGGCGACGTAGCGTATATCCGGCGGTTGTGCGGTGAAGGAGTGTGTTCTTACCCGGGGAGATCTCGCCTTATGCCTGAAAGGGCAACGTGACCCCACGGAGCGAGAAGTCAGCAGAGGCCGTAGTAGCTCCTCGTTTTTTTTTTGGAGCAAAGGGCCGAACGAGAAGGAGCGTCAAACGTCTTGTCGATGAGATCAGTAACGCATCAGATGCCCGCGACTGCGGGGCGGGAGAAGGCATGCCAAGGTGAAGCCTTGTCGTCCTGCTCCAGCGATGAAACTGGCCTCCCGCGACAAGTGCCGGAGGACGCAGGGCAAGGTCTGCTTGAGCGGGCCTTCGCAAGAGAGAACATGCTACGTGCATGGAAGCGCGTGCGTGCCAACAAGGGAGCAGCAGGCATCGATGGTCTGGATATTGCTCAGACCGCCGAGCACCTAAGGTGGGCCTGGCCCGATATTCGACAGCAGCTTCTTGCAAGTCGATATTATCCTCAGCCTGTCCGCCGAGTGGCTATTCCGAAGCCAGATGGAAGCGAACGAGAACTGGGGATACCCACCGTGACTGACCGTCTTATCCAACAGGCACTGCTGCAAGTTCTACAACCGCTGATCGATCCTACTTTTAGCGAGCACAGCTACGGCTTCCGTCCGGGCCGCCGTGCCCATGATGCCGTACTAGCTGCTCAGAGCTTCGCCCAACAGGGTTACCACACCGTTGTCGATGTTGACTTGTCTCGATTCTTTGACCGAGTCAATCATGACATCCTGATAGACCGCCTGAGGAAACGCATTCAGGATAATCGTGTTATCCATCTGGTTCGTGCGTATTTGAATGCGGGAATAATGGAGGGAGGGGTGGTCATTTATCGGCATGAGGGGACACCGCAGGGTGGCCCATTATCGCCGCTACTGGCCAATATCCTGCTGGATGAGGTGGATCGCACACTGGAACGTCGCGGACACCACTTTGCTCGCTATGCCGACGACTGCAACGTTTACGTGCGTAGTCAGAAAGCAGGGGAGCGAGTCATGGCTTTGCTACGTCGCTGTTACAGTAAGCTGCGCTTGACGATCAATGAGTCCAAAAGTGCGGTCACCAGCGTGTTTGGCCGCAAGTTCCTGGGCTACGCCCTATGGGAAGCTAAGGGTGGAGATGTCCGACGTGGTATATCAGCAAAAGCGTTGGGGGCATTTAAACAGCGGATTAGGCAACTGACACGCCGAAATGGCGGACGCAGTATCTCACAGGTCGTCGCCTATCTACGACGCTACCTTTTAGGCTGGCAAGGCTACTTTAAGCTGTCGCAAACACCTCGTATCTGGCGGTCGCTGGACGGGTGGATACGACGACGGTTAAGAGCTTTGCACCTTAAGCAATGGCGTCGGGGTAAGACGATTTATCGTGAGCTGATGCGTCTTGGCGCTACGCCGAGGGTAGCACAATCGGTGGCGGCGTTGAGTCGTCGCTGGTGGCACAACAGTCTGTCGGGAGTCCATCATGTATTAACGGTGGCCTACTTTGATCGGCTGGGCGTGCCCCGTCTCTCATAACCCTAACTTCTCGAACCGCCCGGTGCGGACCCGCATGCCGGGTGGTGTGGCAGGGGACCGGTCAGCCATGCTGACCGCCCCTATGCCGATATTCGATTTAAGCAATCTTTTACATCTCCGCTGCATGTTGTCTTTTTCTACGCTTAACTAGGTATATACTCTACCTACGATAAATCGTGTGCGTGCTACTTTACCGCTTTGGGAAAACCCTGCGTGGGCCTTGCATTGAGCCTTTAGTACGACACGTTAGCTAAGCAGTAGGTTTACAGTTAGCGCATTGATAAACAAGCAAGGGGCACGTATGTATGCGAGGGTAAAAAGCGCAGTGGGTAAAGCGTCGTCTATTTGGTCGATGGGATTGGTTTTACTGTTACTCATGATGGCCACCAGCGCTCAGGCGAACCCACGCTACGCGGGAATCGTGGTGGATTTAGACAATGGCGAAATACTTTACGCCGAAAATATTGATGAGCAGCGTTATCCCGCTTCTCTCACCAAAATGATGACCATGTACTTAATGTTTGAGGCCCTTGAAGCGGGCACCATGCGTTTAGACCAGCCTTTGCCTGTCTCACCCTATGCCGCTGCCAAGCCCGCGGTAAAACTATGGCTTGCTGCCGGTAGCACTATTCCCGTTGATACTGCCCTTCGTGCTCTTGCGGTTCGTTCTGCCAATGATGTTGCGGCGGTCGTTGCGGAAGCATTAGGCGGTAGCGAAGAGCGCTTTGCACAAATGATGACCACGAAAGCGCGTGAGTTAGGCATGCCCGCGACGACCTTTCGTAACGCATCAGGTTTGCCGGATGACAGGCAGGTCACCACGGCACGCGATATGCTGACACTGTCGGTCCGCGTGAGGCAGGACTTCCCTCAGTACTATCACTATTTTGGACTTCAAGAGTTCACCTTTCGTGGGACACGCCATACGAGCCACAATCGGCTGGTACGTGATTATGCCGGTGCCGATGGCCTTAAAACCGGTTTTATTCGCGCCTCAGGTTTTAATGTCGCGACCACGGCAGTGCGCGGGAATAGACGATTAGTCGCCGTTGTTATGGGTGGTTTTTCGTCTCAGTCACGTGATACGCATATGGCTAACCTGTTGGACCGAGGCTTTATGCGCGCGTCGTTGCGCGATCAGCAGACCTGGATGGCGAATACCAACGTTGCTCAGGAGTTTATGGCGTTTGGCCCGCCTGCACTTGCCCCAGCACAGCCTGCTGCACCGTCGCAGCCCGTTCAGCGCCAGCCACTGCTAGCAGTAGTTGAAACCACGGCACAGTCTGCTCCCACAACGCCGCCGCCTTCGGTTGACCTGGAGGAGCAATTGGCCAATATAGCGGTTATACAGCGTCCCGAAACTAACAATGTTGTGGCAGAGCCTGACCCACTGCGCGCCTTTATCGAGCGTGAGCGCCAGTTGGCCTCGGTGCCTGATACGGGTGGCAGCTGGGGTATCCAGGTAGGCGCTTTTAGCCAAGAGATGCAGGCGCGGCAGCTAGCTCAGCAGGCTGCCAATCGCATCGGGCAAAGTGTTGGTGGTCGCGTTGAAGTAGATACTGTCCAGGGGCAAACGCCTGTTTATCGCGCCCGTCTAGTCGCGCTGGATGAACAGCGTGCCCGTCAAGCCTGCCGGGAGCTTCACTCCCAGGGGATGGACTGCATGGTGGTTAACGCCAGCTTATAAAGGTGGCGTTGTGAGCAGACCCCGCCAATCACGCATTGGCGGGGTTTTTTATTCCCTCAGATTTTAACAAGGAGATAGCGGTGACGACGTCGCTGAAAGGCATACTCAGCATGTGTGTAGGCGTACTTTTCCTAGCGCTTGGAGACGCAGTTTCCAAGTGGCTGGGTGAGTTCCATTCACCGCTGCAGATTATCTTTTTCCGCGCCTTGATCTCTGTACCATTGATTGCACTATTGGCCCATTATGCGGGAGGGTTACGCAAGCTGCGTACAAAACGCCCTCGCGTGCATCTAATGCGTGGGTTGCTTCATACCGTCACCATGGTGTGTTTTATCCTTGGTTTAACCCTATTGCCATTAGCAGAGGCGACGGCGATTGCCTTTGTGGCGCCCTTGTTTGTAACGCTACTCTCGGTGCCGCTGTTGGGTGAGCGCATTGATAAACCGGTGCTCATTGCATCGATAGTAGGATTTATCGGGGTGCTGATTGTGGTGCGCCCTAACGGTGATGCCTTTAACGTGGGGGCACTGGTTCTGGTGGCGGCCGCATTTTTTTATGCTTTAATGCTGATTACTGCCCGCCGTTACGGTGCCCGTGAACATCTCTGGGCCATGCTGTTTTATATGACCTTGGTACCCCTCGTGGTGACTGGTTTCGCATTACCCTGGGTGTGGCAAACCCCCGAGCTATGGCACTGGGCCGGTTTTTTCGCTTCAGGCGTGCTGGGAGTTGTTGCCACTGCCTTTATCACCCTAGCTTTTCGATTTGCACCTGCCGCCATTGCGGCCCCGTTTGATTACACAGCGTTGCTGTGGGCTGTTTTGATGGGCTGGTGGATCTGGGGAGAGATGCCCGACATCTGGGTGTGGGTGGGCAGCGCCTTGATTATGTGCAGTGGTTTAGCGGTGGCTTATCATGACCGTAGGACAACCCTTAAGCGCCGTCCCACGGCCTAGCCAAAGAAAGCAGATTGCTTTACACGAATTGATAAACGTCCATCGCCAGCACACCGTGCTCCACGCTGTGGTGTAGTTGAGTCGCTTGACCTCCAGCCCCCATAGCAACCAGTAAGGGTAAAAAGTGTTCCGGTGTGGGGTGGTTTTTGCGTGCGTTGGGCGCGCTTTCCCAGTTAACCAGTGCTGCGCGATTATCACTGATAAGCTGGAGATTAACCCACTGCGCAAACTCATCTACCCAACTGGGCATCGGGCTATTCTGAGGCATCATTTCATATAGATTATGGGTCAGGCTTCCTGAGCCAATAATCAAAATGCCTTCTTTTCGCAGTGCCGAAAGCTTCCCGCCAAGGCCGACAAGCTCGGCATTGCTCCAGCGCACGGGTAGTGATAGAGAAACGACAGGCACATTGGCGTCGGGGAACATCAATGAAAGGGGTACCCAAGCGCCGTGATCAAAGCCACGATCAACCGCCTCCGCACCCAATAATTGTGTCAGCCGTTCCGCCAGCGCTGGCTCGCCAGGGGCAGGGTACTGACACTCGAAAAGCTCGCGGGGAAAACCACCGAAATCGTGAATGGTCTCCGGCTGACTGCTAGAACTAACGTTGAGCGTCAAGCTCTCCCAGTGCGCTGAGATAACCACCACTGCTTTGGGTGCAAGGCGTGTGCCTAATTCACGCAGAAATTCATGAGCAGGCGTTTTGTTCAGCGCCAACATGGGTGAACCGTGGGAAATAAATAAGCTAGGTAACATATGTGTCTCTCCACAACAAAGCCCGTGTGGCTTGATAAGGGTCGGGCTGACCACAGATGGCGGATATCACCGCCAGGCCGTTGGCACCTGCCTGCTGCACGCTAATGGCATGCTCAGCCTTTAACCCGCCAATGGCCACGCTAGGCAGCGGGCAAGCCTTGACCAGCGCTGCCAAACCGCCAAAACCGATGGGCTGAGCGTGATCCTGCTTGCTGACGGTAGCAAACACCGGGCCAAGCCCCACATAATCCAGTAGCTCAATCGGCGCTGCTTGTAGCTGTTCAAGCGTATTGATGGACAAGCCAATCAGCGCCTCTTGTCCCATGGCACTGCGCGCTTCTTGAACGCCCGCATCGCGTTGGCCAACATGTAAACCATCCGCCTGACACGCTAATGCCACCTGCAAGCGATCATTAATAATCAGCGGTACACCGGTGCCGGCCAATATCGCCTTTAGCCGTTTTCCCTGGGCAATCATCTGTTCATCGCTGGCATGCTTATCGCGCAGTTGCACGACCGTGACACCGCCGTTTACGGCTGCTTCAACCGTTTGTTCCAAGCCAATATCGCGGCAGAGCTCTGCGTCGGTTACCAAATAGAGCGATAGATCAATGGGCATGCATCGCCTCCAACTGAGCATAAGTGGTGAGGTCCGTGGGGGTTAGCTGATAGAGCGCATCCAATAACGCAACCTGAAAACTGCCAGGCCCGGGAGCTGTCTCGCCCGCACGCTCGCCGGCGACGGCAAAGCAGGCAAGCGCAGCCGTCGTAGCGCCCATTGGTGCTTCAGGGTTAGCAGCAACAAAAGCAGTCACCAACGCGCTTAACCCGCAGCCTAGGGTGGTCACTCGCGGCATTAAGGGATGGCCTCCGCTAATCCGATAGTGCTGATGACCGTCCGTCACCCAGTCGCTTTCGCCGGTCATCGCGACAATACAGCCATGCTGCTGCGCCAGCATTATTGCTGCCTCTATGGCTTGGTCGGTAGCGGCCGTCGAGTCCACACCACGGCCAGGGTTGGCTAAGCCATTTAGGGTAAGAATTTCTGAGGCATTGCCACGAATAATGCTGGGTTTAACGGCCAGTAGCTGCGTGCAGAGCGTTTGGCGGTAGCGCGTAGCGCCCACGGCGACAGGGTCTAACACCCAGGGGATGCCATGCTTTTCTGCGGTCTTTGTGGCCATCAGCATGGCGTCGGCCCAGTGGGAAGAGATGGTACCGATATTAACTGACAGGCCCGCCGCAATCGCCGTGAATTCAGCGACTTCTTCAGGCGCATGCAGCATAGCGGGGGACGCCCCGGTAGCTAGCAGCACATTAGCAGTGCTGTTCATGGCGACATAATTGGTGATGCAGTGCACCAGCGGGGTTTCTGCACGAAGCGTTTGAAGATAATCGCCAAGTGGGCGTAGGGGCATACATCTACCTGTTAACAAAAGGGACGATTGAGCGCGGTTTATGACACCATGTTAACGATTATCCGGCATCAGTGCTGACACAGGGTAATTAAAGATTATAGCTTGTCGATAGATCAATTCTGAAAAGGAGAGCGATATGAGTTTTCAAGGCGAGCAGCATCCCGGCGTTGTCGCCACACCGTCACAAACCCAAGGTTTTTGTTTGAACCACACTATGCTGCGGGTGAAAGATCCTGAAGCTGCCCTGGCCTTCTACTCCAAGGTATTTGGTATGCAGGTGATGCGCCGGTTGGACTTTGAAGAGATGCAGTTCTCGCTCTATTTTCTGGCCAACCTGACACCCAGCGACAGTGTGCCAGAAGATACCCACGCCCGTACCGCCTGGACCTTTAGCCAGAAAGGGCTGTTAGAGCTTACTCACAACTGGGGCACCGAGCATCAGGAAGACTTCGCCTACCATGATGGCAATGCTGAACCTCAGGGCTTTGGGCATATTTGCTTTAATGTGCCTGATTTAGCGGCCGCTCAGGCGTGGTTTGATGAGCATGACGTCACGTTTGTAAAACGCGCGGATCAGGGCAAGATGAAAGATGTGATCTTCGTTAAAGACCCTGACGGCTACTGGATTGAAGTGATTCAGGCAGACCTAATGGTAGGTAAGAGCGACGCATGAGGCACGCCAATGGCTGAACTACTGTTCCGACTGCGCCATGTGACCGATGAAGAGGCCATGGAAGTGCGTGACCTGCTCGCCGCCCATGGCTTTGATACCTATGAAACCCAGGCGGGCTTTTTCCGTTTGGGGGTCGATGCCATTTGGCTGCGCAACCCGCATCAGCATGAAGCGGCCAAGGCTGCATTGGAAGCTTATCAAGCAGAGCGATTGGAGCGTGCCCAGCGCGAACATCAGCAAGCCGTTGAGCGGGGCGAGCAAATGACGCTCTGGAAGCGCTTAGCCGCTCACCCCATGCAGGTAGTGCTGGTGCTGTTAGCGGTAGGGATGATTGCGGCCCTTACGCTACTGCCATTTCTGGGTTTGGCGCGAACCTAAGCGGGCGGCAGATGACCGCGCTTGAGATACATCATGACGCCTTCATCACCTGCGGTTAACGCCGGTGCCGCACCGCTTGGGTAGCGGCACCAAGTGCCAGATGTATAGCTCTGCTCACTATCGCTTAGCGTGCCTTCCAGAATAAAAAATTCCAGGCCACCCATTAACGTGGGGTAGGTAATTGAGGTGCCCGCCGCCCAGCGTTCCAGGCTGGTACGCTCCTGCTTATAAGTATGCAGCATTTTGTAGGCAATGCGCGGGCGGCGGTCTGGCTGCCAGGGTAGCCGATGTGCAGGTACCGCCAGTTGCAGTGTGTCGTTAGGGTCAAACTGGTGCAGTTTGACAAATATTAGCGCGCCTTCCTCGCCAATATTGGGCGTATGGCCGGTGCCGACAGGGTTACGCAGGTAGCTGCCTGCCGCGTAGCGACCATGCTCATCGGCGAACACACCTTCCAGCACCAAAATTTCTTCACCGCCGCCGTGGGTATGCCGCTCAAACTGCGTGTTAGGAGCATAGCGAACAAGGCTGGTTGCGCGGGCAACTTCATCACCAATTCGGTCAAACATCATGCGTTCTACCCCCGCACTGGGGGAATCGACCCACTGATACTCTTCCGGAGTAACACAGGCAAAGTGGCTAAAATCGGCGTTTAGACGCATGGGGAAAGGCTCTTCGCAGTGAAGGTTAGTAACGGGGAGGAGTGCTAGTCTCCTTATCAGCAGAGAAAAATGCAACTTTCGGTTGTTTTATGCGCGCTGCAAAGGGGTGAAAATGCCGCCCGAAGGCGACATTTATTATGGGGTTTCGGTAATCGCGGTGATGATTTGGTGGGCAGCTTCAATGCGCGCCTGATTGGGGTAGTTGCGGTTTGCCAGCATCACGATACCGATCTGCTCGCTAGGCACAAAAGCCACATAGCCGCCAAAACCATTGGTTGAGCCGGTTTTGTTGTAGAACGCCTCCTGCCTGGGTTCTAACGGCGGGGTTAAGCGTTTGGCGGGGTTTGGTTCCAAGATCATCGCTAGCGAGTTGCCTTCCAGGAGCTGTTCAAGTGCTACTGGGTAAGTGTAGCTTTCCCAGCCCAGGCCTTGCGTCATATTACCTACCGCAAAGTAGCCCGTGCGTGTGACCGCCAGGGCTTGGTTTAAGGTCTCATCATCACTATTACCCATATGGGCTTCAACAAACGTTAGCACGTCGGCGGCGCTCGATTTCAAACCGTAAGCTTGGGCATCCAGCACGCCAGGGTTCACCCGAATCGGTTCGTCCTCTTTTGAGTAGCCGTAGGCATAGTTTTCCTGCTCTGCTCCGGGCACCTGAATATAGCTCTGCTCAAGCCCGAGCGGTGCAAGCAGCGCCTCCTCCATGAGTGCCTCATAAGGCTTACCAAGACGTTGGGCCGTCAAATAACCCAGCAGACCGATGCTTGGGTTGGAGTAGAGCCGATGACTGCCAGGAGCAGATTCAGGCTGCCACTGGCGATAGTAGTCGATCATCTGCTCTTCATTTTTTACCGTGTCGGGAAATTGCAGCGGAAGCTCGCCCGCGGTGTAAGTGCCGAGCTCTAGCAGCGAGATCTCGTCGAAGGCACTCCCTTCAAGGTCAGCTAATTGCTGGCTAGCTGGGTCGGAAAGCAAAAGGTCTCCGCTAGCCTGCGCATGGCCCGCCAGCGCAGCAGTGAAGATTTTACTGATGGAGCCAAGCTCAAAAAGCGTCTCATCCGTGACCGGGATCTCCGCCTCTTGATTGGCGAGTCCATAATTAAAGTAGTGCTGCTGACCATTGATACTCAGCGCGACCGCCATGCCGGGGATACGATGCTCATCCATTAATGGCGCAATGGTATCGTTAATGAGTGCTTCAATAGCGCCGTTATCGGTTACATCAAGTGCCCAAGCCGGACCGCTGAACAGCAGTGAAGTAGCCATGATAAAGCGAGTTTTTGCTGCTAACATCTTACGCATAACCACATCCTGATTTGATTGTTGAAGCCAAACGCTTATTCAATATTGCCAGTCAAGATAGCGTGAGTTTGCCTCAATAAGCGTGCTTAAGCGCTAACATACGGTGGGCTGCGGTTATTCACAAACAGCGATATTTTGCATGAGCCATTAGAAAAATTTGGGGGTCTGTGTGGCGCGTTCCTACCTGCCATTAAAGGCGCTGCGTGCCTTTGAGGCCTCGGCCCGGCATTTAAGTTTTACTCGCGCAGCAGAAGAGCTCCATGTTACTCAGGCGGCGGTCAGCCATCAGGTGAAGCTGCTTGAAAGCCAGTTGAAGGTGCCGCTATTTAAACGCTTACCTCGGGGCTTAATGCTCACCCAAGAGGGCGAACTATTGCTGCCCGTGCTGAAAAGCTCCTTCGATCAAATGTCTCACACGCTGGACCGGCTAGGCGAAAGCAGCTACCGGGAAGTATTAAATGTAGGCGTGGTGGGTACCTTTGCCGTTGGCTGCCTGCTGCCATGGCTAATGAGCGCGTTCAGGTCGCCACCAGTT
>JAMCZP010000061.1 GCA_023485185.1 Gammaproteobacteria bacterium
AAGTGCCCCCTGAGTAAATGGCGACTCCGACCGGCCGCGCGGTGCTACGCTTATTTCATCAAGCAAACCAAGGAGCGGTATGCACTACGATGAGCCTCGCTTTACGACGCCAGCCGGAGAGATTGTCGGCTGGCGGGATAAGGGCGTTATCCGCGCCACGGGCATTCGCTACGCCCGTGCTCAGCGTTTTTGCGCCCCAACAGATGAGCCGCCATCAACCACGCCCATCCAGGCCACCGAGTGGTCGCCAGCCTCGCCGCAAAACACCATCCCAGAGCTGAATGAAGCATTAGGCGTTACCGAAAAAGAGTTCCACGCCGTTGAGGGGGAGCTGCATTTATCGGTCACCCTGCCGGATAACTCCTCTAAAGCGCCGCGCCCGGTAATGGTATGGATTCACGGTGGCTCTTACGTGTTTGGTGCCGGGGATCTTGCGGTGTTCGATGTGCGCCCGCTGGCACTCGAAGGCAATGTCATTGTGGTGTCGGTAACGTACCGGCTCGGCTTGTTGGGTTTTCTGGGTGGCTACGCCAACCGCCTCGCGAACCTGGGGCTGCTCGATATGATCTCGGCCCTGCGCTGGATTAATACCAACATTGCAGCCATGGGCGGCGACCCAACCAATGTCACGCTATTTGGCCAGTCCGCCGGTGGCGATGCAGCGGCGCACCTGATGATAGCCGAGGGCACCGAAGGACTTTTTCAGCGCGCCATTATTCAAAGCGCACCGCTGGGCATTAGCCGTGGCCGGGCAAAAATGAATGCCAAAATGGGCCAAAAAGCCGCCACCGTAAAAGACGATGCGCCGATTGGTGAGCTTTTGCGCCGACAGACCCAGGTGGCCGAATCCGCCCGCGGCTTTGGCCTAAAAGCGGCTATGCCGTTTGGCACCCAGTACGGCCACTACCCGCTGCCTACTGAAGATGAAGCTTATGCGGCCTGGGGTCGTGTCGCCGCAAAGATCGACCTGTTGATTGGCTACACAGCAGAAGAAACCGCCCTGTTTTTAGTGATGTCGCCGCGCCTGATGCGGCTGCGTAAAACGCCTTGGGTAGGCGAGGCACTTTGCAAGGCGATGGTAGCGACCACCACCCGTAAGGTGTATCAGCGCGGCGCGCTAACGTTTGCCCGCCGCCATGTGCAGGCGGGCGGGCGAGCTTATGTATATAGGCTGGATTGGGGCAAAGGCCGCTACCCGTTTGGCGCCGCGCACACCATTGACCTGCCGCTGCTACTCGGCGAACCCGCCAGCTGGCAGCACGCCGATATCGTAAAAGGCGTAGACGAGGCCACCCTGCTTGAGCACGGCCAGCGGCTACGCGCCCTATGGGTAGATTTCGCACGTAATGGAAAGCTCACAGCTACCGGCCAGCTCGAGCCGCAAATAGTGGAGTGGTGGCAGGCCAGCTAGGCTGTGCACGAACCTGCTAGCCGTTCATAAATTTTGAAAGGGTTTATTCGTCACTCTTACCTACGTCCGCCTGCGAGGCGTCATAATCATGAGTGTCGTCCCGGTCGGACCCTGGTTCATTTGAGCTTTCGGCCTCGAAAAGCCGCGCTGCTTCGATCGCCTCGGGCTCAAGGTCGTGCCGTGAGATTTCCTGCGGGGCATCGGGGTCAGTAACGTCTATAACACGCCATGCTAAACCGATGATGGCATCCTCTTGTTCTTCGCCGACGGGCTCTACGCGTGTAGTACGGGTCATGTTCTCTTCTCCTTGAGTACGCTTGCTGGGTAATCTTTCACTATGGCAGAGCATGGTGAAGCCTGCCGGGCTTGGGGAAAAAATTTAACCAAGCGCGGGGTATTCCATGACTATGCCTTCCTGGAAAACCTAGCACTAACAGACCGCTTGCTGGCAACCGAGCAAGGCTTGCACCTTGAGCCTCAATCCAGCTGAGCTTCTATTGCGGTCTTGTCGATCACCGACCAGACTTCCTGAATCTTATTGTCTTGGAAGCGGTAGAACGTGTTCTCGCAAAACGTTACTTTTTTGCCATCCACCGCAAGGCCGAGAAAGCTACCTTTAGGTGTTACGTCGAACCGCAGCCTGCACGCCACATGGGGTGAATCAACCGCCAAAAGCTCAATGTTAAAGTGAAGATCCGGTATCTGCTCGTAATCGGCTTCCAGCATGGCGCGATAGCCATCAACCCCTAGGCGCCTGCCGTTGTGGTGGATATCGTCATGCACGAACGACTCTTTTCGACCTAAAGCGGCCCATCCAGCGAAAGAGGCATGCTGATTCAGTAGTGTTATGCAGTCGGCACGATAATCTATGTTATGTGTATTTCATCCACAGGCCATGGGAGGGATTTTGATGACTGATCACTTCGGTTCTTGTCTGTGTGGCACGGTGAGCTTTGAGGTAAAGGGTGACTTCGATAGCTTTTACCTGTGTCATTGTCAGCATTGCCAAAAAGATACGGGTTCGGCTCATGCGGCAAATCTATTCTCACAGTCAGCTAAATTGGTCTGGCGGTCGGGTGCAGGTACTGTGAGTTCCTTTACGCTTCCAGGCACTCGTCATAATAAAAGCTTTTGTAAACTGTGTGGCTCAGCATTGCCACACACTCAGATCCCAGACTTGCTTGTCGTTCCCGCAGGGTGCTTGGACACTGAAATATCTATGGTGCCAACGGCGCACATCTTTTCATCCAGCAAAGCTAATTGGGATGGGGAGTTAGGGGAAGTGCCAGAGTTCGAGGGGCTGCCAGATTGAGCTACCATCACATAACCAGTGGCTGTTGGCGGACGCACCTACGCTGCGCTCCGGCACGCCGCAAAGCCAAGCGTTATATCAGCACTACCTAAAAGGTCGCTTCTGGCCGAGACCGGTAGTAAGACATGATGTTGCCTGACTGCCGTCCACAAAATTCGACAATAAATTTGTGGAGTTTCTTTTCTACCGTCGTTAGCTCTGTCGACCTTTCCATAACATTTTCCAAACCTGTGAAAACACGACCAACAACTGTAGCGCGATAATCACCTGCGAGATAGAACGAGTAAATAGGGCGCCCACGTCATCTTGGGAGAGCAACATTGCCAAGCGTAAGTTTTGTTCCGCCATTGGCCCTAACAGCTCCCCCAGCACTCCCCCTCATCATCAAAAGTTTTCTCGATGGGCAAACCGAATGCACGAAAAATGGGGGATTACCGCACCAGCCATTATCTACATTGACACTTCCCGCGCTTATCACTCATACCGGTTTTAATATTCAAAATAAGAATATTAAATCATTCTTTTATACTTTTTAGTAAATTAAGGATGCACTAAAATGGCGCCCTTTCAGAGCCAGGCCGCTGGGCGAATGCCGCCGCGTTAGGCCAACGATAGGGATGTCACCATGAGTGAGCCAGTAAGTGATCAAGAGGGGGCGCACTTCAAGCGCAGTATGCAGACGCGCCATTTGGTGATGCTCTCCTTGGGGGGCGTGATTGGCACCGGGCTGTTTTTGAGTTCCGGTTATACCGTGCAGCAGGCCGGGCCTATTGGGGCAGTGTTGGCCTATCTGGTCGGTGGCATTGTTGCTTGGCTGGTGATGATGTGCCTGGGCGAGCTGGCGGTGCATATGCCCAATTCAGGCGCCTTCAGCGCGCATGCCAGCCGCTATATCGGCCCGGGAACCGGCTATATGGTGGCCTGGATGTACTGGCTCACCTGGACGGTGGCGCTAGGGTCAGAGTTCACCGCGGCAGCGGTCTTTATGGGGCGCTGGTTTCCCGACATCCCCGGCTGGTACTGGAGCGGCATGTTTGCGGCGATTGTCTTTGGTGTAAATGCGTTTACCTCGCGCTTCTTTGCCGAGTCTGAGTTCTGGCTTTCACTGATCAAAGTGATTGCGGTGGTGGTGTTTGTGCTGGTGGGCGCCGTGGCGATTATTGGCTGGGTACCGCTGCATGATGCCACTGGCGCTGAGGTCGCCTCACCGGGGCTATCGGCACTGTGGGGAGAGGGCGCCATGCCGCCCAACCTGATGGCCATTGGTACCGCCTTACTGGCAGTGATGTTTGCCTTTTCCGGCACCGAGCTGATTGGCATTGCCGCCGGAGAAACGGTAGACCCAGCCCGCAATGTACCCAAAGCGATCCGAGCGACCCTGTGGCGATTGATCCTGTTTTTCGTCGGCACCATCGTCGTAATTGCGGCGCTGTTACCTCAGGATCAGGCCGGGCTCAGTCAAAGCCCCTTTGTGGCTGTATTCCAACGCCTTGGCGTACCGGGCGCAGCCGATATCATGAATTTCGTCATCATCACCGCGCTGCTGTCGGCGGCCAATTCGGGGCTTTATGCCTCGTCGCGCATGCTGTGGACGCTCGCTGACCAAGGTACCTTGCCCAAGTCGCTTGGCCGCCTCAACAAGCGTGGCATTCCAATGAATGCACTGCTACTCAGCATGGTCGGTGGCCTGGGCGCGCTGTTCTCCAGTGTGTATGCCCCTGAAACCGTCTACCTGGTGCTGGTCTCGATTTCCGGCCTGGCCGTGGTGGTGGTCTGGATGGCGATTGCGCTCAGCCAGTTTAACTTCCGGCGCCACTACCTGCGTGAAGGCGGGCAACTGAAGGATCTGGTTTATCGCACGCCGTTCTACCCCTGGGTGCCGATTATTGCGTTTGGAGCCTGTCTGGCCGCGTGCATTGGCATTGCCTTCGACCCGCATCAACGCGTGGCACTCTATTTCGGTGTGCCTTTCATTGGCCTGTGCTACCTGGTGCACTATGTGCGCCACCGTTCGGCCTCCCAACGTTTTGAATATTCGCCCAACGCCATTGAGGAAAAGAGCGTATGACTGAGTTAAATCCGATCAAAGCGCTGTTGGCTGACGTGCCGTTTATGGTCATCGACGGTGCCTTAGCCACCGAGCTGGAAGCGCTCGGCTGTGACCTCAATGACGCCCTCTGGTCGGCGCGCCTGCTGGCCCAGGCCCCGGAGAAGATTCGTCAGGTTCATCAGGCTTACTTTGAAGCCGGTGCCGACTGTGCGATTACCGCCAGCTACCAGGCCACGGTGCCCGGTTTTATGCAGGCGGGAATGACGGCAGAAGAGGCGCGGGCGCTGATTCAGCTATCGGTCACGCTGGCGCAGCAGGCGCGAGATGCGGTCTGGCAGCCCGGCCAGATCGACCGGCCCAAACCGCTGGTGGCGGCATCTGTCGGCCCGTATGGCGCCTACCTAGCAGACGGCAGTGAATACCGTGGCGGCTATGACCTGGGTCGCGCCGGGCTGGTTGAATTTCACCGCGAACGGTTTGAACTCTTGCTGGCGGCGGGGGCAGATCTACTGGCCGCTGAAACTTTGCCTTCCTTGGAGGAAGCGCTGGCGATCACCGATTTGCTGGCTGAGCATCCAGGCGCCCAGGCCTGGATAACCTTCTCGGCGAAGGATGGCAAACATATCAGCGATGGCACGCCGATCGCGGAATGTGCGAGGGCACTGGCCAACTGCCCAGGCGTAGCGGCAATCGGTGTGAACTGCACAGCGTTGGCCCATATCGAATCGCTGATTGAGGAAATCCGCCGTGAGTGCGATCTGCCGGTGTTGGTTTACCCCAACTCAGGAGAGGTCTACGACGCGGTGACTAAAACCTGGCACCCGGCCCAATGCGATCACACCGCTGCGGATATTTCCGGATTGGCACAAGGGGTCGAGCAATGGCTGGCAGCAGGCGCGTCAGGCATTGGCGGTTGCTGCCGGACGACACCAGAAGATATTCAAGCGCTGGCTGAGTGGCGGCGGTCGCGCTAGTTTATTAGGCCTTAATGCTGAGTCTCTGCCCGTAACCTTTCCACCTCTTCGACGGGCAGTTCTTCAATATCTGCGATCATCTGATCATCCATTTCGGTGCGAGTGATCAGCTTAAGGGCCGCGTTGCGTTTGCTTTCCAAAGCACGCTTCTCGGCTTCTTGACGCCCTTTTTCAATACCCAGTTGCTCACCAGCCCGACGCTCTTTTTGCACCAGGTTTTCTAAATTCTCTGCCAACATATCTTTATCCTCCACCAAACTATTTAGCTGCTCTAGATTCACCTCTGCACCAAGCCGTTGCAGGTGGCGCTTGATCCAGCGCGTAATGACCTTATCAATGTGCTCTTTGTTCGGATCCGCTTGAGTAATGGCCACAATACGATCCACGGCGCGCTGCAGTGTTGCCCAGCTCTCCCCTGCGTTTTCGACGCTGAACACGCCGCTTAGCGGTGTCTGAACCAAGCCTAGTTTTTCATCAGTATAGCGCCCTTCATCGACCAGGTTATTGCGCAGGTGGGGCTGATAAATCTTTAGAAAGCCTGGCGGTTCCGGGGTGATCATCTCGAAGATGTCTAGCGGTGCCGTACCGCCCGATGGCGGACTGAGGGGGAATATCGATTTGATTTGCTTATAGCTTCATCCTCGCAAGGCTTGGAGCCTTCAGGAATCCTGGTACGGTCCAGAAGTCTAGTTGCATTTAATTCTCTCCAAAGCGTATAAAAGAGCGTGTATGTGGGGGCTAAGGGGGAACTCTCATGACTGACATAATAAAGACCGCACGTAAAACTAATTTAGATACAACGCTATTGCGTACGTTGGTAGCGATAAGCGACTGCGGAGGATTCTCCGAAGCGGCGCAGGCCTTACACCTAACTCAATCGGCTGTTTCTCACCATGTGCGTCGGCTTGAGGAACAGCTTGGAAATACTTTTTTTGAGACCCAAGGGCGTCGAAGGCGTCTTACAGAGTCAGGTGAACTCTTTTTATGGTACGCGCGACAAATTCTTGCCCTCAACGACGAAGCTTTCGATAAGATCGGGCAGCATCGTGGAGTTGCAAAAGAGATTCGCTTAGGAGTATCTGAATATTTTGCTCAAGACTGCCTGCCGGTCATGCTGGCCTCCTTGTCTCTTGAGCAGGGGGGAATTCGCATTATTCCTCAGCTAGGGCGCTCAACGGTACTGCAACATAAGCTCAATGATGGACAGCTTGATATGGTCATCGCTGTCGACATTCCCGAAACATCCCGTCCGAATGTACTAGAAAGCATACATGTGGCAGACCGGCGCCTCTCCTGGGTAGGAGCCCAATACTCTTTACTAGCATCCTGTAATGAGATACCACTTGTTGCTTTTTCTCCCCCGTGCATACTACGAGACCTGAAAATCAACCGGCTCAAGCACAGTCAGCTGCAATGGCGCATAGCTTATGAGGCGCGTGATTTAGGCGATTTACTTGCAGCTGTCAAAGCGGGTCTGGGTGTGAGCGCTCTCCCTTTTATCCCGTCACTGTATGGGCTCGCCTCCCCGATAAATGTGCAACAACTCCCGGCGCTGCCGGACGTTCGAATCAGCATTAAAACCGCTGCCAACGTCGAGTCCCCCCAAGTAGAGTGGCTGATTCAGCTTATTCGTCGCTGCTGGAACTCTTCTGAACAACAGAAAGCAGGAGTTGCGTCTCTCCAAGTGCCATGCGCTATGTGATTGGGGCAAGGCGAAACGGCTAGCGGTTATTCAGATAAACCCCGCAAGCGGTAACTGCAAAGCCAATCATGGCTAACGGGTGAAGCGTTTCGCCGAGAATCACAAAAGCCATCATGGCGGTCATGCCAGGTATGAGGTAGAAGAGGCTGGCCACCTTACTTGCCTCGCCACGACGAATCATGACGTAAAGCACGCTGATGGCTCCAATCGAGTTCACAAGACTCATCCAGCTTGTTGCGAATAAGAAAGTAGGCGTGACTTGGAAGTACATATCTTCAAGTGTATGAGCTGCAATAAACGCAAAGGTTGCTGCGACACTCAGTTGAATGAATCCACCCGTACGTAGATCCATGCTTGTACAAAATTTCTTCTGGTAAAGCGTGCCCAACGTGATGCCAAGTAGGGCGAAGAAAATCGCGATATAACCCCCGATCGTTGCCTCTCCAAAAGAGAATTTTTCCGAAACGACCAACACAACACCTGCTAGACCAATCAGAAGCCCAACCCATTGATGTTGCTTTATGCGTTCAGAAAGAAAAACACTGGCACCAAGTGCAACGAAGATGGGCATTGTGCCGACGATCAGCGCCGAAACACCCGCACTCACGCCGAGATTGATCCCGGTATAGAGCCCCGAGAATTGCATTGCTTGAATCAGCAGCCCGACAACTGCAATGTGGCCAACCTCTTTCCACGTTCTTGGCCACGGTGCGCGTGTTGCAACGGCGACCATGAGTAAAACCAGGGCGGCACTAGCGAAGCGCAGAAAGATCATGGTGTATGGGCCGACAAATGGCAGGGCTGCTTTGCCAGCCACGTAGCCAGAGCTCCACATAACGATGAAAAGCAAAGGCAACCCTAGGGCGGTCACGCCTGGGCGAAAACGAGGGATCGTGGTTGTATTTGATGTCATTGGAATCTCTCCTTAGTGGGTTTGTTACTAAGGAAAGGCTAGCGAGATACAGTGATTATGAATAATGAAGATTTGGTCAGGGATACTTTACGAAACGTAATGAATGAGAGGTAGGATTGGCGGCTCATTAACAGCTAATGACCTGTTCACGGCATAGTTCTGGAACCGGTGCACCGCCTTCGGCTTGCTTGAGAATTGAAAGTATTTGGCTATCAGAAAAACATGATTTTTTCATGCAGAATCTCCCAGCGTTTAGCTTACGGAAAATTTTACTTTTGAGCACCCTGGTTTTTTTCGGGGGGATTACCGAGCCAGAGGATGAGTTCCTCCAGGCTCTGAGCCAGCTTTAAGTACGGCGGCAACAACTGGCTGTTGAAACGAATACCGGTAACGCTACGATCTCTGACCTTAGGCACTTGAACCTCAAAGTCACCGATACCGGTCTGGATGGTGCGTTTGGGCAGATGTCCGTTGCGCACGACTGCCTGGCGGCCATCCGGTGACTTGATGTCTTCATACTGCTTAAACAGGCTTTCCAGTTCTGTCTCAACGGCCCGGGCAATCAGATCACAGGCCCCCTGACGGATCAGCTCGTGCAACGGGGTCATTTTGGCTACTTCTGGTTGTGAAAGAGCGTGCAGGTTAAACTTGGATATGGCGTATCCTCCTCTGTTGGTTGTGATCGTCATGGTGATCAACCAACAGGATACACCACCCCTTCAACCTGCTTCCCTACACCAGAAATCACCATAACTCGCAAAATGGAGATAGGAATGCCTAACAACATTAAGAAGGATGTCGGTAGATTGTTTGTTTTTTACTATGTTGTTACATCAGGGAGTTTTAGCAAAGCCGCAAAAGAGCTAACGATGTCTAGGGCTGGTGTGATGAAAAATATTGAACAGCTTGAAGAAAAATATCATACAAGGCTGATAAATAGAACAACAAGAAGCTTTGAAGTCAATGATGCCGGTAGAGCCCTATATATTCATGCTGAAAGGATATTTAAAGAAGCTAAAAAAGCTTGTCAGTATCTTGAATCACATCAAAAGCCAGAGGGTAACGTTAATATTCAGATCCCATACATTCTTGATCGCGAAGAGATGTATACAGTTCTTTCAAAACTGAGGAGAAATTACCCTGGGTTAAATCTTAAGATATCTCTAGGAGACGCTGCCGACAACTTAGTCAAAAATAACATAGACATAGCTCTGCAAATTGGCGAGCTTCCGGATAGCAGTTACTTTGCAAAATCTATAATGAAATTCAATACATATATAGTTGCAAGTCCATTATATTTAAGCAGAGTGGGTATGCCATCTCACCCTAGAGAACTGATAGAGCATAAGTGCATTAACTATAGCCATTGTGTTACTGGAAATCAGTGGTCGCTTAAAGATCCTGAAACTAAGGAGTTGGTCTTCTTTGACCTGGGCGAAGGAACTCATGCCGATAGCGAAAGGTTGCTGGTATCATTTGCAGAAGCGGGAGAGGGTATTGCTACAGCATTAGATATAGCATGCAGAGATTGTTTGAAAAAAGGAAGCTTGTTGTCAATACTTGAGGATTGGACTTACCCTGTAAACCTTTATGCGGTATACGCCACAAAGTCTAATATGGCAAATAAAACAAATCTTTTATTGAAGCTGTTAGAGGAGGAGCTACCAAGGATATTTCGTTCATAGGAAAAATACGCACTTCCTATAGGTTATGCATGGGTATTCATCTCTTTTCTGCATAGGTGGTTGAACGTGCAAAAACTACAAGTCCCATACCAGTTGCCATGCCAATAAAAGAGATAAACCTAATAATATTTATGTGAGAATCAAATAGTGCTAATGCTAAAATTGAAGCTGTAATAGGTGCGATAAATTGGCAAG
The DNA here is from genome assembly GCA_023485185.1 of Gammaproteobacteria bacterium. The sequence goes on from JAMCZP010000061.1 coordinate 10,243, forward strand.
CTCCGAGTTCTACAGCCCTTAATTTTCGACTTGCCTTCACAAAAAGGAGTAGCGGGGTAGCATTCACTATACCCATGGCTAAAAGCAGACCCCAGTTTTTATAACTCACTTCGACTAGCATTGAAGGTGAAAGTAGAAGTGCCCCAAGGAGGAGAATAATAGGTGTCATCAAAGCAGTTTCGCTCCTTAATGACCCAATAACGTCTGCTGTGCCTCTTCTTTTGTGGAAAATGACGTACAAAGAAAAGGGGAGGGCTATAAAAAAGCTTAGAAGAGGGAAAGCTTTTACAGAGACTGCATCCACGGCAACAGATAGTGAACATATTAGTATTCCAATCTTATGCAGCCATGTAAGTTCTTCTTTTATAATTATCGCACCTACTATGACTGTGATAATTGGCATGATCATGTAAGCGTAACTCGCCTCTAAAACACGGCCGCTAAGTACCGCTATCATATAGAATATCCAATTGCATGAGATTAACAACGCGGTTGGTAAGTGTTGCAATGCGTTGCTTGAAAAAATAATATCTCCTCTAATATAGCTATATAAAGCCAAGGTCAAAAATGTTCCAGTCACTTGAGAAGAGAGGAGAAGTACAGGACTGATGTCACCAAGGAAGTAATAGTATAGCGGCATCATACCCCATAGGAGGTTGGCCACAATTGCTTGAGCTAACATAATGCCTCTTATTTAAATATGTTCTTGATTACGCGCGATGCTGTTTCTATGCCTTCCTTGCTTATTTCATCATGGCATGGGAGAGTGATTAATCCATCCATGATTTGGGAAGCATTTGGAAAGTCTAGACGTACATCTTTTTTATACCTATCCATAGAATAGAATTTCTTAAGGAAAGGAAATTCCACTATTAGCCCTTGTCTATATCTATGGATATCGTTACCTATCCCGTTGTCGTTCATTGATTGAGCTATATAATTGGACAGTCTTTGCGATGGTTCTTCAATGTAGAAGCATGCTGCGTAATGGTTGTATTGATATTTGCTTATGTTAAATCTGTATATAACTCTTCCAAATACCGATGCCTGAATATTCTCAAGGCATTCCTCCCAGTACATTGACCTTAACTCTCTCTCTTCGATTGTATTCAAGTTTGTCCAGTTGCTGGGCTCCTAAAAGGGCCTGCAGCCCGGACAGCTTGTAATTTAAACCAGATCTAAACCCAAAGCCGCCAAGTTTTTGTGAAAAGCCAATGCGAGTAAAGCTATGGACACGTTCATAGAGATGGTCAACGTCCGTGGTTACAAATCCACCCTCTCCGGTACTAACTAGCTTGAATTCATGTGTGCTAAAGCAGCCAAGGTCGCCGACGCAACCCTCATAACCAATCTCATTCTTGGTTCCAAGGCCTTGCGCGGAATCTTCAATGACCACCCAATTATTTTGCCTAGCAAAATTGATAATAGAAGTATCGATTGCAGAATTACCCCACATTGAGACAGTAATCAATGCTTTGGTTTTAGCTGATGAAAGTTTATCCAATGATTCTAAGTTAGGCTTGAACGACATTTTCTGACAATCATAAAAAACAGGAACCCCTCCCGCTTCTATAATGGCACACACAGTCATGGGGACGCAGATTACTGGAACAAGAACCTCATCGCCATTTTGAATGACTTCCGAAATGCATGCATGCAAAGCTGCTGTACCAGATGACACAGCGATTGCTCTACTTACCCCTAGAACATTAATGATTTTGTGTTCATATTCATTGACCAATGATGAATCTCCCGACAATAAATCTGCCTCCATGGCACTGACGGCGATTTGTTCCATCTCCTCTTTGCTTCTGTATTTTTTGAAGCAACAGTCTATAATTCTTTGTTTCATTGATTTTTCCATCCCATTAATTTTTCTTGTGCTTCATGATGACTGAGTGAGTTTCTGTTTAGCTCCGTTGAAAGGTTCTCAAGGAAATCAATAAGGTAATTACATTTATCTTTAGCTAGATCTTTCCCTTTCGTAGTGTTCATGCTATCAGGAAGCTTAAGAAGTTTTGTCTGGAAGTGATCAAGTGCAAATACTTTATCATTGACTTCTCTTCGTAGGGCGAATGGGTCAAACTCATCCCAAAGTGCCTGCCCCATTGAACCTGCAATATAGAATACGCGTGCCAAACCTATTGCTCCTAAAGCATCTAACCTGTCCGCATCCTGGACTATTTTTGCTTCCAATGTCTTTGGGGGTATGTTTGCGCTAAAGCTATGTGCGTGTATTGCATGGTATATGTTATTATAGAAGTCCTGCGGGAAGTCATTGAAATTTTCTTTCAGAATGCCAATACACTTTTCGGCAGAGAGTTTTGAGGACAACTTCCTTTTTGGATCGTTTTTTGGTAGCGATATACAATCATGGAAGTAGCATGCGGTTATCACCACGAACGGATCGCCTCCTTCCTCACAAAGAATTGTTTTTGCCGCTTCTACTACTCTTATAGTGTGGCAGGCATCATGAGCCTCATCTTGAGTATCAAGCTTAGATAGCAAATTATGAAGTTCTTCCTCCCAATTCACTATATCCATTTTTCACCTCACAAGCATTACATGCTGTTGTTGATCATCAAAGTTGATTTTGCTCAACCTGTTCTTGTTATATCCATAAACACGTAACATCCATCTATCATTACCATCAAACTTTTGTGTCCCAAAGATTTCTCCTCTACCATGCAAGCAGAAACGATTGTTTATTATTGCTAGGTCACCCGGTGATAGGTTTAGGTGAGTATCCAGGTAGTTATTTGACATAAGCTCTTTAAATGAATGAAGTGCTTTCTCAGCCTCCGTAGTAATGCCTCGCAATTTACTGCTGCTATATCTTATACCAAGTTTTCCATTTTCGCATTTCACTAGTACTGGCACTTTTTTTGTTTCTATCATGGCATCAAACGAAGATTGGCTGAATGCAGAAAATTCGGGTTTAGTAAGCGCATGAATTTTTTTTGTGTCCATTTTATTTAATATCTTTTTAACCGGCAAGACCTTTGTGGGTATGTTGTCTGGATTCCTTAGACACATTAAGCCAAAGAACTCTGGCGAGATTGGGGCGCCTTTTTTTGGGTTTTCTTCATGAAAGTAACCATTCACGACTTCTGTATGATATTTTAATTCTTTTGTAGATCTGTGGAAGCTTTTTCCACTATTGCGGGCGGGCATGACCATGTGAAAGAGCCGTCCGTCCATTTCATCTTTGAATGCGGCTGCCTTCAAGTTATGAAGGTTGAGTATCCCCAAAAATACAGATGCGTAGTACCTCCACTTTTCCTCATCTGGGCTGATATCATCAGCGGGAGTGGGAGGTAAATTAGAGATCTTTGATATATTCCTATAAATTATGTATGGATGCTCTCCAGTAGAGCATTTATCTAATATTCTTTCGAATATAGTATGACCTAATGTGCTTTTGATGATGGGTGCTGCAGTGTTTGCCATTACATCTGGCCGATGTTCCTGGCTGATTTTTCCGCAACTGTGTTTCAACCTATCATGAAGTAGATCTCTGTCTTTGTTGCTTACACATATTTCCGAGGGATTTGTTTCATTTCCTCCAATTTTAACAGTACTGATTACATTTTTATAGGAATATATCAAAGATCTCTAATTTACCTCCCACTCCCGCTGATGATATCAGCCCAGATGAGGAAAAGTGGAGGTACTACGCATCTGTATTTTTGGGGATACTCAACCTTCATAACTTGA
>JAMCZP010000353.1 GCA_023485185.1 Gammaproteobacteria bacterium
AGCTGCGCACCTTTATCGCCGTGATTCTGGCGCTGGTACTCTATTTAGTCATCATCAGCCTGCTACGTGAAGTGACCAGCGAGATCCAGTCCCGTGCAGGCTTTGTAGGTGGTTTTGGGCTACCCGCCTGGACCGGCTGGATAGTGGGCGGCGCGCTTGCAGGCGGCGTTGGCTACTTTATCGGCCATGTGTGCCTGGGACTGCGCAGCGACTATCTGGCGATTGCGACCTTAGGCATTGCTGAAATCATCAAGGCGTTTTTGAAAAACTCGGACTGGTTAACCCGCGGCACCGCGACGGTGTCGCCGCTGCCGTGGCCGACCCCCGGCCCTTCCGAGCTGGGTTTTACCCTGGCCCGCGCGATCTACCTGTCGGTCACGGCAGTCGTCATTGCCGCTATCTTCTTTCTGCTCCATCGCGCTTACAACGCCCCTTGGGGACGCATGATCCGGGCGATTCGCGATAACGAAGTCTCTGCGGCGGCCATGGGTAAAGATATCAACAAGCGCCGCCTGGAAATCTTCGTGCTGGGCTGCATTTTGATGGGTATCGGTGGCGGTATGCTGGGTACCTTTAACAGCCTGTTCGACCCTCAAGGCTACTTGCCACTGAATCATACCTTCTTGGTATTGGTGATGGTGATTCTCGGTGGGCCAGGTAATAACCTGGGCACCATTTTTGGCGCCGTCGCGGTGTATATCATCTGGATTATGTCGGAGCCACTGGCGCTGTTTTTAATGCAGTTAGCCGTAGCATTCGGTGAAGGCACGTTCGGCTGGGATGCACCTGGCAATATGGATAGCCGCGCCCTACAGGCAAGGGTACTGGTGATTGGCTTACTGATTACCATGGTACTGCGCTTTGCGCCCAAAGGACTGCTGCCCGAAAAGATCAAAAGCCACGGCTGATAGGCAAGCCTGGTGTAAACTACGAGCTAAACCCGGCGCGCCAGAGATGGCGCGCTTTGGGTCAGCAACAAGTTTCGTTCACAACCAGCCCGCGTATAACGAAAATCGCGCGGAATGGGGGGTTCATTCACTGATAATCTCCCAATGACCAGACTTATCTGACCCCACTCTTTTCAATCTGCCCGTTTGCTGTAACTTGGCTATAGCACGTCCAATGGTGCGTATGTCCTTTCCTGTCGTATCGGCTATTTGCTGTCGAGTGATCGCGGGGTTGTGCTGAATTAACGCAATGATCGCTTCAGGCGTTTTAAGCTCTGTGACATTTACAGGGGCGTTTACAGGGGCATTTACAGGGGCGTTTTGAGCTAAGGTCTGGGCGATAACCGTTAACATAAAATGAATAAAAGCCGTGCTCTCGGCTTCCTGATCAGCTTGTTCAAGCGCTTGGTAATAGCGCTGCTGGTTATCTTTGATAACGCTTTCCAACGGTAATGATAAAAACAGCGGATGCCATTGCGACAAAATCAGCGTTTGCCACAAGCGCCCCATTCGACCATTGCCATCGCTAAAAGGATGGATAAACTCAAACTCGTAATGAAAGACACTGCTGGTAATTAAAGGATGGTCTTTAGCCTGCTTTAGCCAATGGGTTAAATCCGCCATTAGCCCAGATACCTGATGGGCAGGTGGAGCAATATGATGCACCACATTCCCTTTGTGAATGCCCACCGCTTTATGACGAAACGTCCCCGCATTTACCAGAACATCCGACATCATCAAGCCATGGGCGGCGAGTAAATCGTCGAGATTATCAGACTGAAGCCTTGGTAAGGCATCGTAAGCCTGAATCGCCCCTTTGACCTCAGCCAACTCACGCACACTCCCCATCACCCGCTGACCGTCCACAATCGCGGTAATCTGTTCTTCGGTAAGCGTATTACCTTCAATCGCCAACGTTCCGGTGATGGTTTTGATGCGGTTTTGTTTGCGCAACTGCGGGGAAGCATTCAGTGCATGGGCATTAAGCCTACCCACCTGCTCGCTGATCTCTGCGACCAGATTGAGAATATCGGAGGTAATGGTAAACGGGGGCTTATAACTCATCAGTTTAATCATCCCCTTAAACGTGGGGCTCTACCCTTAAGAGCAGCACCCGGCGAGGTGGTATGCTTGGCACGCCATCAAAAAATGCCCAGTTGGTAATAGTCGGGCATTACTGCGTTTCGAACCAGTCGTCGAACAGCACAACCCCGACCGACTCAGGAAATAATACAATTTCAGCGTTACTTATTCTGAGTATCTTACATTAAATAACTGCGGCCGCACGGTGGATAAACAAGTAACCCCATGTAGCCTTTCGTAAGAATCGATTGATTTTAATTTCTTTAAGCACATATAGATTTCCACTATAGCAGGTGTTTTGTATATCCTCGCTTGATGAGCGTATCGTACGCTTTCACAACTTCTTCAGGTGATTTCTGCTCAATCTGGAAACCAAGTTTTGGGTATTCTTGTATTCGTTGCAGATCGCCGACCATGACATTAACGACATAATCAAATGGATACATTTCATCGCTACAATATTCACCGAGTGAAATATCTATAGCAGAACATTGAATATCAGGCTTTATATCGTCAGGCCATTGCTTCATAAATGTCGCATAGGCTCTGCGTAGCATATATGGCTTCGTGACAAGGATGAGTGATTTTACATCAATGAATTTTTCTTGTAGTAACTTGTATGAATAGACAATATTTTCACCAGTATTAGTTGCATTTATTTCCCTCAAGATGACATCATCAGGTATGCCTAACTCTAGCGCACGCTTTGCATATACATCTGCCTCATTATCAGCAAAAGCCTCCCGCGTCGTTCTCCCCCGAGCACCTGTAAATAAAATGAGAGGCGCACACCCTTGATTATATAAACTTGCAGACCACTCAGCAGTGCGAACATCGGAACTACCAAGACCGATAATAATGTCAGCTTTTTTAAGCGGTTGCTCAAAACGCATATATTCCCAAATTATCTGAGCGTTTTCGAAGTCTGTCATTATCACTTCCATTTTTAATATAAACTTTTTCCTTAAGCGCGAGCCAACTTATCTCATAAACGTTGCTAAAGCAGCAACAGACATTAAAAGTTCGAAGTTAATTTTTTGCCAGCATTCGTTCTTGTGATTTTTATCGCGCATAAAACGTTTAAAATAGGACAGAACACTTCTAAACGGGGCCGCCTGGCCGCTACTTTTGTAATCGGACAGCCATGAATGCATCAATGCCGGAAAGATAAGGAACACTTTCCGGCACAGACAAAAGCCCCCCTACGGGTTGATTCCGCCCTTAGCTCAAGCTCACCCAAGCTAAAATCTTTTCTTAAAGATCGACCTGTCCTTTGCTGGTAAAGGTGCCATTTTCAACCGCCATTTCTACCACTACGCCGGGGACGTCGCCGTTTTCATCAAACTCGTGAGAGCCAGACGCGCCTTCGTAGTTAATTTCGGTGCCTGCGGCAATCAGCTCAACGGCTTTTTCCCACTCGCCGGGAAGAATAATCTCACCGGGTGCACTGGAAACACTGCGCAGAGCTTCAGAAAGGCCTTCACGGTCAGCACTGCCGTTTTGCTCAATTGCCAACGCAATCAGGAAAGCGGCGTCATAGGCTTGGGCCGCAAATACGGCACTTGGGTCTAAATCAGCGGCCTCAGCGGCTTCGATAAAGATTTCAGTGCCGGGAAGGTCAGGGCTGCCGGGGCGAGTGGCGATCATACCGTCCAGCACATCAGCACCAATGGCATTGATAAGGCTGTCGCCTACCATGCCATCCGCGCCTACGTATTGGGTAAACATGCCGCTTTCATAGGCCTGGCGAAGCACCGTTTGACCTGAGGTGTCCGCGTAAGCAAGTACGACCAGCGTTTCGACGCCGCTAGCGGAAAGCGAGCCTAGCTCCGAGCGATAGTCAGCGCGGTTATCTTCGTGGGCCAGATTTTCAGCTACCTCACCGCCACCCGCTTCAAAGGCAGCGCTAAAGGCGTCAGACAGGCCGCGGCCATAGTCGTTGTTGACAAAGGTCACCGCGACAGCATCGATGCCTTTATCCAGCAGCAGCTTAGCTAGAATTTCCCCTTGGAAAGCATCTGAAGGAACCGTACGGAAGACCAAGTCGTTATCATCAAGCTCTGATACCGCCGGTGCGGTCGAGGCAGGCGATACCATCAGCACGCCACCAGGAATCGCCGCGTTGTTAGCGGCAGCGATGGTAGCACCTGTACATAGCGCGCCAACAATGGCAGTGACATTCTCAGAGTTAACCATACGGTCGGCAGCGTTAGAGGCAGCCGATGCATCGGAACAGGTGGTGTCGCCAGAGGGCATGACCAGTGTTTGGCCGTCTAAAATACCGCCTTGCTCATTGACCTGCTCAACAGCCAGTTGGGCACCCTCAAAAATCGCCGGCGTTAAGCTCTCAATGCCACCCGTAAAACCGCCTAAGAAGCCAACCTTGACCTCTGCCTGGGCCAGGCCAGTCATTGCCAAAGTTGAGGCCGCCACAGCAGTGGCTAATGCGCGCTTATTGATCATATTGTTTGTCGCTCCCAATGAGATAACAGATTGTGCTTTTTTAGTGTGCCTCAGCGGTCAAACGTTAAGGCTGCTACTAATTTGGAACTGGAACGCCAAAAACACAAGCGTCCGTTTCTAACGCTAGTTTGCATCAAACGTTACAGCAAGCGCTCTAGCCTGAGCGTATGACTTAACCAGGCGTTGAAATGAAGCCAAAGACTGCCTGGCTCTTTGGTTAAAACGTCCATTTCTCCGTCGCGCTCCAAGTGCCAGTTCAACTCCCCCTCTGGGGTCAATTCGACTCGGTAACTGAGCGATGGATCCTGGCCAACTGCCACCAATTCATTAAATGCTTGCATAAGCGATTCGCTGCGCGCCAACACGCCAATTTCGGTATTCCAGTAGATAGAGCGCGGATCAACATTAAACGACCCCACAAACAGCTGATCATCAAAACTTAGCGCCTTGATATGCAGTGCTGATGCTGAGGCCCCGGGCACACGCATGTCATCACTTGTAACCGCCTCCTGCTCGGGGCGCATTTCATATAGCACTACGCCATGCTCTAGCAGTGTTTCACGCCATGGTGCATAAGCGCCATGCACAACAGCGGCGTCAGTCGACTCCAGAGAGTTAGTGATAATTTCAACGGCGATGCCCTGATCTGCTAGCTCGGTTAAGTATTTGACCCCTTGTTCTGTGGGTACAAAGTAGGCAGAAATAATCACTAACCGCTGGTTAAGTGACGTTGCATCGGTCAAATCACCTAGCAGGGTGTCCGTCCACTCAGGAGTTCCAGACGCAAGCTTGCCTGGGGCATCCCATAGCGCCAGCCCTTCTCCCCAATGCAAGGTTTCCCACGGCGGTGCGGTGCGCGTCTGGCGACGTAGCTCAGTAAAGTATTCGGAGTCAGCGTTATCATCTAACCAGGACTCAAGGTCGCTTTTTAGCGTTTGCCAGGCGTTACCGTCTACTTGGTGATAGCGTTCTATTGGCTGAGCAAGGCCATGGTTCCAGTACAGGTCAAAGCTACGCGAGAGCTCTGGCACCACCTCGCCAATGGTGACAAAGTCCAAATCAGCAAAGTTGCGCGAATCGTTGGCATCAAAGTACTCATCGCCCAGGTTACGCCCACCCACGATAGCAACACTGTTATCGGCGACCCACAATTTGTTATGCATTCGGCGATGCTGCTGAGCGGGATTAACCACTGACGCCAACACCCGTGTCACGATATGGCCACGCCCAGCGGCTAGCGGATTGTAAACGCGCACGTGAATACGCGGGTGGCTCGCCAGTGCCGCTAAGCGGTCGCCCTGACCAATAGCGCCGATATCATCAACCAACAGGCGTACCCGAACGCCCTCTTCAGCGGCATCCAGCAGGCGTGCCAAAATCAAGCGAGTGGTTTGCCCATCACCCAGCAAGTAGGTCTGAATATCCAGCTCGCGGTCCGCCTGACGGATCAAGCCTGCGCGGGCAGCAAAGGCCTCCTGCCCATTGGCAAGCAGTGCAAAGCCATCAGGCTCTGACCGTTCAGCTAGCACCTGATGAACTTGCTCGCCCAGCCAAGTGTCTCGTGCCTCATGTAAGGTAAGCGCAGTGTGATGCTCTCGGACAACCGCATGGGTACAACCGGCTAACAAACCGTACAACATCAGTAAACACAGCCATTGAGGCCAACGGCAAGCACTAGGCTTCGTCATTATCATTGTCATCCAGTCGTTCGGCCCAGCGCTTGCGAGCAAGATTACGGCGGTAAAGGCGCACTAGCGCGATGGTTAGTGCGGTGGCGACCATGGCGGCAAGCACCACCCCCTGCCAGGGACGGGCCGCATCACCCATCATGGTTTCCAGCGTAATGATGAGTATCAAGCCAATCGCTTGGGAGCCGATGGCTAACGCGCGCAGCTTATCGAAAGCGGGTGGGGGCATAACGTCTCCGTAATTTTCAGCTCGCATGGTAAGGTTTGCCAGTGTACCCGTTTCACGGAATGCTTAACCGGAAACCTGAATTAAAAACCCGTATTGTAAGACTGAACGGAAACCAGAACTGGAAACCCATGAACGCGATTGCTCTCGGCCCGCTACTAATTTCGCTGCCCCGTCTCTATGCCGTTGGCTGCGCGCTACTACTGCTCATTAGCGCACGCTATTTATTAGGGCTACCACGTCCAGTTCAGCAGCGTTGGTTTACCGGGCTCATCGTGGTTTGGTTAGTTGGCGCACGGGCGGGGCATATCATACTTCATCTCGATAGTTATAGCGCCGACCCACTTGAAGCACTCAAGCTATGGCAGCCCGGCTACCACGGCCTGTGGGGTATGGCAGCAGGCTTGGTATGGACCGCCTGGACACTACGTGCTCGGTTGCTGTCCATGGGCGGTGCAATGCTGATGCTCGTTGCCGCCTCTAGCCTGTGGTTGGTGGTCGCGACCTTAGCCCCCCTGGGCAACAGCTTTGCGGTAAGCGAACTGCCCGATATCACCCTTGAAGATCTGGACGGCAATGAAGTTCATCTGCCTGCCTTGGCAGCAGACAGCGAACGTATCATCGTTAACCTATGGGCTACCTGGTGCCCGCCATGCCTGCGTGAAATGCCGCTGCTCGAAGAGGCTGCCCAGCGTGAAGGCGTCAGTGTGGTGGTGGCCAATCAGGGCGAAGACCTACTGCCTATGGTGCGTTATTTAGATGAGCAGCAGCTCGATTTTCGCTATGCACTGCGCGACCCTAATCAACAACTTATGGTACTTTTTGAAGCACCTGGATTGCCCACTACGGTGCTGTTTGATGGCCAGGGGAATACCTTGGATGTGCATGTGGGCGAGCTTACCCGCGCCCATCTGGATCGCTGGTTACAAGATTGATGCCGATACACCTTAATCCCCTCGCTGCTTTGCGTTAGAATCCCCCGCCCTGTTGCCGCCGGTGCTTTCCCCGGCGGCAGTCGACCCGTTTTGCAGACTCCTCCGAGGCATCATGAGCGATTTTTCTCCCGGCCAGCGCTGGATTAGTGACGGCGAAGCTGAGCTTGGGCTCGGCACCGTGCTTAACTGCGACGCCCGTAGCGTTACCATTTTGTTCAGTGCCAGTCAGGAAACCCGTACTTACAATACCCGCCAAGCCCCGCTCACCCGTGTCATGTTCGGCAGCGGTGACCGCGTGCTTTCCGCCGACGGCTGGCAGATGATCGTCGACGACAGCAAAGAGTCCCGCGGCTTGATCACCTATATCGGTGAAGACAGCGAGGGTAATCTGCGCGAACTGCCAGAAGCCAAGCTTGCAGACACCATGCAGTTTGACCAGGCTCGTGACCGCCTGCTGACAGGACAGGTAGACCGCAATGATTGGTTTGACCTACGTTTTCGTACCCTGCACCACTATCAGCGTATTGAGCAGCACAGTGCACTGGGCTTCTCTGGCCCGCGCATCGATTTAATTCCGCACCAGCTCTATATTGCCGATGAAGTCGCCAACCGCCATGCCCCACGGGTACTGCTAGCAGACGAAGTAGGCCTTGGCAAAACCATTGAAGCGGGTCTGATTCTTCATCGCCTGCTGCTCAATGGGCGCGTTGAGCGCGCGCTGATTTTGGTACCCGACAGCCTCACTCACCAGTGGCTGGTGGAATTACTGCGGCGCTTCTCGCTCAACGTCTCTCTATTAGATGAGACGCAAAGCCAAGCCCACGGCAGCGCCAATCCCTTCGAAAGCGCTCAGTTGGTACTGGCCAGCCAAGGCTGGCTATTTGCTAACCCGCATCGTCAAGAGCAGGCGCTGGCCAGCCAGTTCGATGTGCTGATTGTTGATGAAGCGCACCACCTCGACTGGAGTGAGGACGGCAGTGGCCCTGGCTATCAGTGCGTTGAGCAGCTCTCTGCGGCAATACCCGGCCTGTTGCTACTCACCGCCACCCCTGAGCAGATGGGTATTAAGAGCCACTTTGCCCGGCTAAGATTGCTAGATGGAGAGCGCTACCACGACCTGGAGCGCTTCAAAGCTGAAGAAAGCCACTATACAGACGTCGCTCGCGCTATTGATGCGTTAGACGCTCTGCCGGGCGATCCTGCTGCCAGCGCTCACGTTTCCAATGTAGCTGATGACCGGGACAGTAAAGCGTTGCTGGCCACCCTGTGCAATGATGAAGCGAGTAAAGAGCAGCAAGACACTGCTCGCGCCCAGCTTAGCGAAGCACTGCTGGATCGCCACGGCACTGGCCGTGTGATGTTCCGCAACAGCCGCCGTCACGTCGGGGGCTTCCCTGAGCGGCGCTTAAACATAGCCCCGCTTGCGCTGCCTTCGGCGTATCGCCGCGTAATGCGCCGCCTGGAGCGGGACGAAGACTACCTTGATGAGCTGTTGATCGAGACCGGTATGGATCACCCTGATGTGCTGATCTATCCCGATGCAGTGTATCGCGAGCTCACCGATGACCCGCTCAACACAGAAGCCTGGTGGCATATTGACCCACGAGTTAACTGGCTACTTGAAAAGCTGAGCGATGACAGTGACAGCGGCTTTGCCAACGATAAAGTGCTGGTGATTGCCCACCATCGGGCCACCGCCGAAGGCCTTGCCGAAGGGCTGCGGGTGCTCGGCGGCTATCATGCGCCGGTATTCCACGAAGGCCTTTCTCTGGTAGAGCGTGATCGTGCAGCGGCCGCCTTTGCCGACGAAGAAGAGGGCGCACAGGTACTGGTCTGCTCGGAGATTGGCTCTGAGGGGCGCAACTTCCAGTTTTGCCGTCACTTGGTCATGTTCGACATGCCCCAGCATCCTGACCAGTTGGAGCAGCGCATCGGCCGTTTGGATCGTATCGGCCAGCGCAATGCCATTGAGCTACATATTCCGACCTTTGAGGGCAGCCCTGGCGAACGCTTGCTGCGCTGGTATCACGAAGGCATGGACGCGTTCAGCGCCCCCCATGGCGTCGGTAGTGATCTGTTTGAAGCCTTTGGTGACGCCTTGGCTGACGCCCTGCTGGATGACGAAACCCTTGAAGAGATTATTGCCGAAACGCGCACACTGTTTAGCGCCAAACTGGCTGAACACGATGCCGGCCGCAACCGGCTGCTAGAACTCAACGCCTGTCGCCCAGTGCGCGCCCAGCAGGTCATCGACGCTGTGCGTGAGCTGGACGACGACGCCGCGCTACCGCGTTACCTTGAACGGGCATTAGATATTTTCGGGGTAGATAGCCAGGAGATTGGCAAAGGGCTTATGCACCTCAAGCCCAGCCAGCATATGCTTGATGGTTTGCCTGGCTTGGTCAAAGGCGAAGAGGGCTTTACCGCCACCCTGAGCCGTTCCCAAGCCCTGGCGCGAGACGATATCCAGCGACTCTCCTGGGAACACCCGCTGCTGCGTGAAATGATGGGCCGCGTGCTGGATGGCACCATGGGCAATTCGGCGCTTGCTCTGCTGCGCCACGATGCCATTCCAGGCGGTAGATTGATGGCCGAGCTGATCTTCCGCACCCACTGCCCGGCGCCCAAAAAGCTGCACTTAAACCGCTTCTTGCCGCCCACCGCCGTGCGTGTGTTACTGGATGAGTCAGGGGCTAACCTGACCAGCAAAATCTCCTTCACAGGCCTGGGTAAGAACCTGCAGAAGGTCAATAAATCGCTGGCGCGGGATTTGATTAAAAGCCGCCACGATCAGTTGCGCGAGCTACTCACCCAGGGCGAAGGCGAGGCCGAGTGTCAGCTACCCAGCATTGTCGAAAACGCCGAGGCGCGCATGCGCAGTCAGTTGGACGCAGAGCTTGCCCGCCTGACCGCGCTAGCCGAGCACAACCCGGCGGTGCGCAGCGCTGAAATCGATGCGCTAAAAAATGAGCGCCAAGCACTTAGCGAGGCTATCGAACATACTCGCCTGCGGCTTGATTCGGTGCGCGTAATCATCACCGTCGACGCCGATCATTAATCACGACTGCTTAAAGGATCGCCTCAAGCGCCTTGTCGAGGGTGGGGTACTTAAAGCTAAACCCTGCCGCTTCAAGGCGTGCAGGGCGCATATCCGCACCGGTGAGCAGTAGCCGCGACATTTCTCCGAAGCCTGCTTTTAATACAAAAGCGGGCACAGGGAAAATAGCGGGTCGATTGAGCTGCTTAGCCAAGGTTTTGGTAAACGTGGCATTGGTGACCGGGTGCGGTGCGCTGCCATTAAAGGCGCCGCTCAAGCTCTCTTCATTGATAAGAAACAGGATCGCCGCGACAAGATCGTCGCGGTGAACCCACGGCATAAACTGTTCGCCACTGCCAAAACGTCCGCCTAAACCCAGCTTAAACGGTGGCAACATCTTCTGCAGGCTGCCGCCGCCCGCTGCTAATACTAACCCGGTACGTAAAATCGCTAAACGCACCCCCAGAGCCTCTACCGGTTTGGCGGCTGCCTCCCACTGTTTGCACAACCGATGCGCGAACTCATCGTTGGGCATAGTCTCTTCGCTCACCACGCGCTTACCCTGATCACCGTAATAGCCCATCGCCGAACCCGACACCATGACCTTCGGCAGCGGCTGGCCGTTCTGCTTGAGCTGTTCACACAGTGCTACCAGCTGTTGCGTGGCCGCCACTCGCGAGTTAATCAGCCTGGCTTTTTGCTCATCGCTCCAGCGCTTGGCAGCAATCGGTTCACCTGCCAGGTTAATTAGCGCATCCGGCGGTGAATCAATAAAAGCCTGGGCGCTCTCACGAATATCGCAGCCGTTTGGCAGACTTTCTCGCACTTTATAAGGAGTGCGGGATACGACCTGCACCTCGTGGCCCTGTTCCTTCAACTGTCGGCATAGCCGCTGGCCGACAAAACCACTGCCGCCGGTCACTAATACGCGCATGGTGTCACTCCTGTTAATACCGTTTATGGAGCCGCCTTGGGTTATTCACCAACAAGCCGGAAAAACCGGCAAAGCAATAGACATACTGTACTAAACCTATACACAATTGATACAATACAAGTATATCTGGGTTAATTTAATCCCTTTTAAGCGCCTCAAGGAATCATGTTGACACCGAGCAAGCTACCGATATTTTCTACTAATCACTCTGTTGCCATTATAGGAGCAGGCATAGCCGGGCTTGCTTGCGGCCAATCGCTGGCAAATAGCGGTGTAGAAGTCACTCTTTTTGATAAAGCGCGAGGTCCAGGCGGGCGAATGTCGAGCAAACGCAGGCCTAGCGCAACGCTTGATCTCGGTGCCCAAGCATTTAGCGTGCGCAATGGCGACTTTCAATCCGCCGTGGATAAATGGTTATCCGTTGGCTGCATCGCCCGCTGGCCAACCAGTACTTATCAGGCTAGTTCAAGTGGCTGGCACACGCATAACGATGACCAACGCCGCTACACCGGTGTGCCACGAATGAGCGCTTTAACGCGTCATTTATCAGATACGCTGACCGCTCTACCCAACGTCACGCTAATGACCAACATGCCTATCACCTCTCTCAAGCCAACCGCTACAGGCTGGGTCTTGTTAGCGAGGGATGATACTGCCTATGGCCCTTTTGATCAGGTCGTTATTAGCGCGCCGCCGCCCCAAGCCCAGCGCTTAGTCGCCCCATGGGATACCGCGCTTGCCGCAGCGTGTGAAAAGCGCAAACAGCGGGCATGCTGGGCAGCGTGGGCCATTTTTGAGGCGCCGCTTCCCGCCATACCCGGTGTTACCTCAGACTGGCAGATGGCACGGGTAGCGCACCCAGCGCTGAATATTGTTTCCCGCAATCAAACGAAACCAGGGCGCGCGGAACAGCCTGAAAGCGTTAGCCTGCTAGCGCAGCTCGATTGGAGCGAAGCGCATATAGAGCAGAGCGCCGATACGATTGCAGAGCAACTGTTAGCCGCACTTAAAAGTCTCTTTCCCGCATCGGTAGCATTACCTAACCTAATTGAAATGGGTGCCCATCGCTGGCGCTATGCCCAGCCTGCTAACATTTATAAAGACACATTCTTGTACAGTGAGAGCGGCTTGGCTCTATGCGGCGACAGCTTTCGCGAAGGTCGTGTTGAAGATGCCTGGCTATCGGGTCACCGCCTGGGAGAAGCGCTAATAGGGCGGTCGGTTTAATTGCATATCAATTTTATAGCGTAAGAAGGATTCTTATAAAGGTTGTACCGAGTAGCGACAAGTTGTACAAATGGGCATACAGTATCATGCTAATGTTTGGCTCTTTATCAGGCAATTTCACATGGAACATGCATTATTTTCGTCGCAGCGGACGCTGAGGGACACCGGCAGCGCCGCGCTGCCAACGACAACACTGTTGTTAATAAGACTTTTTTTTACTAAGACTACGTTAAACACGAGGTACTGGCGCCCATGAGTCTCAAGGCGAGCCACCCGCCCGATACACCGCTCTACCCCATACGAGAAGTTTCTCGTCTGACGGGTGTGAACTCGGTCACTCTGCGCGCTTGGGAACGACGTTACGGGTTAATTCGCCCGCAGCGTACCCCTAAAGGCCATCGTCTTTATGCCCAAGACGATATTACGCGTATCGAACGTATCCTTCAGTGGCTCAATCGTGGTGTGCCGGTCAGTCAGGTCGTTGACTTGCTTGACCAGCCAGAAACGATTGAAACCCCCACTCCCAATGCGGGTGATTGGTTTAGCCAGCGCCAGCACCTGCAAACCACGATTGAAGCTTTAGATTTACCCAAGCTGGAGGCGTTTTATCATCAGAGCCTGGCGCTTTATCCATTAAGCGTTGCGATCAACGAACTCTGGCAGCCGGTTATTTTAAGTTTAGAAGCAAAGTGGGCCGTTCAAGCGGACTATTTAGTACGCCGTACCTTGGAGGCTTTTTTACGCAGCCAAGTTGGCATTCGCTTGCACTATGCCAACCAAACCACTCGTGGCCCCTTGATTCTGCTGAATGCCATGCCTGATGACCCAGGCCCTCTCTGGGTGCTGATGTCGGCACTGATGGCCAGTGAGCAGGGTTATCGTGTACAGATGCTTGATTACTCGCTGCCGTTAGAGGATTTGCCCCAGGCCGTGGCTCGTCTGCACTCCTCCATGGTGCTGCTCTCCAGCGGCCAGCGGGAGAGCGATAGCTACATCCTGCACGCGCTGCCCAATGCCGCAGAGATGTTGAATGTGCCTATCGGTGTATGCGGTGAGGTGGCTCGCTTACGCGAAGCCGACCTGCGCAACAGCCCGGTGCATATGCTAGGCGATGATTTGCCTCAAGCAATTGCTCGTTTACGGCCCTTGCTGCGCGAATCCGGCGTGCTCTAATCAGCGCCTCTCATCATGGCCGTTCGCCCTTCGGTGACCGGCCATTTTTTTGTGCCGCAGGAGACCCTATATGACAGGAAAGCTTATGAAACGGCAGTTGATTTGGCTGCGCAGCGACCTGCGTATTAATGATAACAGCGCCCTTGCCGCTGCTGCGGCCAAAGGCCCTGTAATAGCGGTATTTTTGCGCACTATTCCTCAGTGTCATGTTC
>JAMCZP010000253.1 GCA_023485185.1 Gammaproteobacteria bacterium
GGCAGCGCTAAGCCAAGCGCTTCGGTCAGGCAGTTCATCGAATTAGCGGTAAACATACCTGAACAGCTACCGCAAGTGGGGCATGCGCTACGCTCTACTTCGGCAAGGGTTTCGTCATCTACGCTATCGTCAGCGGCCATCACCATGGCATCGACTAAATCCAGCCCGTGGTTGAGCAGCTTGGTTTTACCCGCTTCCATGGGGCCGCCGGAAACAAAAATAACCGGAATATTGAGGCGTAAGGCAGCCATCAGCATTCCAGGGGTAATTTTGTCGCAGTTGGAGATACACACCAGTGCGTCGGCGCAGTGAGCGTTACACATATATTCAACGCTGTCGGCAATCAGGTCACGGCTGGGCAGCGAGTAGAGCATGCCGTCGTGGCCCATGGCGATGCCATCGTCTACCGCAATGGTATTGAACTCTTTCGCCACGCCACCCGCTTTTTCAATTTCCCGCGCGACCAGTTGCCCCATGTCTTTTAAGTGAACATGGCCCGGCACAAACTGGGTGAAGGAGTTGGCTACCGCTATAATCGGCTTTTGAAAATCACCGTCTTGCATACCGGTTGCGCGCCATAGAGCGCGTGCTCCGGCCATATTGCGGCCAGCGGTGGTAGTACGTGAGCGATACTCTGGCATGGCGTCCTCTACTCTCTATTGTTAATCAGCCCACCTTATGAAAGGCCGTGGGCTAGTGTGAAACCGAAGGCCTTCGATTGTGGCATGAGCGTTGCGCAGAGACTAGATGCACAGAGGATAGATGTAGCGAGTAGAAAGGAAGAGGAGTTGCGCCTTCCCTGGCGCCGATGACTTAAAACGTTTCCCACGCCTCTTCAGTCGGTTGCGCATGGGCAGTGCGTTGCGGGGAGCGATGATGAGGCGCAGCTAGTGCCTGCGGCGACTCCACTGCTAGTGCGGGAGCATGCTTGAACCCAGCTTGCTTAAGCAAACGCCCGCGGGCTGTTTCACTGCTTTCATCTTCAGCACCCTCCAAACGGAACGCAGCAATAACGTTAGCAAGCCCTAATGCCTCACGGGTGAGATCTTGTGCAGCACTGGAAATCGACTGCACCTTGGACGCATTCTGCTGCGTCACATGATCCATCTCTGAGACAGCGGTATTGATTTGGGCGATACCACTGCTCTGTTCATCTGAGGCAGTGCTTATCTCCTCCATGATATCGCTAACTTTCATGACCTGCGTGACTACTTGATCAATGGCGGCTTCGGCCTCTTTGACTGCCTGGGCACCGCCGCTGATTTCCTGAGATGAGGTGTCTATTAAACGGCGAATTTCGCCAGCAGCATCAGCACTGCGCCCTGCCAAGTTGCGCACCTCATTGGCGACTACGGCAAACCCACGCCCTTGCTCGCCTGCTCGCGCCGCTTCAACTGATGCATTGAGAGCAAGAATATTGGTTTGGAAAGCGATACCGTCAATCACGCTGATGATATCGGTCATCTTATTAGCGCTATCAGCAATACGCTCCATACGCTCAACAAGCGCTTGCATGCGCTCTCCTGTTTCACGACTGGTCGTGGCATTTTGCATGGCTAATTGATTGGCTTGACGCGCGTTTTCGGTATTTTGCTGCACAGTCGCGGTCATTTGATCCATGCTAGAGGCCGTTTGCTGAAGCGACGATGCCTGCTGCTCGGTACGCGATGCCAAGTCTTCATTCTGCTGTTTGATATGCTCTGAAGCAGGCGTGACCACATCGACTTTGTTGCCGACTTCGGTGATCAGCCCTGATAAGCTCGCTCGCATAG
Source organism: Gammaproteobacteria bacterium (assembly GCA_023485185.1). The sequence goes on from JAMCZP010000253.1 coordinate 1,773, forward strand.
TCTCAAGTGAGCTAAGCAGTTCACCCAACTCATCATTACGCTTCAAGGTCACTCGATCAGCCAAGTTACCCGCAGCAATCTGGAACGTGACTCGGCGCGCTTCATTGAGCGATTTAATTAGCGACTTCAGTACCGCCATACTCAGCCCAATCATTAGCATAATACCAAGCAGTAGCACGCCTAACTGTCCATATAGGAGCGCTTGTTGCTGCTGCTCCGCGTTTTCCATTAATGCTTGGGCTGCCGCGCGCTCCTGGTCAACGAGCAAATTAATCGTGGCACTAATGCTTGCAGACGTAGGCTGTACTGTGTCATTAAATGCCTCAAAAGCGGCGAAGCCGTTGCCGTCGCGAATGGCGACAAACGCAATATCGGATGCTTCGATAAAGGTCGCCAGATGAGCTGTCAGTCCATCCTGAATGCCGCCTCCCGCCTCACGCAGCGCGGTGTAACCTTGCCAGGATGCTTCAATATCGGCACTCATAGTGGTTAATTGAGTTTCCAGCACATCGAGGTCTGCGCGACGAGGATTACGCACTGCTGGCTCTAATGTTTGGATAGTTTGACTGACGCGCTGGTCAATCTGCTGAAGATCGGTAATGCCTTCAAGGCCTGTTTGATTGAGCGTTCTTAATCGCTCAGCAGAACTGGTTAAACCGTAAACACCAGCAGCGCCAGCTAACACTAGGTTTTGTACGAAAAGTTGGCTCGCAAGCAACGGTCGATGCACGCCACGCATACCATCGCCTTAAAGCTACTTGCCAGCTTTTCATAGCGTGTGGCGATGCGGCGACATTCTTTAAGCCAGCC
>JAMCZP010000292.1 GCA_023485185.1 Gammaproteobacteria bacterium
CAGCACTTTAAAGCAGTCGCCGAGGGCAGCAAGCTACCGGTTATTCTGTATAACGTGCCGAGCCGCACCTGTTCTGATCTCTACAATGAGACCGTCCTTCGGTTGGCTGAAGTGGATAATATTATCGGCCTGAAAGATGCCACGGGGAACCTAGAGCGTGCTGAAGATCTAATCACTCGTCTTAAGGGTAGTGGTTTCATGCTCTACTCTGGTGACGACGCCACTGCCTGCGACTTTATGTTGATGGGTGGGCATGGTGATATCTCCGTTACGGCTAATGTTGCACCACAGGCCATGCATGATCTGTGTGCGGCAGCTGTCGCGGGCGATGCTGATAAGGCACACCAAATTAATACACGTTTGATGCCGCTGCATACCAACCTGGGGATAGAGTCAAATCCTATTCCGGTGAAGTGGGCGTTGCATCGTATGGGTTACGCAGACGCGGGTATTCGCTTACCGCTGACTTGGTTGTCGGAAAAATACCACGCTACGGTCAGCGAAGCGTTGCAGCTGGCGGGCGTCGTAGAGGAGTAACCCGGCGCGAACCCCTTTGCTACCCGGCTCTCGAATTTAGAGGGCTGGGTAACTGAATTGTTGACTTAAGGTGGCTTGATGAGCTCTGTGCTTAAAAAACGTGCGCTTAAATGGATACCGCTAGCACTCGCAACGGCTGTCACACTGGCAGGCTGCGCGCGCGATGGTTATTACCACGACCGTAACCTGGATTATACCGAAGCCGCTCCGGCGCCTCCTCTGGTACTGCCTGAGACTCGCAATACACAGCGCTACCGGGATGCATTGCCCATTCCTCAAATCGCTGGTCAAGGGCCTCGTCTTCAGGAAGCGGCTGATATTCGCCCGCCGCAGTCATTGACGATCGGTAGCGGCTTAGAGCCTGAATATGTGGAGCGTCGCCAAGTGGGTGACCAAACGTGGTTAGTGGTCGCTGCCGATACTGGAACGGTTTGGCCCCAGTTGGAAGAGTTTGTGCGTAGCCGTCAGTTAGCGGTTCAGGAAAGTAGTGCTTCTCAGGGTATTATCGTCACCTCCCAAGCTGACTTGCGTCTACAAAGTGCCTTGCGCGCAGGTAGTAGTGAAGTGCGCTGTGAGCGCGGCGGGCAAGTCATGACCAGCTGTTTGGATGCATTGGAAAGCCACTTGAGTTCGCGTAGTGCGTCTGCCAGCGTTTCCTCTTCGTGGACCGCTCAGCGCCTGACCAGTGAGCAGACAATACAGGTTCGCCAGCAGGGTGATGAGTGGGAAGTGGTTATCCCCCAGCCTATTGATCGTGTCTGGGCCGAGCTGAACCACTATCTTGAGCTGGATTTCACCCAGGAAGGCCAGCGTGATTTGCTGGCAGCCGACCCCAGTGGGCACGAATTCCTGGTTGAGTACATGACCCTGGAAGAACGCAATCGCAATCCGCTACAAATCGTCTTTAGTTCGGATGTGCGCAAGATGTCGCAAGAAATTCGCCTTGCCTTAGAGAGTAACGGCGACCAAACGATTCTGCGTGCGATCAATGCCAGCGAAAGGCGCTTTAGCGCTGCTGATCAGCGCGAGTTGCTTGAGCGTGTCTCCGGCTATTTACGTTAATTTATTAATCCTTGACCCCTTTCGGAGCTCCCATGGAAAAGCGCCAAGAACTCTACGCCGGTAAGGCGAAATCTGTATATACCACTGACGATCCTGATTTGTTGGTACTGCATTTTCGCGATGACACCAGCGCCTTTGATGGTAAGAAAAAAGAGTCGCTCGCCCGTAAGGGAATGGTTAATAACATCTTCAATGCGTTCATTATGGAGCGATTGCAGGAAGCGGGTATTCCGACCCACTTTGAAAAGCAGCTCTCTGATACGGAAAGTCTGGTCAAAAAGATGCAGATGATTCCGGTAGAGTGTGTGGTGCGCAATATTGCCGCTGGTGGCTTGGTAAAACGTCTTGGCGTGGAAGAGGGTACTGCGCTTAACCCGCCGACCTTTGAATTGTTCCTGAAAAACGATGAGAAGGGCGACCCGATGATTAACGAGTCGCTGGCGGAAACCTTTGGTTGGGCCACGCCAGAGCAACTGTCCAAAATGAAGGTGTTAACGTTTAAGGTTAACCACATCCTCAAAGCACTGTTCGCTGAAGGCGATATGTTGCTGGTGGATTACAAACTTGAGTTTGGCGTATTCAAAGGTGAGGTAGTGCTCGGTGATGAGTTCTCGCCTGATGGCTGCCGCTTATGGGATGCCAACACCCGTGAGAAGCTGGATAAAGATCGCTTCCGTCAGGGATTGGGCGGCGTGATTGAAGCATACGAAGAAGTTGGCCGCCGCCTGGGTATTACCTTTCCAGCCTGAGCATCCGTTACTATCGGTTAGAGTAAATGTCGATAGCCATCACCTCTAAGGTGGTGGCTTCGTCTTTTTGGTGCGCACGAAATTTTACGTCTACATCCCGCAGCCGCACGCCATAAAGCTTGTCGGCGTTAGTCTCCTTTTGCTTATAAGCGGGCCTTGGGTCCTGGCTAAGTACCTGCTCGATGAGCGCATATAGCGTGGCACCGTCCTGCCGCTTGGCAACAAACGCCAGCGCGGTGGGATGAAAGCTGACGTTTATCAGGGCGGGCGCCTGCGGGGCAAAGCCAGCCTGGGCATCGGGGCGGGATTCGGCCCAGGGAAGGTAGGGCTTGATATCGACGACCGGCGTGCCGCTAACCAGATCGCAGCCCTGTAGCTGTAGAGACACACCGTGCTGGATGTCAATGCCTGCTAGGGTCACCAGCGATAGTCCCAGTCGATTGGGTCGATGGGTGCTTCGGCTGGCAAAAACGCCTACCTTACGATTTCCCCCCAAACGGGGTGGCCTTACCAGCGGTGTCCAGCGTTCAGGGCTGTGGTGAAAAATAAACGTCAGCCACAGATGGCTAAAGGCTTCCAGACCACGCACCGCAAGCGGGTCGTTATATGGTTTAGCGAGCACCAACCGGGCGTTCGCGGCGGGGGCAAGCCCTGGCTGACGCGGGATACCAAATTTATCAGGGTAGTCGCTGATCACGTGACCTATGGGCGTCAGCGAAAAGCGTTCGCTGCCAGGACTAGGCTCCATCACACTGCCTTTTACGAGGATTAGTGGGCGTAGTATAAAGCAGCCCGATAGGCCAGGGTGATCAAATAAGACATGACCGGAGAAGGCGTGTTTGAATGCGCATCAACGAATGATGGTTGAACAGCTCAGAGGTAAGTCATGACAAATAGCGAAGAGCATAAGGTGCCGGCTGCAAAGGCTCGCATAATGTATCGCGCGGCGCTGGCGCGGGACGCGGCCGATCAGGCGGAAGTGTTTTACCACGCAGTGATGCAAGGGGCAGCCACTCACTACACGCTCGCTGAACGACGTGCCTGGGCCCAGGCACTACCTCGTGAAGCAAGCGCCTGGGCAGTGCGCCAAGCACTGTATACCACCCTGGTGGCGACCTGTGATGGCCGCTGTGTCGGCTTTTTGGAGATGGATGTCACCGATGGCCGAATTGAAACGCTATACGTTTGGCCCTCTCTAGCAGGGAGAGGTATTGGCACTACGCTGTTGGTGCATGCGGAACGCATGCTATTAGAGCAGGGCGTTGGGCGGGTCGAGATGGAAGTAAGTCTGGTGCTTTATGAGCGCCTGCTACGCCGCGGCTGGGAGAGCCTGGGCGAGCAGTGGGTTGAGCGCAGCGGAGAGTCGCTCAAGCGCTATCGACTCTCCAAACCATTGAACGCTGTCGAAACCTAATTGTTTTATAAAACTCGGTCGATTACACGCTATAGCTGCGGGTAATGCGCATTGATAGATCAATTGAAGCGATATCCTTGGTCAGTACGCCGCTGGAAATACAGTCAACACCAGTGTCGGCAATCGCTCGTAAGGTGGTGGCATCAACATTGCCAGACGCTTCTAATATGGCACGGCCGCCATTGATCTCAACGGCGACATGTAAATCTTCAATAGCAAAGTTATCGAGCATCACAATGTCGGCACCTGCTGCCAATGCCTGATCCAGTTCTTCGAAGGTTTCTACTTCCACTTCAACGGGCAGGTCACTCGCCAATTTGCGCGCCTGAGCCACCGCTGCCTTGATACCGCCGCAGGCAGCGATGTGGTTCTCTTTGATTAAAAAGGCATCCCATAAGCCTATTCGGTGATTGTGGCCGCCGCCGCAGGTCACCGCATATTTTTGTGCCAGACGCATGCCGGGCAGTGTTTTACGCGTATCGAGCAGACGCACCCCGGTGCCTTCGATCAGGTCAACGTATGCACGGGTGGCGGTGGCGGTAGCCGAAAGGGTTTGCAGCACATTAAGCGCCGTGCGTTCACCGGTTAGTAGCGCGCGCGCGGGGCCTTCTAGCACTAAAAAGCACTGGCCAGGTTCAAGCGGGTCGCCGTCAGCTGCTTGCCAGCTTAGGTTGACCCGGCTGTCTAAACAGCGAAATATCTCATCTACCCAGGATGTGCCACATAGTATGGCGGCTTCACGGGTAATAATCTCTGCGGTGGCCCACTGATTTTCAGGAATCAGTTGCGCGGTAATATCACCCGAGCCAACATCTTCAGCCAACAGGCGAACAGCGCTGGTGCGGACTTCTTCAGCAAGAGCAGTTTGATCATGCATGGCGGTGAGTTCTCTGAATATCGTCGAGTGTGTCCGGCATTGTAGTGAAAAAGAGCGTTAAGGTAGAGGAGACGTTGTGCATGAAACAAAAGCAAGCCCTAGACGGCTGGTGGGAGAGTGCACGCAAAGTCGTCTCTCCCAATTATGATGCGCGACCTTCGGGCGAAGTCTCGTTGCTAGTGATCCACGCAATCAGCCTTCCGCCAGGAAGATTTAGTGGTGATGCCATTGAAGCGCTGTTTACCAATAACCTAGTGGTAGACGAACACCCCTTTTTTGCTGAGATTGCTCATTTAAGGGTCTCAGCCCATTTGCTAATACGTCGCAACGGTGAGTGTATTCAGTTTGTCGATACCGACCAGCGTGCTTGGCATGCAGGGCGCTCTTGTTGGTGGGATGGGCTTAATAGGCAGTGGCGAGGGGCGCTAAATGATTTTTCAGTGGGAGTTGAGCTGGAGGGCGACGACATAACGCCTTTCACGAAAGCCCAGTACAAAGCTCTGGTTGAAGCCGTAAGATGGTTGAAGTCCCGCTACCCTCAACTTGATCGTTCACGAATTACCAGCCATGCACGGGTAGCACCTTTGCGTAAAACGGATCCAGGACCGGCATTTGATTGGGCCTATTTCGCTCAGCGACTATCGTCGAGCGGGAAAAGCTGAGAAATACAGCCTTCGTCCTTTTAGGGCTGAGTAAGTGCTTCATTAGTGGATAAATAAAACGGTAGTTTAATTACACTTCACTGGTAGTTAGTCGCTACGACGAATGTTCTAGATATTGCTTATGTTGCAGTGCAATAGTTTGTTTTCGATAGGCTTTTTCACTGTGCCAGAATTGGCAGCGTGGCGACTTTGAGGTATCTTCCTATATACAAAAGGCTAACTTTTACGACATTTGTGTAGCTTTACTACATCAAGACGCACGTAGCTTGTTGAATGTAGAGCGAAAACCCTTACCCGGCGTTCATTCGCTGGCGGATTGTTGGCGCGTGGTGGTATCACAAACCCGCCACCGTTCCAGGCCCCACGGGTTAGCGGGGCTTATTGTCATTTATCGTCATTCGGAGAGACCTCTATGAGTCTGGAGACAAGAGAAGATCTCGATCCGATCGAAACTACGGAATGGATTGATTCCCTAGAATCGGTACTGGATCGTGAGGGCGAAGATCGTGCCCGCTACCTGATGACCCGCCTGGCGGATCGCCTGCGCCGGGACGGGATGAAGGTGCCCTTCTCGGTGACAACCCCGCACCGTAATACGATCCCGGTTCATCGTGAAGCACCGATGCCTGGCGATCTGTTCATGGAGCGTCGTATCCGCTCCTTGATTCGCTATAATGCGATTGCGCAGGTTATTCGTAATAACCGCGCTAACCCGGGCTTGGGCGGTCACATCGCTAGCTTTATGTCATCGGCAACACTCTATGACGTAGGCTTTAACCACTTTTTCCGCGCCGCCAAAGACGATTTTGCCGGCGACCTGATTTATATCCAGGGGCATGTGGCGCCGGGCATCTATGCTCGCTCCTATCTGGAAGGCCGCTTGTCAGAAGAGCAGATGGACAAGTTCCGTCGCGAAGTCGACGGCGATGGTCTTTCCTCGTATCCGCACCCATGGCTAATGCCGGACTACTGGCAGTTCCCCACCGTCTCCATGGGCCTTGGCCCCATTCAGGCGATCTATCAAGCCCACGTAATGAAGTACCTGCATCACCGTGAGCTGAAAGATATGCACGACCGTAAGATCTGGTGCTTTATGGGTGACGGCGAGTGTGATGAGCCGGAATCCTTGGGCGCTATTTCGCTGGCGGGCCGTGAGAACCTTGATAACCTGATCTTCGTTATCAACTGCAACCTCCAGCGTTTGGATGGCCCTGTGCGCGGCAACTCCCGCGTCATGGACGAGTTCGAAGGCGTTTTCCGCGGTGCTGGCTGGAACGTGATCAAGGTGGTATGGGGTCGCCACTGGGATCCGCTGTTCGAGAAGGATAAGAAAGGTATCCTTCAGAAGCGAATGGACGAAGCGGTCGACGGTGAGTACCAGAACTACAAAGCCAACGGCGGCGCGTACACTCGCGAGCACTTCTTTGGTAAGTATCCAGAAACTGAAGCGATGGTCAAAGACCTCTCTGATGAAGATATCTGGAAGCTTAATCGCGGTGGTCACGATCCGTTTAAGGTTTATGCGGCGTATCACGAAGCGGTTAATACCACTAACGGTAAGCCTACTGTCATCCTGGCGCACACCGTTAAAGGCTACGGCATGGGTAGCGGCGATGGCGAAGCGGCCAACGAAGCGCACCAGGTTAAGAGTATGGAGTACGAGGCGCTTAAGACATTCCGCGATCGCTTCGGTATCCCATTAACCGATGAGCAGCTAAAAGATGTGCCTTACTATAAGCCGGAAGATGATTCTCCTGAGCTTAAGTACATGCATCTGCAGCGTGAGCGCTTAAATGGCTATCTGCCAAGTCGTCGTAGTGACTTCGACGCGCTGGAGATTCCTGCCCTTGAAGATAAAACCTTTGCCTCGCAGATGGTGGGCTCAAAAGGCCGTGAAGTTTCCACCACCATGTCGTTTGTGCGGATACTGAATGGTTTGGTCAAGGACAAGCAGCTTGGCAAGCTGGTGGTGCCGATTATCCCTGATGAAGCACGTACTTTCGGTATGGAAGGTATGTTCCGTCAGTTAGGTATTTATACCGCCGAAGGCCAGAAGTATGAGCCGGTGGATAAAGGCCAGATCATGTACTACCGCGAGGACCAGAAAGGTCAGGTTCTCGAAGAAGGTATTACCGAAGCGGGCGCGATGTCTGCCTGGATTGCTGCGGCAACGTCCTACAGCAACAACCACGTCACGCTACTGCCATTCTATATCTACTACTCCATGTTTGGTTTCCAGCGTATTGGTGACTTGGCGTGGGCGGCGGGTGACCTGCAGGCGCGCGGCTTTATGGTTGGCGGCACCGCAGGGCGTACAACGCTTAACGGCGAAGGCTTACAGCACCAGGATGGTCACAGCCTGATCCAGGCTTCCACCATTCCTAACTGCCGCAGCTATGACCCGACCTATGCTCATGAAGTAGCCGTGATCGTTCAGGATGGTTTGAAGCGCATGTTCACCGATAAGGAGAACTGCTTCTACTACCTCACGGTGATGAACGAGAACTACGAGCACCCAGCACTAGAAAACGTACCCACCGACGATATCGTCAAAGGTATGTACCTGCTGCGCGAAACCCAGGGTGATAAAGGCCGCGTTCAACTGCTCGGTTCAGGCACTATTCTGCGCGAAGTAGAAGCTGCCGCTGAACTGCTGGCTAACGACTGGGGTATTGGCGCCGACATCTGGAGCGTGACCAGCTTTAACGAGCTGCGTCGTGAAGCTTTGCTGTTGGACCGTGAAGCCTTCCTGAATCCTGATGCTGAGGCATTTAAGCCTCATGTCACAAAGTGCTTGGAAGGTCGCGATGGCCCGATTATCGCGTCTACCGACTACATGAAACTCTACGCCGACCAAGTGCGCGCTTGGGTACCGGGTGACTACACTGTATTGGGTACCGATGGCTTTGGCCGTTCAGACACACGCGAGAAGCTACGTTACTTCTTCGAAGTAGATCGCTACTTCGTGACGGTAGCAGCGCTGCGTGCACTGGCTGACCGGGGCGAGATTGATCGCAAGCTTGTGGGTGAAGCGCTGAAGAAGTACGGCATTGATGCCAATAAGCCTAACCCGCTGACTAGCTAAACCGCTGCCCGGCGGGCGATTGCCCGTCGGCTCGATCCGATTTGGAAGGAGCGCGACCTTGAGTAGCGAAATCATCAAAGTTCCCGATATCGGTGGCGATACCGATGTCGAAATCATCGAGATTGCGGTGTCAGTAGGCGACGTCATTGAAGCAGAAGACACCCTGATCACGCTGGAATCTGATAAAGCCAGCATGGATGTACCGGCCCCGAAAGGTGGCAAGGTCATCAAAGTGCTGGTCAAAGAAGGCGATAGCGTTTCCGAAGGTGACGATATCGTAGAGTTGGAAGTTGAAGGTGGTGGCGACAGCAGCGAAGAAAGCAGTAGCGCTGAACCCGAGGAAGAAGCCGCTCCAGCCCAACAAGAGCAACCTAAAGCGCCGTCTCAAGAGCAGCAGCCAGCCGCTAAGAAATCAGCCGGGGGTAAGCAGACGGTTGATATCATAGTGCCGGATCTTGGCGGCGCTGATAGCGTTGAAATTATCGAAGTCGCGGTAAGCGAAGGCGATGAAGTGGCAGCTGAAGATACGCTGATCACTCTTGAGTCTGACAAAGCCTCCATGGATGTGCCAAGCCCTTACAGCGGTAAAATCGTTAGTTTTACCGTAAAAGAGGGTGACAGCGTTTCCGAAGGCGATGTCATCGGCAAGATGGAAATTGCCGGTGAAGGCGGTGACGAGAGCGAAGAGGCACCTGAAGAGCAAGCCGCTAGCCCGTCCAGCAGTGAACCGGAAGAGGCGGCTGAAGAAGATGATCAGGAAGCCGCCAGTGGCGAACCTGAACGCAAAGAGATTCGCGTGCCGGATCTGTCAGGCGCTTCTGATGTACCGATTATCGAAATCGGCGTCGCCGCTGGCGACGAGGTCAACGAAGAAGACGCGTTGATCACCTTAGAGTCTGATAAAGCCTCGATGGATGTGCCTAGCCCCTACAAAGGTAAGCTGATTGAGCTGACCGTTAAAGAGGGCGACACCGTCTCTGAAGGCGATGTGATTGGCTATATGGAAGTGGCGGGTGCCAAAAAAGCGGCACCGAAGAAAGCTGCACCTGCAAACGCTAATCAGCAAAAAGATAAGCCTAGCAAGGCCGCTGAGTCTCCTGCTGGAACGCCCAGTCCGGAAGCGCAGATGGCTTCTCACAAGCCGCGTGACGGCAAGCTAGTGCATGCTGGTCCAGCGGTGCGTATGCTGGCCCGAGAGCTAGGCGTTGATTTAGGTCTGGTCAAACCCAGCGGCCCGAAAGAACGCGTCGTTAAAGAGGACGTGCAGGCCTATGTGAAGCAGGCCATTGCCAATCAGGGTAAAGCTCAGCCTGGCGCGGCCGCCGCTACCGGTGGCGCAGGAATCCCGGCGATTCCTGAAGTCGACTTCAGCCAGTTTGGTGAAGTGGAAGAGAAGCCAATGGGGCGCCTGCTTAAAATGGGTGCGACCAACCTGCATCGCAGCTGGCTTAATGTGCCTCACGTCACCCAGTTTGATGAAGCCGATATCACCGAGCTTGAAGATTTCCGTAAGGCAATGAAAGCAGAAGCTGAAGCACAGGGTGCCAAGCTTACGCCACTGCCCTTTATGGTCAAAGCCTGTGCCTTTGCACTGCGTAAATTCCCGCAGTTCAATGTTAGCTTGAAGGGTGATGGTGAAACGCTGGTATGGAAGAACTATGTCCATATCGGTATCGCTGTCGATACGCCTGATGGCCTGATGGTGCCGGTATTGCGTAATGCGGATAAAAAATCCTTGATTGAGATTGCCAAGGAGATGTCCGAGCTTGGTAAGAAAGCCCAAACCAAAAAGCTCAAGCGTGACGAGATGACCGGTGGCTGTTTCACTATTTCGAGCCTCGGTTCGATTGGAGGTACCGCCTTTACGCCGATCGTTAATGCGCCTGAAGTGGCTATTTTGGGTGTGTCTAAAGCCCAAATGAAGCCGGTCTGGGATGGCAGTGCCTTCCAGCCGCGTCTAATGATGCCGCTTTCGCTCTCCTACGATCACCGAGCGATTAATGGGGCAGATGCCGCACGCTTCACCGCTTTCCTGGCGGATGTATTGACGGATATTCGTCGTTTACTGCTGTAATCGATCAAATGGATGTCTAACAAGCGGCGCCCTTTTGGGCGCCGCTTGTGTTTGCCCGGCTGATTGAAGGGCGACCAAAGTGTTAGTTTTTCGGCACCCAGCTGTTTTAATTTAAAAAAAGTGAAATAAAAGCGGGTCTCTCAGGCTTTTGGGGAGTTGTGTCGCCTTGAAGGCGCGGTTATTGTCAGGTAATAGAATTTTTCATACTCATTTTTAATACTCTTTTTTCATACCAAGAACTTCAAGGAGCAGTGCCATGCGTTTGATCCTGTTGGGTGCCCCCGGCGCCGGGAAGGGGACTCAAGCTCAGTTTATTTGCGAGCAATTTAAGATTCCTCAGATTTCCACCGGGGATATGCTGCGCACCGCCATTAAAGACGGCACTGAACTGGGTCTGAAAGTCAAAGAGATCATGAACAGCGGCGGTTTAGTGTCAGACGACATTATCATCGACCTGGTAAAAGAGCGGATCAGCCAGCCAGACTGCGAAAATGGTTTTCTGTTCGATGGTTTTCCTCGCACGATTCCGCAGGCCGACGCTATGAAAGAGGGCGGCGTTAAATTGGATCACGTGGTAGAAATCGCCGTTCCCGATGAGGAGATCGTTAGCCGTTTAGCGGGGCGTCGTGTTCACCAGGCCTCTGGCCGGGTTTATCACGTTGAGCACAACCCACCCAAAGAGCCCGGTAAAGACGATGTGACCGGTGAGACGCTTATCCAGCGTGAAGATGATCAAGAATCTACGGTGCGTAATCGCCTGTCGGTTTATCACGACCAAACCGCACCGCTGGTTAATTACTACCAGCAGTGGGCGGCGCAGGATCCACAGGGCGCCCCCCAGTATCACCGCATCGAAGGGGTTGGCAGCGTGACGGATATTACCCGCCAAGTGAAAGAAGCCCTTAGCTGATACAAACCCTGAGCTGATAAAAGCTCTTAGCTGGTAAAAGAATTAGTTAACCGCTTTACAACGTTGACGATGGCCCGCTTAGGCGGGCCATCGTCGTGGTGGCATGACAAAGGTATAATGCCGTAACTTTTCTTTCGAGTGGCTACTTGCTATGCCGTTACACCTGCTTGCCCTTGACGCTTCATCAAGCGCCTGTTCAGCGGCGCTGCTGCGCGAAGATGATGCGGGGACAGAATGCCTGGCGCGATTTGAAATGACGCCCCGCGCCCATACGCGGCGCTTAATGCCAATGGTCGATGAGGTGCTTGCCGAAGCGCAGCTCTCTCCTTCCCACCTTGATGCGGTCGCCTTTGGGCGCGGTCCCGGTTCGTTTACCGGCCTGCGCATTGCGGCGGGCGTTGCACAGGGGCTGGCATTCGGTTTGGACTGTCCCCTGTTAGGCGTCTCAACGCTCGAGGCTCTCGCTCTCCAAGCCCATCGCCGCTACCACCTTCGCCACGTGGTGACTGCTTTAGATGCGCGCATGGGTGAGGTATACGCCGCCACATGGCACTGCCTAAAAGATACCATCACGCCGATGAGTGCCGAAGCCGTGCTAGCACCCGAGGCGCTACGTTTACCAAGTGGGGAAACTGACTGGGTAGGCGTTGGCAGCGGTTTTACGCTGTGGGAGCGGTTTTCAACCAGTGTACATGTGAGCATGCCTCAGCATTTGGAAGACCTTGAGCCGCGAGCAGAGGAAATGGCCTGGTTAGGCGCGCGGGATTTTGCCGCTGGATTAGGCCAGGCTGCTCACTTGGTTCAGCCCGTTTATCTACGCAACGACGTTGCCTGGAAAAAACCTGCATGATGCTGGTCGATGCAATAGCGCTGCCGTCTCAGCTAGCATTAGCGCAGCGAGATGGGCGATTGGTACTGGTAGGCGATGAAGCAAATTATGGGAAGCCGCTCAGTGTTGATTTCGTCTCTGGCAAAGCTGCGCATCGGCGCCAGTTTGGTGGCGGTCGTGGCCAGCTAGTTGCAAAGGCGTGTGGGCTAAGTAAAGGTATTACACCGAGTATTGTGGATGCGACTGCAGGGCTGGGACGCGATGCGTTTGTGCTGGCTGGTTTAGGTGCTCAGGTGTTGTTAATTGAGCGGGTTGCGGCGATTGCGGCACTATTGGAAGATGGCTTGGCACGTGCGCTGCGCCATGCCGATACCGCTGAGATTGCTGCCCGTATGACCCTGCGTCATGGTGATGCAGCCGAAGCTCTAGCGGCGCTTGTCGCTAGTGCCGACTTCGCACCCCAGGTGATCCATCTGGATCCGATGTTTCCTCACCGCGAAAAGTCAGCACTGGTAAAAAAGGAGATGCGTCTATTTCGCGAGTTGGCAGGGGATGATAACGATGCCCCTCGGCTGCTTGAGGCCGCCCTAGATGTGGCCACCCACCGGGTGGTGGTAAAGCGGCCCCGCAAAGCGCCACCCATTGCCGGACCTGCTCCGCAGCATACGCTGGAGGGTAAAACCAGCCGCTATGATTTATATGTCCATCGCTCGCTAGCGCGTTAAAGGCTATCCGCTTATTAGTCAGGAGTATGAATGCACAACGTGTGGCGAGAAGGTAATCAATTCACCCTGCTGCCGGAGGCCTCGCGGTTTCTGCCAGCCATGTTTGAAGCGATCAATGCCGCCCAGCACTATGTGCTGGTAGAGCTCTATTTGATGGAGTCAGGCGAGCTGGCCGATCAAGTCAGCGAGGTGTTGATTAACGCCGTTCAGCGGGGAGTTAGCGTCTGTTTACTGCTGGATGGCTACGGCTCGATGGGGCTATCCAACGATGATCGCCAACGCCTGCGACAGGGCGGCGTTCAACTGCGCTTTTTTAACCCTATAGGATTTCACTCTTTAGCGCTTAATCTTAGCCGTGACCATCGCAAAATAGTGGTTATTGATGGTGTGCTGGCGTTTACCGGTGGCTTTGGTGCGGTAGATGAGTTCCTCAATGCTTGGTACGAAATTGCGCTACGTATTGAAGGGCCAGTGGTCGCTGACTGGGAGCAGCTGTTTCGACGGCTGTGGAGCTCGCGGCTAACCCGTAATGAAAAGGGCGATAGTAGTCGTGGGGTGTTGCCTGAGCAGCGTGAGCCACAGGTGCATACTAATGGGGTTTCAGGCCGTGCGATGTCAGCGCGTGGCTATCGTTACCAAGCGATTCGCCATTCACTGCATGATCGCGTTAACCACGCGGGCGAAAGAGTGTGGCTGTGTACGCCCTATTTTGTACCTACCTTTGCCTTACGCCGCCGCTTGATTAGCGCGGCGCGCCGCGGCATTGATGTGCGGCTGCTGCTGCCAGGGGATAAGCATGATCATCCCGGCGTTCGATTTGCGGGTCAGCGTTTTTACCAGGCATTATTAAAAGCAGGGGTGCGTATTTATGAGTTTCAGCCGACCTTTATTCACGCCAAGTTTGTGCTAATTGATGATTGGATAAGTATTGGGTCATGTAACTTCGACCACTGGAATTTGCACTGGAACCTGGAGGCCAATCAAGAGGTGATTGATCCTCGACTGGCAGCCGAAGTACGCCAGTTATTTGAGCGTAATTTTGCGGCCAGCCAGGAAGTAGACGCCGTCGCTTGGGCCGCGCGCCCCTGGGGGCAGCGCGCTCGCGAGTGGATCTATGGGGTGTTGGATGCCATGATAACGCGACTTAAATAAGCGTTAGCGTTTTTTGCCTTTAGAGGGTGTCTTCTTGCGTGGTTTGGGCTTGGCCGTTTCCGGCGGCACGCGGTAGTGCAGATAAAGATCAAGCACCAGTTCCGGTAACTGGGCCACCAGTGACTCCTGGCGCGCCTGATCCTTTGCCAGCTCGGCCATATCGGGCTCTTCTTCGAATAGCCCAGAGAGCAGCATAAACGGCAGCAGCAGCGTTGCAGCGGCTTCTTCATCATCCTGGAACCAAGCACTTTCATCGCTGAAGACACCTTCCATAAAGCCTGCACACCAGTCTCCAATAGGTGTATCTTCAGCGGGCTCTCCTCCCAGCGTTAACTCGAAAGGCAGCTCCGGTAATCCGCCTTGCTCAAGTAACGCCACGGCATTGTCACGCAGCAAGGTCAGCAGGGTGATAATCTCATCGCGCTCGGCATTATCTGCGTAGCGCGGTTCGCCCTGGAACAGTTCTGCTAACCATTGGGTGGGCGGTACTTCGCTGGGCGCGACGGCCAGAGCGACGAGAAAACCATGGGCAGAAATGAGATCTAGCGCATCCTCGTCCACTTGTTCCGAGGCAAGGAAGTCATCCAGTCTATCCAGTTGCTCGTCGTCGAGCAGTGGCTGTGGTGGCGTGTTGGTTTCAGGCGTGTCACTGCGCTCTGCCATGAGTAAAGCCTCGTCAATGCGAATCGGTAATCAACGGTTAGCATGTATCGAAATCAACATGCGCCTAAATTAATATCTATCTATGACGGCTAGTTTATCACTAATGAAGACGACACCACTGCCCCCTTGGCCTACCGCTGAACTATCCGCTATGACAAAAGCTGATTTGCAGAAGGCTGCCGAGGTACGCGTAGAGCAAGCGTGGCAGCGCTGCCTGGAGGTCAATGCGTCGTTACCCCGCCCTAGGGTATGGTTTGACTTGCGAGGCGCCTCAGCAGGTCAGGCGCATTTAGGACGTGGCGGTTTGCGCCTAAACCCTATCCTGATGGATGAGAACAGGCGGGCTTTTTTTGATGAGGTGATCCCTCACGAAATGGCCCACTGGCTAGTGTTTCACTTGGAAAACGGGGCGCGTTTAAAACCCCATGGTCGTGAATGGAAAACGGTGATGCGCGACCTGTTTGGCTTGGTCCCCAGTGTGACCCACCGGTTTGATGTTCAGCGGTCACAGGCGGCACCTTATCGTTATCAGTGTGGTTGCCAAATCCACCGCTTTACTACGCGACGTCATGCTTTAGTGGTAAACGGACGCCGTTACCGTTGCCGGCACTGCGCTAAGACCTTGGTATACACTCCCGAAGATTAATGCTAATTTGTTTTTAAATATATGTTTTTTAAGAAAAAAATGTTAATACCAATGTCTAAAGGGAAGCCCGTGCGAGGAGGTTTATGCTAGGGCTAGATTAATAGCTGTCGATACGCCCAGACACGGCTGACAAAGCCAATGAAAAACATAAAATGATCGTATCGACACCATTTTCCAAGAGAGTGCATTTTCACGGACAGAGGCAATTTCATGAGCGATCAACAGAACGTCTATCCAGTGCGCGACGACTTCGCCGCCAATGCCTGGGCCGATAACGCTAAGTACAAGGCCATGTATCAGCAGTCGATGGACGATCCGGAAGGCTTCTGGGCCGAGCAGGCCAAGCGCCTTGATTGGATTAAAACGCCCACCAAAATTAAAAACACCTCCTTTGCACGTGATAACGTCGATATTCGCTGGTTTGAAGATGGTCTGCTCAACGTCAGTGCTAACTGTTTGGATCGTCACCTTGAAAAACGCGGTGATCAAACAGCGATTATCTGGGAGGGCGATAATCCCAACGAATCCAAGCACATTACTTATCGTGAGCTCTACGCGCGTACCAATCAGCTCGCTAATGCATTAAGAGAACTAGGCATCGGTAAGGGTGATACCGTTACGCTGTATATGCCGATGATTCCTGAAGCAGCGATGGCGATGCTTGCCTGCGCACGCATCGGTGCCGTGCACTCGGTAGTGTTTGGTGGCTTCTCGCCTGATGCGGTCGCCCAACGGGTCATTGGGTCGGATTCTAAACTGGTCATTACCGCCGATGAATCCGTGCGCGGTGGTAAGCATGTGCCACTAAAAGAGAACGTGGATGCCGCGCTGACCCGTGAAGGCACCGATGTATGCAAAAACGTACTGGTTGTAAAGCGTACCGGCGGCGAGATTGAGTGGAAAGAAGGCCGCGATATTTGGTTTGATGAACTCGTTGATCAGCAGTCCAGCGAGTGCGAAGCCGAAGCGATGGGCGCGGAAGATCCGTTGTTTATTCTGTATACCTCAGGCTCTACTGGTGCACCGAAAGGTTTGAAGCATACAACGGGTGGTTATCTGACCTATGCTGCGATGACTCACCAGTATGTGTTTGATTATCAGGAAGGCGAAATTTACTGGTGTACCGCTGATGTGGGTTGGGTAACCGGCCATAGCTACATCGTTTATGGGCCGCTGGCGAACGGTGCCACTACGTTAATGTTTGAAGGCGTGCCGAGTTATCCCACCCATGGACGCATGGGCGAGATCGTTGATAAGCACAACGTTAATATTCTTTACACTGCCCCTACTGCTGTTCGCGCACTGATGGCCCATGGCGATAATGTGATGGATTCCAGTAAGCGCGATAGCCTGCGTTTGTTAGGTTCCGTGGGCGAGCCGATCAACCCGGAAGCGTGGGAGTGGTTCTATCGCGTTATCGGCAATGAAAAATGCCCGATTGTAGATACTTGGTGGCAGACAGAAACCGGTGGCATCATGATTGCCCCGCTACCAGGAGCAACGCCGCTTAAACCTGGTTCCGCGACGATGCCTTTTTTTGGTGTTAAACCCGCGCTAGTCGACAATGAAGGTAAGATTCTTGAAGGCGCGACCGAAGGTAATTTGGTCATTCTTGACTCCTGGCCAGGGCAGGCGCGTTCTATTTGGGGTGATCATGAGCGCTATATCCAAACCTATTTTTCAACCTACGATGGCATGTACTTCACGGGTGATGGCTGCCGCCGCGATGAGGATGGCTACTTCTGGATTACCGGGCGCGTAGATGACGTCCTTAACGTTTCGGGCCACCGTATGGGTACCGCCGAGATTGAATCGTCACTTGTCGCGCACAGCGCCGTCGCTGAAGCAGCTGTGGTAGGCTTCCCTCACGATATTAAGGGACAAGGCATCTATATTTATGTCACCCTGAATGACGGTATTGAGGCGACAGACGAACTCAAGAAAGAGCTGACGTTGTGGGTACGTAAAGATATTGGACCCATTGCTTCACCTGATGTTATTCAGTGGGCACCAGGTTTGCCGAAAACTCGCTCGGGTAAAATCATGCGACGCATTTTACGCAAGATTGCTGCTAATGAGTGTGATGGCTTGGGCGATACCAGCACATTAGCCGACCCATCAGTGGTAGATGAGCTGATTGAGCATCGCGCAAATCAGTAATGGCGACACCGTTATAGGCTTCTTAGCCTAAGGTGAACAGTGCCGGCCCATGTAGGTCGGCACTGTTGTTTTGTAGATATGAGCTTTTATGTAGATGAGTTTTCAGTAGCATAAGTTTTTAGTGGTATGAACGATCTATTATAAATTGTGCATGTGATGCTTGGGCATGTTGAAGCCCATGGGGTACCATGCTTCACAACCGTAAGAGCCTAGCGTCGCGGCGGCAGACCACCCCGCTGCTCGAGGAACCGGAGGAATATCCATGGCAGTAGCTCATAAGTTTATCGTCGCAGACGATCACCCGCTGTTTCGTGCAGCGCTGACACAAGCGTTACGCCAATTAGCCCCCCAGGCGGAAATTGTCGAAGCGGATACCATGGAAGCCACCACGGATGTGGTGAATCGCCACCCAGATGCTGATTTGATTCTTCTCGACCTGCACATGCCAGGAGCCCATGGCTTTTCTGGCCTAATTCAACTGCGGGGTCAGATGCCTGATATTCCGGTAGCGGTGGTGTCAGGCAGTGATGAGCCGTATGTGGTTCGTCGTGCTATTGACTACGGCGCATCGGGTTTTATCCCTAAATCATCGTCACTACAACTAATTGCTGAGGCCGTAGGTGAAATCCTGCAGGGTGAAGTATGGTTGCCAGAGGCGCTGGCTAATGTGCTGGAAGAGACTAGCGAAGAGGAATCGCGCTTTGCTGAGGCGATTGCATCGCTAACCCCCCAGCAGTTCCGTGTTCTGAACATGCTGACAGAAGGTCTGCTGAACAAACAGATCGCCTATGAACTTAGTGTCTCTGAAGCCACTATCAAGGCCCACGTGACCGCGATTCTACGCAAGCTAGGCGTGCACTCCCGTACCCAAGCGGTTATTGCTGCGCAGAAGCTGGAAGTTGAACCGCCCAAAGTCGTTTCTTAAAACTGCATAAGCCGATGGGTAAATCCCGCAGGCGCGGCGCTTAACGCGCCGCGCGATTGGCTTGTAAAGTGCGGGTAAGCAAGGCACGCAGTGCCGCGGGTTTAACGGGCTTCAACAGCAGTTGATAGCCCGCCCGTTTAATCTCTTCAGCAACGGCTTCGGTTCGATCAGCGGTTATCACAATCCCTGGTACTGCCCCCTGAAAACGCTCGCTCAACGCTTCCAGTGCCATTAATCCTGTGACTTCGTTATCAAGGTGGTAGTCCGCCAGGATAGCATCGGGGTCGCCATCCATATTGCGTAGAATCGACTTGGCCCCACCAATACTGGTGGCAGTGAACACTTCGCAGCCCCAGCCGCTTAGCATGGCGGTCATGCCTTCTAGGATCAGCGTTTCGTTATCAATACACACAATTCGCGTGCCGCTAAGTTTATGGCTGCCGCGCCGTGCCTGGGGTTCGAGATCACTATCGCTGGCCTCGCGAGCGGCCACGACTGGCACGCTAACCGAGAAAACCGCACCGCGCCCAACCGTTGAACGGACTTTAATCGGATGATCGAGAACCCGGCTCATCCGATCAGCAATCGATAGCCCCAGCCCAAGGCCTTTTTCACTCTCTTTATGGCGTGACACCTGATCCAAACGGCGGAATTCCTGGAAAATCTCGGTGAGTTTGGATTCGGGAATGCCAGGGCCGCTGTCCCATACTTCAATGGAAAGCCAGTTGCCTTGGCGCCGACAACCCAAAAGAACGCGGCCCTCTTGGGTGTAGCGAATGGCATTGGATAAGAAGTTCTGCACGATACGGCGCAGCATCTGTGGGTCTGAGTCGACCCACCGCTGAGTTGGCACTACTTCTAAATCGAGTCCGCGGTCATCCGCCATTACCTCGAATTCAGCACGCAGAGGGCGGAATATGTCCGATAGAGCGAAGTGGCTACGGCGGGGGGTGAGTGCGCCAGCATCCAGTTTGGAAATATCCAGCAGGGTGCTAAGCAACTCCTCTGCAGCCTGCAGCGAGTTATCAATGTGACCGACAATGCGCTGGGTGTCGGTAGTTGTCACGTTTTGCATTAATGCTGAGGTGAAAAGCCGTGCCGCGTTGAGCGGTTGCAATAAATCATGGCTGGCAGCGGCCAAAAAGCGTGTCTTAGAGGCGTTAGCATCTTCGGCCAACTGCTTAGCCTGGCGAAGCGCAAGCTCCGCTTCCGCTCGTACACGGTTCTCTTGACGCAGTGCCGCGTTCGCTTCAGAGAGCGCCTGGGTACGTTCGCGTACGCGCTCTTCAAGGGTTTCATTAGTCTCTTTAAGGGCAATTTCCGCCTGGCGGCGCTCGGTAATATCCTGATAAAGGGCAAAAAAGCCCAGAATCGATTGGCTGTCGCCAAAGTGAGGCGTGTAGGTGACCAACATATAGCGCATTGCATCACTGACCCGCAGGGAGACTTCAAAGCTGACCCGCCCACCGTTTAGCGCGCGCGCCACCCAGGGCGCACGTTCTTCCGCCTGTTTGATCTGCAGTACGTCTTGAAAGCGACGACCAATGACAGCATTACGATCGATATTGAATGCCTGTTCATAGGCGCGGTTGGTAAATAGATAGCGGCACTCTTTATCAAAGTAGGCAATCAGCGCAGGCACGTTGTCGGTATAGATACGGATATTGTTTTCCGAACGAATCAGTGCCTCTTCAATGCGCTTTTGCTGGGTAATATCCTGATAGGTGTACACAAAGCCGCCGCCGGGCATGGGGTTGCCCTGAACTTCCAGCACGCTGCCGTCCTGGCGATAGCGCACGTAGCGGTGGGGTTGGCCTTCGCGAATATTGTCGAGCAGTAGCTGTACGTGCTCTTCCGGGTCACCTGGACCGTATTCGCCGTTATGGGCGTTGTAACGGAATATGCGGTCAATGGGGGCGCCTACACGAATCAAATGGTCAGGGAAGCGGAATAGCTCCAGGTAACGCTGATTCCACACCACTAGCCGAAGGTTCTGGTCGACAACGCTGATGCCTTGATTAATGTTTTCGATAGTCGCCTGGAGTAGTGCCCGGTTGAACTCCAGTACCTGGGAGGCTTCATCGACAATGGAAATAACATCCGAGATGCCAATGCCGCGCCCTTGAAGCGCCGAGTTAACCACGATTCGCGCTGATGAGGCGCCCAGCACCGAGGCCAAAAAGCGTTCGGTAAATTGAATAATATCAATAGAGGCGCGAGTGCCATCGTCCAGCGGTTTACCGGAACGGCGTGCGTAATCTTCAAACGCCCGGTCAACTTGTCCCGCACCAAGAAAGCGCTCACACAGCACTTTTAAGTCGCCGACGGTAGTCGCCCCCGTCCAAGGGCGGTTAACCGAGGTCTGGCGCGTTTCCACGCTATCGACGAACAGCGAGGCTTGAATACGCTCAACCACCCGCTGGGAGGTGACCTGCGAAACAAAAATGTAGCAGAACAGGTTAACCCCAAGGGAAAGCATCACACCGTGGGTAAAGCTATCGCCCAGGTTAAGACCAAAGAGTGACGTTGGCGATAGCCAGTTAAGACCTAGCGGCCCTCCTTCAAGCCACAGCGTCGGTAGCACACCGGCATTAATCATGGCAGGCATGAGTAGGCTGTACGCCCAGATGGCGAAGCCAGCATTCATGCCCACCACTACACCGAGCCGATTGCCGCGCTTCCAATAGAGCCCACCAATCACTGCAGGAGCAAACTGCGCCGCAGCCGCAAATGACAGCATGCCGATAGACGCCAGCGAAGTGAACTCGGCAATTAACTGGTAGAAACCGTAGGCCATTGCCAGCACTGCGACAATGGTTAAGCGGCGCGCACGTAGTACTAGGCGCCCATAATCCCGGGCTTTAGTATCAAACCAGCGCAACCGGAAGAGTGCCGGGATGACGATTTCATTGGAGATCATGATCGAGACGGCCACCGCCGCCACAATCACCATGCCGGTGGCCGCCGAGAAGCCGCCAATAAAGGTAAGTAGCGTTAGCCACTGATGGCCTGAGGCCATCGATAGCGCCAATACGTAGGTGTCGGGCTCTACACCGCTTTCGGAAAATAGCAGCAGACCCGCAGCTGCCAACGGTACGACAAAAAAGGCAATCGCCAGCAGATAGAGTGGGAATAACCAGCGGGCTTTGGTGGCATCGTCAGGGTGAATATTTTCGACGACGGCGACATGGAACTGACGCGGCAAACAGAGTATCGCCAGCATCGCCAGCAGGGTTTGTGCCCAGAAGCTTTGGCCAAAATCCTGATTGGCAAGCTGGCGCTGAAGTTCAAGCTGGCTTTCAGCGTGGCCCATTAACTCGCCTAAGCCACCAAACATGCCCCAGGTGACAAAAGCGCCGAGTACCAAAAAAGCCAACAGCTTAACCAACGATTCAAAGGCTACCGCATGAATCAATCCTTCGTGGTGCTCGGTGGCATCGGTGTGTCGGGTGCCAAACAAAATGGCGAAGATTGCCATGACGATGGCGACAAAGAACGCGGTATCGCCAAACAGCGGCGTATGGGTCACATCAGCGGCGTCGGTGAGCACGCTAAACGAGGTGGAAACCGCTTTTAACTGAAGTGCGATATAGGGCAGGGTGCCGACGAGGGCCACTAGGCTTGCAAAGGCGGCCAGCGACTGAGTTTTGCCGTAGCGGGAGGCGATAAAGTCGGCAATAGAGGTAACGTTTTGGTGTTTGGCGACGCGAATCATTTTGGCCAGTACAGGCCAGAAGAGTAAAAAGGTCAGGATAGGGCCAACAAAGATACTGGCAAAAGACCAGCCTGCGGTTGCCGCTTGGCCTACCGCACCGTAAAACGTCCATGAGGTGCAGTAAATGGCCAGCGCCAAACTATAGATAATCGGCCGCCGCCGAGAGGCACCATGGGTACGCGCACGGCGGTCTCCGTACCAAGCGATGCCAAATAAAACGGCAATATAGAGTAGCGATACCGCTACCAGTAGCCCGCCGTGAAACATGCCTCTCTCCCCGCCAGAGTGTGCGACCCGCTTATAACATTCGCTGTTTAAAAAGGCTTCATTCTAGGCGATATACATGGCTGTGTACGACCACTTGATACGCTTATATTGTTATGGACATACACTGTTTAGCAGCGGTGAGGTTTCACGCAATGTACGTATCTCTTCCAGAACCGGTTCGTGGGACTCTTTATTCAGAGGCACCAGTTCGCGACTATCACAGTTCAGTAAATAGGGTTGGGTAATGATGATGTCGGTGTAGTGGCGTTCAAACTGATAAAGAATAAACTCTGCCAGAAGAGCGTCATCCTGCTCAATTAACCGAATGTTTTCACTATCGACCACGCTAAACTTAGTCGTCATCGGAATGGCAAAGGTCCACGGGCGCCATACTGCTGTTTCCGTATCACTGGAAATTACTGTGGTGGTTTCGGGGAGCTGCGCCTGCTTATGCTCAAACCAGGTGTACTCCACATGAACTTGATAGCCCAACATACCTAAGCCACCAAACACTGGTACGATCCATGAAGGAAGTCGTTTACCGCTTAGGGTGCGCAGTATCAGGCCAATCCCTGCGGCCGCAAGGCCTGCAAAAATGGCGGCAATCAAATGCCAGATCATAAAATATCCTTACTAGAAGCCATCTCTAAAAACCTTTTCTAAAAGCTTTTTTAAAAGCATCGGGCCTCCCTAAGGAAGCCCGATGGTGAGGTCAGTTCCAAAGCGTGGTCACTGCAGAGTGCTAACACGCCAGGAATTGATTATGACTTAATGATTGATCGCCATACCAGCACCTTTGGGGTAGCGAACGCTTTCCACTAGATCCTGGATCTCTTGTGGTGGCGCTTTCGTTACACTGGAGACCGCGAAGGCGACGGCGAAGTTAATCATCGCGCCTACGGCACCAAAGGAGAGCGGGGAGATGCCCAGGATCCAATTGTCAGGCGTGTTCGCCAGCATATTGGTGCCCGGCACGAAGAACCAGCCCAGGTAGGTGAAGATGTACAGCAAGGTACAAATCAAGCCTGCCAACATACCGGCAATCGCACCCGCGCTGTTCATCCGCTTGGAGAAAATACCCATCATCAGTGCAGGGAAGAGCGATGCACCGGCGATACCAAAGGCCAACGCCACCGTTTGTGCCGCAAACCCTGGCGGATTAAGACCCAGGTAAGTGGCCAGCAGTATAGCGCCACCCATGGAGATCCGAGCTGCCAGCATCTCGCCTTTCTCGGAAATCTTCGGATTGATCATCGTTTTGATCAAGTCATGACTGATGGCCGAAGAGATTGCCAGTAGCAACCCTGCTGCAGTAGATAGCGCCGCGGCGATACCGCCTGCTGCAATCAAACCGATGACCCAGCCGGGGAGGTTGGCAATTTCAGGGTTAGCGAGTACTAGAATATCGTTGTTTACCGTCAGCTCGTTGCCTTCCCAACCACGCTCAGAGTAATCGACAGCGTCGTTATACATCTGAATACGGCCATCGTTGTTCAGGTCGTTGAAGGTAATTAAGCCTGTGTCTTCCCAGGTGCGGAACCACTCAGGGCGCTCTTCGTAAAGAATTGGGTTTTGCGCTGCCTCTTCATAGTTCTCTACCTGCCCCGCCATTTCTGGATACACCGTAGTCGCCAGGTTCAGACGTGCCATGGAACCTACCGCAGGCGCGGTGAGGTAAAGCAGCGCGATGAACACCAACGCCCAGCCAGCAGACCAGCGGGCATCAGCGACCTTAGGTACGGTGAAAAAGCGAATGATAACGTGGGGCAAGCCAGCAGTACCGACCATCAGCGACAGGGTGAACAGCACCATGTTCAGCTTGTTGTCCACATCAGCGGTATAGTCCTGGAAACCAAGCGCGTTAACCACCTCATCCAGTTTTTCAAGCAGCGGTATACCTGATTCAGTATGTGTGCTGAACATGCCGAACATGGGGATGGGGTTGCCCGTCAACTGGAAAGCAATAAATACCGCAGGAATGGTGTAAGCCACGATCAGTACGATGTACTGCGCCACCTGCGTGTAGGTAATGCCTTTCATACCGCCGAAAACCGCGTACAGGAAGACGATCAATGCCGCCAGCCAGATACCCCAGGTGTTGCTGACTTCCAAAAAGCGCGAGAAGGCAACGCCTGCACCGGTCATCTGACCGATAACATAAGTAACGGATGCAATAATCAAGCACACGATCGCGACAAAGCGAGCAGTGTTGCTGTAGAAGCGGTCACCGATAAAGTCTGGCACGGTGAACTTGCCGAACTTACGTAGGTAAGGTGCCAACAGCATCGCGAGGATAACGAAGCCGCCGGTCCAGCCCATGAGGAAGGTAGAGTTGGCATATCCTCCTGACGCTAGCAACCCCGCCATCGAGATAAACGATGCTGCTGACATCCAATCCGCCGCAGTAGCCATACCGTTGGTGATCGGGTGAACACCGCCGCCTGCGACGTAGAAGTCTTTTGTCGAGCCGGCGCGCGCCCAGATCGCTATGCCTATATATAAGGCAAAGGAGGCGCCGACGAACAGTAAGTTAATTGCAAACTGGCTCATGCTGGCTTACTCCCCAAGGCCAAATTTTTCATCGAGCTTGTTCATCTTCCATGCGTAGAAGAAGATCAAGGCGATGAAAGTCAAAATAGAACCCTGTTGTGCAAACCAGAAGCCCAGGTCAGTCCCGCCAATTGGAATGCCCGCTAACAGCGGACGGAAAAGGATAGCGCATCCATAAGAAACGAACGCCCAAACAGCTAGGCACCCGAAAATTAAACGGACGTTAGCTTTCCAGTATTCAGCAGCATTAAGGTTGTCGTCTGCCATTGTGTTTCTCTCCACTTGTGATTTTTAAGGTTTGGAAAGTTCACTAGGAATAGCGTGTGATCCATTAGGGCAATCGCACGTCAGAAACCACTCGAACCGAGAGGTGATGAATCAACTTTGTGTCGGTATGTCACCTTATTATTTGAGACAAAATGTCGAGTTAGTTAGTGACTTGCGATTACCCCGCATGACTCATTGTTTATACTGGGCAATAAACACCAAAAAATAAATCCCAGACTTTGGTATCAATAAACCCATTGTGAGTAAAGGTAGAGTTGCATGTGGTTGAAAATAAGAGATTTTGGGTGCTTTTTAAGCGACATTAGGCGGTATTGGTGTAGGTATAGGACGATAGTCTAGTGGGTAAATAAAGTGCATTGTTTGCTACTTTAAATAGAGTGTTTATTTTTTAAGTTAATCTGGATTAGCTAGACTCAATACTTTAGTAGCGTATCAAACGTCGCTTCGACGTTAGCGTGATAGCTAAAGGTATAACAAGGTTCTACTTGCCACTTGGGAAGTGAATCCTTTATACCCGTACCATCACCTTCACATAATAAGTGATAACAGTTTTTGAAGCGTTGGGGTAGGGCGAATGATACAGGTCACCGTGTTTATTTATTTTCTCTAATCTTTTCTAGCTCGCCTTTAGTTGAATGAGGTTATGTACCATGGTCGATGTGGATCTGTCCCAGCTGCCGTTTACGCTTCTTGACGATGAAGGGCGCGACCATATACGTCGTGGCATTGACCTTGCTTACTTTGATCGTGACGAAATTATTCTCGAGACCGGACAAGCGGGGGAGTTTGTTTTTCTGATTCATAAAGGCGAAGTAGCTGAAATAGACCCCACGCTGCCCTCTTCCAGTGCGCGCATCGGGCACTATACGGCAGGGGATGTGTTTGGGGCGATCAGTATTCTTAATGGTAAAAGCCGCTATCGCTTTAAAGCAGAGCAGGAGTGCCTTTGTTACCTAATGCCTAAAGCACTGTTTCAGCAGCTTTGCCGCCACTACCCTGATTTCAGCAATTTTTTTCGCCAATCACTGACCCACAAAGCACGCCTGCTGACGGAAAAGCGTGCTGAGGGCGGCATCACCATGGCGGGCTTTATGTTGGCCAAGGTGAGCGAGTGCATGCGCGAACCATTACTGATGGCGGCTTCGACCAATATTTCCAGTGCTGTGAAGCAGCTTAACGAGAGTCACGCCGATAGCCTGCTGGTAGAGACCCAGGGCCAGCTTGGCATGGTCACTAAAACCGATCTTCTCAATGGGCTGGTGTTGGGCGGCTATGTGGTTTCCTCACCGGTGGATAAGGTTGCCCACTTTAATCTGGTGGCGGTCGAGCCAGATCAGTACCTGTTTGAAGTATTGGTACGCATGACGCGCCATAAAGTGACGCGGGTCGTCGTGTTAGAGAAAGATGTTCTTAAGGGTGTTGTAGAGCTTACCGATGTACTCAGCTACTTCTCCAGCCGTAGCTATGTGGTGAGCTTACAGGTTGAGCAGGCGAAGAGTTTGGAGGCGCTCTCGGCGGCCAGTCAGCGCACCCCGGAACTGGTGAAGGCGCTAATGGCCCAGGGTGTTAAGCTGCGCTTTGCCATGGATCTGCTCGCGGCGCTCAATGGCCGCATCATGAGTAAAGCGTGGGAATTTACTATCGCGGAGGGCTATCGCGAGCAGAGCTGCCTGATGGTGATGGGTAGCGAAGGGCGCGGCGAGCAGATTCTAAAAACTGACCAGGACAACGGCTTGATACTGGCTGATGGGACGCAGTGGCCTGACCTTGCTAATCACATGCAAACGCTGACCGAAACGCTGATTCAGCTAGGCTACCCGCCATGCCCTGGCAACATCATGGTATCGAACCCCGAGTGGGTAGCCACGGTATCCCAGTGGAAAGCCAATATTGCTAAGTGGGCGCATGAGCGTGACGGCGACAGCTTAATGAAATTAGCGATTATGCTTGATGCCCACGCTGTGGCGGGCAACCCCAGCTTACTTGAAAGCGTGCGTAACGAGCTATTTGAACGCTGTTCTGGAGATGAACTGCTGCTCTCATACTTTGCTCGTACAGCGCTGCGCTTCTCAACGCCGCTGACGCTATTTGGGTCGTTGAAGAAACCACAGCACGGTATTGATATTAAAAAAGGCGGTATTTTCCCCATCGTTCATGGCGTGCGCACCATGGCGCTTGAGCGGCGTATTAAGGCCACCTCAACGCTTGACCGATTAGACGCACTGGCCGCCGATGGCCGTTTGGATCGACGCTTTGCCGATGACCTGGGTGAAGCGTTAGCCCTGTTTTCTGAGCTGCGTCTTAAACAACAGCTAAGCGCGTTGGATATGCCTATCAGTGCTCAAGTCGATGCTCAAGAATCGAACTCTCAAAAGAGCAACCGTGCTAACCGCGTTGTGGTGCAAACACTCTCTTCGCTAGAGCGCGATCTTTTGCGTGAAGCGCTACATATAGTGAAAGACTTTAAACAACGGCTTTCACACCGTTACCATTTGGAGTATTCGTGAGCGGAATGCGGCTGTTAGATCGACACGTGACGCTATTTAGCGGTTCACTACGCACGTTGCTACGCCGCGAAAGCGACCGTCGGCGCTGCGCTGACTCGCCCTATGCTTGGCTATTTCAGCCTTACATGGGCGATGAGTTAGTGGCAATTGCCTGTTATGTGACGCCCACCTCATCGTCTCCTCTGATGAGTTTGGCTGCAGTGGTGCTGAGTCAACAGCAGGTGCGTACCAGTCGTGCTTTTGTGATGACATTAGGTATGCCGGAGCATGTCGAAAGCGCAACGCTGCGCCGTCATCAATTGCTGTACCAAGCCGGTAATGTAATGCCGCCAAGCAGTGAGAACTTAAGCGCCCTAGTCGAGTTTATTGGTAATCGTCCGATTATTGGCTGGCAGTTAGACAAGCGGATTAGCACCTTAAATGTATTATTAAGGGCAACGCTAGACTTTGCGTTGCCGAATGCTCAGGTCGATGTCGCTAAACTGCATCAGCGCCAACTACGTCGTTCACACCCGCAGGTTGAGCTCCCCAGTACCTTTGCAAAGGCGTTGGCGTGCTGGCAAGTGCCTAGGGTCGGCATGCAAAGTGTGTTGGGTGCAGCGACGGCCAGCGCGCTGCTGTATATGCGCCTACAGCGCAATATGGCGGAAACAGATTAGCGGGGAGAGTTTGGGTCAGGCGAAGAGTATTGCTAGAATGGTGCCCAATTATGCCTTTCTAGCGCTTTTCACCATTTCATCGGCAGTGCTTATATCATGCAATCTCTTGATCATTTCGACCCCGCTCATTTTGATGCTACTGGCTTGGATCCTGTTGAGGCAGCCCCCGTTGATGTTGTCCAAGATCTATCAGAGCAGGCTGATGCCAAGCAGAAGCGTGAGTTTAATAAGCTACAGAAGCGCCTGCGCCGAGAAGTGGGCAACGCGATTATTGATTACCAGATGATTAACGAAGGTGATCGGGTGATGGTGTGCCTTTCCGGTGGCAAGGACAGCTATACCATGCTGGAGATTTTGCGCAATTTGCAGCGCAATGCGCTGGTCAATTTTTCGCTGGTAGCCGTCAACTTGGATCAAAAGCAGCCGGGTTTTCCAGAGCATGTGCTGCCAGCGTATCTGAATAAGCAGGGCGTGGAGTATCACATCGTTGAACGAGATACGTACTCTGTGGTGAAAGAAAAAACCCCTGAAGGTAAAACCACTTGTGCGCTCTGCTCACGGCTGCGGCGCGGCTCGCTATATGGTTTTGCCGAAGAGATTGGTGCCAATAAGATAGCCTTGGGTCATCACCGGGAAGATATTCTTGAAACGCTGTTTTTGAATATGTTCTTCGGTGGCAGCTTGAAAGCCATGCCACCCAAGCTTTTATCCGATGATGGTAAAAACATCGTCATTCGGCCGCTGGCGTACTGTAAAGAGGCAGATATTGCAGAGTTTTCGCGGCTGATGCAGTTCCCGATCATTCCCTGCAATTTATGCGGTTCGCAGCCTAATATGCAGCGCCAGGTAGTGAAGGAGATGCTTGCCGAGTGGGACAAGAAATTCCCTGGCCGTTTGGAAAGCATGTTTAAAGCCGTCACTAATATTGCACCTTCGCAGTTGGCGGATCGCAGCCTGTTTGATTTTGCAGGCTTGGAAACGAAGCAGGCTGAGCTGTTAGCTGGGCGCATTAACGCCTTTAATATCAGCTAACCGTTTGCTCTTCTTCTTCGGCGAGGGTGATTAAACGCGGCATATCGAGAATATTGACCTCTCTACCTGAAACCGCCACCACGCTCTGCTGCTGGAAGCGGCTTAAAATACGGCTGACCGTTTCCACAGCTAAGCCAAGGTAATTACCGATGTCGGCTCTGGGCATGGAGAGTCGAAAGCTATAAGGCGAGTAGCCCCGGTGGCGAAAGCGATCCGACAGCGTGATCAAAAAGGTGGCCAGGCGCTGGTCGGCGGTTTTGCGCGATAGCAGGCGCATCATGCGGCGATCATCACGTAACTCCTTGCTCATACTGCGATACAGCTGTCCGCGCAGTTCGGGGAGCTCTTCCGAGAGTAAATCCAAGCGATCAAACGGGATCTCGCAGACGGTGGTTGTCTCCAGGGCGATCACGCTACCGGGGTACTGCTCTTCATCGATACCATCTAGCCCCACCAGTTCACTGGGTAGATAGAAGTTGGTTAGCTGCTCGCTGCCGTTACCTTCGGCGGTCATCTGTTTCAAGCTGCCCGAACGAACGGCGTAAACGCTGGTGAAGGTGTCGCCTTGCCGAAACAGTGGCTCACCTTTTTTCAGCGGTGAGCGTCGTCGAATAATAGCATCGAACTGGCCCATATCGTCCAGCTCAAGGGCAAGCGGCAGGCAAAGTGAACTCAGACTGCAGGTTTGGCAGCGAGCTTCGTGCGGTAGCGAGCGGCGATGGCTCATAGGTTCCAACATGCTTTGCTCCTTGCGTTAGTTACGCTGATATTATACGGACCGCAACTAGTATGGGAGCTTTCGCACCCTAGCGACAAGTTGATTAAACAATCTTAGAGTAGCGCTGCCCTGTTTGCCCAGGTAGATGGGCATCGAACGCCATGGCTAAATGGCGAATGAGCAGCCGCCCTATGGGCGTTGCGCTAAGCTGGTCGCCACTTCGGGTTAACAGGCCATCTTTCTCGGCGCTCTGCAGACGCTCAAGGGCAGCCGCAAAGTAACGCGGTGCATCAATATTCCAGCGTTCACTGACGGCGGCCAGGTCGATGCGCATATCGCACATCAGTCGCTCAATAACGTCCCGACGAATCAAGTCGTCTTCGGTTAAGCGCAGCCCCTTTACAGTGGCTAACTGGCCTTGATCCAGTGCCGCCTCATAGCGGGCAAGGTCGCTTGGGTTCTGCGCATAGACATCGCCAACCCGTGAGATAGCTGATACGCCAAGGCCGATTAAGTCGCACTGGGCATGGCTTGAGTAGCCCTGGAAATTGCGTTGCAGTGAGCCCTCGTGCTGAGCAACGGCCAGGCTGTCATCCGGGCGGGCAAAATGATCCATACCGATATGCACGTAGCCTGCTGCTGTGAGCATCTCAATGGTAGTGCGCAGAATTGCCAGCTTCTCCTCGCCACCCGGTAAATCGTCCTCACTAATGCGCCGCTGTGGGGGGAAGCGCTCGGGCATATGAGCGTAGTTAAACACCGAAAGGCGAGCCGGGTTGAGTTCAATGACTTGGCGTAAGGTGTCTGCAAAGCTCTTCTCGGTTTGAAAGGGTAAGCCGTAAATCAAATCGAGGTTAAGCGAGCGAAACCCGAGTCGGTGGGCTTCCTCCATCAACGTTTCAGTCAGTACTCGGGGCTGAATACGGTTAATGGCTTTCTGGACCAGCGGGCTTAAATCCTGAACCCCCAGGCTAATACGATTAAACCCCAGCGATTGAAGATGGCGCAGGGTAAAAACGTCTGCTTCGCGAGGGTCTATTTCAATCGCATAATCGCGCTCGGGAGACTCAGAAAGTCCAAACCGGGCATGCAAACGGTCAATCAGATCACCCATCTGATTCAAACTCAGAAACGTCGGCGTACCGCCACCCCAATGCAACTGCTTTACCGGCCGCGAGGTATCAAGGTGGCGAGCGGTAAGCACCATCTCACGGTCGAGTCGGCTCAGATAAGGCTCCGCCAGTGCGGTATTTTTCGTGGCAATCTTGTTGCATGCACAGTAAAAGCAAATCTTACGACAGAACGGGACATGGACATAAAGCGAGAGCGCGCGTTTGCCCGCGTTGCTGCGCTCTAAGGCCTGAGTTAGGTCGCCAGGGGTAAACTGCTCATTGAATGATAGCGCCGTGGGGTAAGAGGTATAGCGTGGGCCGCTGGTGTCGTAACGGCGCACCAAGGCTTCCTCCCACACCGGTTGCGTGGGCTCTGCCACACTAGAGGGTGCACAAGGTGAAGCAGCAAGGGCATGAACGGTCATTGAGAGGCGCTCCAGCGTTAGGGACTGCCGCTAGCCTAGCCCGTAGCAAAAGGGTAAATGTTGAGCCATGTCATACTAATGAAAAGTATGTGCCGTGAGCATCCAGAGCTGCCAAAGCGCAAAGGCAATAATCGTTAACGCTGCCACGCTACGTGTTGCCGGGTGGCGAATTAAATGACTTAGCTGGCGCGCGGCAAGGCCGGTGGCTAACAGGGCGGGCAGGGTGCCAAGCCCGAAAGCGCCCATCAGTAGAGCGCCCTGAAAAGGGTCGGCAATTGCTAAGCTCCAGGCCAGCATGGAGTACACCAGCCCACAGGGTAGCCAACCCCATAGTGCGCCTAACGCAAACGCTTGAGGAAGATGCACGACGGGCATTAACCGCCGCCCCATGGGCTCAATAAAGCGCCAAAGTCGCCGCCCCACGGCTTCGACTTTGAGTAATCCTTTCCACCAGTTGGCGATGTATAGCGCCATCAGGATCAGCATTAGCGCGGCAAATACCTGAAGCAGCAACCTTGCGGTGGCCGAAAGCGAAACTAGCGTGCCTAGCAGCGCTACCAGCGCGCCTGCGCTCATATAGCTAATGATACGACCTGCATTATAGCTTAGCAGTAGGCCGCCCATGCGCGCTGGATGACGCATGCTGGGAGGTACTGCAAAGGTGAGCGCGCTCATAATGCCACCACACATACCAATGCAGTGCGCGCCCCCCATCAAGCCAAATACAAATGCCGCCATCAGCGGCGGCAGGTCAAGGCCGGTTGGGTTCATGGTGGGGGCTCTTGGCCATCGGAACTGTTGTTAGCAGCTTGCTGACGCTGGCGGCGCTGTTCAGCGCTCAGATCATTCTCATCTTCATCAAACAGAATATGGTGTGCGGGGCCTTCCAGGTCATCGAACTGATCATTTTTAACCGCCCAGAAAAATGCCCAGACGGCGAGGCCCAGCAAAATAAGTGAAAGCGGAATGAGCAGATACAGAATCGTCATGCGGTCACCGGGAGTGGAGAGCTCAGCGATGTAGGTGCCTGGGTACGCCAGCGTGACAGGCGTAGGGCATTGCCGACCACCACCAATGAGCTGAGCGACATGCCTATGGCGGCAAGCCAAGGCGGCACCAAGCCCATCGCTGCCAGCGGCAGTGCAGAAAAGTTATAACACACTGACCAAATCATATTCTGTCGCATGATACGCCGGGTGGCGCGGGAAATCTCAATGGCATCAAATATCCGCATTAATCGCGGGCTGAGCAGTACTGCATCGGCGCGAGTACGGGCAAGATCCGTCGCGCCATTCATGGCAATCGCCACGTCGGCACCGGCCAGCACTGGCACATCGTTAATACCGTCGCCCACCATAAGCACCGTTTCACCTGAGGCTTGAAGCTCGCGCAGCCGAGCTAACTTGCCTTCAGGGCTAACGCCCGCATGCCAGGTGGTAATATGCAGTTGATCAGCTAGGCTCTCTACCGCATCGGCAGTATCACCTGACAGCAGCTCGACGTTTAAGCCTTTGGCTTGCAGCGCTGCAATCGTCGCAGGGGCATCGTCGCGTATACCGTCATGCAAGCCAAACCATGCGCGGGGCGCGCCATCTTCACTGAGCAGTAGCCACTGGCCCCTGGCAGGCGATGAAATGTTTTCTTCACTGGCAAATTCTGGTTTACCCAGCCTCCAACGAGCGCCGTTTAGCGTGCCCTCTAACCCTTGCCCAGTGTGGCTATGAATATCTTTCGCCTGCAAAGTGGCATCCCTAAATGGGCGAAAGGCACGGGCAATGGGGTGTTCTGAATGAGCTTCCAGAGCCGCAGCAATTGCTTGGGCACGTTCGGTGGTTAACTCACTCAGCGTTTGTGTCTGTGTCAGGTGCATTTCGCCACGGGTTAGGGTGCCGGTTTTATCAAAGATTACTCGGGTGACGTTGGAAAGCGACTCAAGGGCATCGGCGCGGGTAATCAGCACGCCGCGTTTACGCAGTTGGCCGTGACCCGCGGTTAAAGCGGTAGGGGTGGCCAACGCTAACGCGCAAGGGCAGGTCACCACGAGCACTGAAAGCAGCACCCAGAGCATTCGCGAGGGGTCGATAAACCACCAGGCAATGGTCACGCAGGTAGTCACCAGGAGTAAGCGAAGTACAAATAAGTGCGCCATGCGGGCCGCCATTTGAGCAAGCCGCGGTCGTGTGGCAAAGGCACGGTCAGTGAGATCGACAATCCCTGCCACCCGGGCATCTCGCCCAGCATGGGTCACCCGGACCACCAGCGGATTTTCCATATTTTGGCTGCCGCCGGTAATCATGTCGCCCACGCGACGCGTCACTGGCAGGTATTCACCGGTGAGCATCGACTCATCCAGACTTGATTCGCCCTCTTCAATCAGGCCGTCGGCGGGTACGCCGTGGCCCGGCTTGATCAATACGCGGTCGCCTGGGGCGAGTTCACTGGCGGGCAGAATGCGTTCGCTGCCGTCGTCTTCAAGGCGCGTCGCAGAGATAGGCAATACACCGCTAAGGGCATTACCACTGTGGCCGCTGCGCCGTCTAGCGCGACCTTCCACATAGCGGCCAAACAGCAAAAAGAAGGTGAACATTGCTACCGAGTCAAAGTAGACCTCACCGACGTTGAACAGCACCGCGTAGCTACTGGCAAGGTATGCACCGCCAATCGCCAGCGACACCGGTACATCCATGCCCAGTACGCGATTACGAAGATCGCGCAGGGCATTGCGAAAAAATGGCTGGGCGGAGAAAAACACTACCGGGGTGGCTAGCGCAAACGAGAGCCAATGAAACAGCGCATAGAAATCCTCGCTAATTTCGCCAGGCCCGGCGACATAGATAGGAATCGAGAACATCATCACTTGCATCATACCGACGGCGGCGATAATCAGCCGACGCACATTCATACGCTCTTCATGCTGCAGGCGCGCTTGTGCTTGATCGGGCTCGTAGGGCTGAGCGTCGTAACCAATCGCCGCCAGTTCAGCAAGTAGCTGTGAGAGCTTAAGTTGCTGTGGATTCCAGCTTACCCGCAGACGGTGATGGGTCAAATTAACAGCGCTGGAGGTAATGCCTGGTAGGGCATTTAAGCGATGCTCAATCAGCCAAGCACAGGCGGCACAGGTAATGCCCTCAATGGCGAGAGTGGCTTTTACATTGCCCTCATCCCCATCGGGATGAACAAACTGTATCTGTAAGCCAGGATCGTCAAACACGGACCAAGTGTCCGCTTTAGCGGCTTGGCGTTCATCTGGACGCTCTGGAAGCTCGGTGCGGTAGCGATAATAACTCGCCAAACCACCGTCGACGATGGCATGGGCTACCGCTTCGCAGCCTGGGCAGCAAAGCGGGTGAGTGTGCTCATCCAGGGTAATTGTCCAGGGCGCCCCAGCGGGTACCGGATTACCGCAGTGATAGCAGGCGGAGTCAGAAGCGGCGTTGCTCATTCGCTGTCTGGGCGCCCTCCTGGCAGTAGTGCAACACTATTTTCATCGGGGAAAGTGGCTTCTCCCACTAAGCGCCAGTCGGCTTCTTGCCGCTCAGGCTGAAGCTGGATGTACCAACGGTAGCGCATATTATCTGGCCCCTGGGTGATGTAGCGGCCGTCGCGGACGTGTTCAAGCACAAAGGACTGGTCGCGGTCATCTTCAGTGGGAAAGATAAAGTCTAAATAGAGCGTATCCGGGTGCGTATCACCGGCTAAATCAATCACAATGTCGCTGGTCAGCGGGTCAAGCCGAAGCTCTGCGCTTAAGTTTAACTCACGGGCGCGCTCCTGCTTGGCAAACACCATGTTGATGGCCTTACCGTGCTCATAATAATCTTCCTGCACAACCATGCCATCGGCCGTTCGAATTGAAAGCACCGCAAAAGTGGAGCTAACGATAATCGAAGAAAACAGCAGGCCGATTAAAAACCATGGCCAAAACTGCTTATACCAAGGCGTTACCTTATTTTCAGTGGGTAATAAAGGGGGTGACATGCTTGTTATCTCCTAATATCGCCTAAGAAGCGAGTGTCCCGCTCAAGGCGAATGCGCTCATCTTGCTCAGCCTGTAATGAGAACACAATGGCGTGACTGGGCTGCTGAAGTTCGTCTGGGTCAGCGGTGACGGTCACTACTTGAAGGCGTGACTCGCCCGCTGGCACGTTAATGATTTCATGGTCCAGGGTTAAACCTGTTAGGCCGACAACGCTGAGCTGATAAGTATGATCCTGATCATCCAGATTGCGTACCGTTAAGCTATAGACGTTGCTAATACGGCCATCGCGGGTCATTTGATAGAGCTGCGTGCGTTCGCGTTCAGCCTCAAAACCAAGGGGCATACGGTCATTTATGGCCCAGGCAAAGGTGCCCACCATAACTAACAGGGCCGCGAAGTAACCTAGCAGGCGAGGGCGCAATACGCGGCTCTTTTTGCCCTCTAATGCGTTTTCGGTGGTGTAACGCACTAACCCGCGCGGGTAGCCCATTTTATCCATCACGCTGTCGCAGGCGTCGATGCAGGCGGCACAGCTAATGCATTCAGGCTGCAGGCCATCGCGAATATCGATCCCGGTAGGGCAGACCTGTACGCATAGATCGCAGTCGACGCAGTCCCCGTAACCTGCCTCGCGGGCTTCGGCGTGACTTAGATCTTTTCTGCGGTGACCGCGGGGCTCACCGCGGGACTCATCGTAGGAAACGATTAGCGTATCGCGGTCAAACATAACCGACTGAAAGCGCGCATAGGGGCACATGTAGATGCACACCTGTTCGCGCAGCCAGCCAGCGTTGAGATAAGTAAACACCAGGAAAAAACCGACCCAGAAATAGGACCAGCCGTGGGCTTCCAAGGTAGGAAGTTCCGCCACTAGATCGCGAATCGGCGTGAAATAACCCACAAAGGTGACGCCGGTGGCGAGGGCAATGATTAGCCAAGCGACATGTTTAGCGCCTTTGCGCCAGACTTTATCGGCGGTCATTGGCTGATCGTCGAGTTTAATTCGCCGGTTGCGCGAGCCTTCAATACGATGCTCAAGCCAAATAAACAGAAAAGTCCAAACACTTTGGGGGCAGGTATAGCCACACCAAACACGGCCAGCAAAAACGGTAATAAAAAACAGCCCAAAGGCGCAAATTATCAATAGCCACGATAGCAGGATGAACTCCTGTGGATAAAACGTAGCGGTAAAGATATGGAATTCACGGTTGGGTAAATCAAACAGAATGAGCGGTCGATCCCCAACGTTGATCCACGGTAAGAGAAAAAACAGCATCATTAGCGCCCAGTTCGCGCTGCGCCGTAGTTTCTGAAAAGCACCTTTAATTTCGCGCACGTAAATGTGACGCCGCTTGGCGTACATGTCTTGAGTCACTGCTTCAGAGTAGGGCGTGTGGTGCCCCACCGGGTTCGGCGTGATGTCTTGGCTTGGTATCTTTTCCATGGCGATATTCCCGGCTCTAAAGGCAGGAGAGGCTGCATCTGAGGGATGAGCCCAGGCTGCATGGGCAATATTGTATCGGGTTGCGCATAAAGAAAGGGTGCGGTGTGGGGCCGCACCCTTGCTTAACGCTTATAGCTTGCTGTGTTTTTTGCTAACTAACAGAGCTTACTAATTAGGCAACGCCTCTCAGTCTGCAAACCGCAGGCTGTACACATAGGCGGCCACTAGGTGTACACGCTCTTCGCCGATATACGCCGCTTGCGCAGGCATGTGGCCATTGCGGCCGTTACGCAGGGTCTGACGAATTGAGTCATCGACACCTTGTCCTGGCGCCAGATAGAGCCAAATGTCGTTGGTCAGGTTAGGCGCGCCAAGAGCCGTGTTGCCCGTCCCACTTGGGCCGTGACAGGCAGCACACACGGCCATAAAAGTGCTTTCGCCCTGTTCGGCACGCGCTTCGTCATGTTCAAGTTCAGACAGTGACAACACGTACTGAGTGAGATTTTCAATATTGTTCGCACCCAACTGCTGCCAAGAAGGCATCAGGCCATTACGGCCATTATTTAGAGAGGTAAGAATGTTTTCTGGTTCACCGCCATATAGCCAATCGTTGTCGGTCAAGTTGGGGAAACCGTAGCCGCCCTGGGCATTCGAGCCGTGACATACCGCGCAGTTGTTTTGATAAATACGCTCGGCTACCAGCATCGCCTCTGGGTCTTCTGCAAGCTCAGGAATAGGCACTTCCTGGTAGCGGGCAAAAATCGGTGTAAAACGCTCTTGGGCATCGGCGACTTCTTCTTCCCATTGGCCTTCTTGGGTCCAGCCAAGCACTCCCGCGTAGTTACCTAGGCCTGGGTAAAGGACGAGATAGCCTAGGGCAAACACTACCGTCAAGATGAATAACTGAAACCACCACCGAGGTAGCGGATTGTCATACTCTTCGATGCCGTCTGCAGCATGGCCTGTTGTTTCTACGTTACCTTCAGCGTCAGGTATTTTATCAGTACGGCGGTTAGCAAGAAGTATCCAAACGCTCAGCGCGATTGTACCTAGCGTGATGATGATGATCCAGGCGCTCCAGAAGCCTGATAGGGAGTCACCCCATAAATTATTCATAACTTCTTATCTCCCCTGTCTTTGCGGGAATCCGCTTCGCTGTCGCTTTCAAGCGAAGCGTGCTTGTCACTGGTCGGTTGCTCATCATCATCGGCAAAGGGCAGGTTAGCCGCTTCTTCGAAGTCTGCCTTGCGTCGCTTAGAGTAAGCCCATAGGGCAATACCGATCATGGCGATAATCAAGAACAGCGTGATGAGACCGCGAAAAGTTCCCGTATCCATAACTTAACGAGTGCCCTCGAAGACGGTACCGAGCTGCTGCAGATAGGCGACCAAGGCGGTGATTTCCTGGGTGCCGCGTACATCTGCAGTGGCGCTGGCGATATCTTCATCGGTGTATGGCACGCCTAGTTGGCGCAGCGCACGCATTTTTCTGGGTGTGGCATTACCATCGAGGGTATTGTCAAACAGCCACGGATAAGCTGGCATGATCGACTCGGGCACTACATCACGAGGGTTGTACATGTGAGCGCGGTGCCAGTCATCGCTGTAGCGGCCGCCTACGCGGGCCAAATCAGGCCCGGTACGCTTAGAGCCCCATAAGAAATTGTGCTCATAGACCTGCTCGCCAGCCACATTGTAGTGGCCGTAGCGCTCGGTTTCAGCGCGGAACGGGCGGATCATCTGCGAGTGACAGCCAACGCAGCCTTCACGGCGATAGATGTCACGCCCTTCTAACTCCAGCGCGGTGAGAGGGCGCAAGCCTTCAACAGGCTCGGTGGTGTCCTTTTGGAAGAACAGCGGAACGACCTCAGCCAAGCCGCCGAAACTGATCGCAACCAGGATCAATACGGCGAGTAGGCCAACGTTCTTTTCGACAATCTCGTGTTTCATTGGTCTCAACTTCCCCGTTTAAGCAGCTTGTGGCGCTGGATGGCTGATGGCCTCACGACGCTTGACGGTCATGTAAACGTTGTACGCCATGATCAGCATGCCGGTAACCCAGAAGAGACCGCCAATCAAGCGCACAAAGTAGCCTGGTGCACTGGCTTCAACAGACTCAACGAAGGTGTACATCAAGGTGCCGTCCGGGTTGATTGCACGCCACATCAAGCCTTGAAGAATGCCGTTAACCCACATGGAGGCGATGTACAGCACCGTACCAATCGTGGCTAGCCAGAAATGCACGGCAATCAGATTGACGGAGTGCATTTCAGTGCGGCCAAACACGCGTGGGATCAGGTGATACATCGAGCCGATGGTGATCATCGCTACCCAACCGAGGGCGCCGGAGTGAACGTGACCAATGGTCCAGTCAGTGTAGTGCGACAGCGCGTTGACGGTTTTAATCGCCATCATCGGGCCTTCAAAAGTAGACATACCATAGAACGACAGGGCAACGACCAAGAAGCGCAGCGTGGGATCCGTGCGCAGCTTATGCCAGGCGCCAGATAGGGTCATCATGCCGTTGATCATACCGCCCCAGGAGGGTGCCAACAGGATAATCGACATGATCATGCCTAGCGACTGTGCCCAGTTTGGCAGCGCTGTGTAGTGCAGGTGGTGCGGGCCAGCCCACATGTAGATCATGATCAGGGCCCAGAAGTGCACGATCGACAAACGATAAGAGTAAATGGGCCGCTCAGCCTGCTTGGGTACGAAGTAGTACATCATTCCTAAGAAACCAGCTGTCAGGAAGAAACCTACCGCGTTATGGCCGTACCACCACTGCACCATAGCATCCACCGCACCGGCATAGATCGAGATGGAGTACATGCCTGTTACAGGGATCGCTGCGTTATTGACGATATGCAGCACAGCAACGGTCAGAATGAACGCTGCAAAGAACCAGTTCGCCACGTAAATATGCGACGTGGTGCGCTTTTTAATCGTCATCAAGAACACGATGGCATAGCTGATCCACACAACCGCGATCAAAATATTGATCGGCCACTCAAGCTCCGCGTACTCCTTGGTCGTGGTATAGCCCATGGGGAGCGACACAACGGCGGAAATAATCACCGCTTGCCAGCCCCAGAACGTAAAGGCAGCTAATTTGTCAGAGAAAAGTCTCGTCTGACAGGTGCGCTGCACAACGTAATAGGAGGTGGCGAAGAGAGCCGATCCGCCAAAGGCGAAAATAACGGCGTTAGTGTGCAACGGACGCAGGCGCCCGAAGCTAGTCCAAGGTAGGCCAAGGTTCAGTTGCGGCCAGACCAGTTGCGAGGCGAGGATGACACCGACTGTCATTCCCACAATGCCCCACACAACGGTCATAATCGCGAACTGCCGAACTACCTTGTAGTTGTAGGTCGGGTGTTCCAATGCTGTGCTCATGTCATGTTCCCATCGAACGCGGTTAGGGGGTAACCCGTGGCATTTTGCACGGGTGCGACCACCCGCTTGATGATGCAGGTCAAGATCCGACCAGGATTCTAGCGCAGCCGAGGCTTAAGCTGAACATGCCAATTGGCTAAACATTGAATTAACAGGAGTAGTGCGTGTCCTATTACGCTTCATCTGGCTTCGTTGAGGTGCGTCCAGAGGCTTTAAAGGATGGCCTCAGAAGTCAGGTAAATGGGTGTTTTTTGGTGCAGGGCATGGGGCCGCTGGCGGTACAGGGAGAGCCGACGCTAGGTCGCCTGTTATTTGCGCATGGGGCAGGGGCCGGGCATCACTCGCCGTTTATGCGTCAATTTGTCACTTCTCTGGTTGAGCAGGGAATTCAGGTGCTGTGTATCGATTTTCCTTATATGCAGCAGATGCAAGAAACCGGCAAGCGTCGACCACCGCCACCCATTGCCAAAACGGTCAAGCAGTTTGCTGAGTGGTATGATCTACTGAATGATCTTTTTATTGAGCCGTTATGGGTGGGTGGAAAGTCGATGGGTGGCCGTGTTGCAACGCTGCTGGCCAGTCAGCCTTCATATGCAGCGGTTGTGCCCGGCGTAATCGTTGCTGGCTATCCGTTTCATCCTACTAAGGCGCCGCATAAACGTCGTCTTGAGCACTGGCCTGACATTGAGTGCCCGCTGCTGGTTTTACAAGGCGAGCGAGACCCCTTCGGTACCCGAAACGAGATTGAAAGCTATGAGCTTCCCCCGAATGCACAGCTTGCATGGCTAAGAGATGGCGATCACGACTTTAAGCCGCGACGCCTTTCTGGACTAAATCAAACGGTTTTGATTGACGAAGCTACCCAGATTGCGGCATCCTTCGTCCGCGCTCAAACGCAGGACGCAGGTAAAAAAGACTTAGGTCTTGGATGAAGGCAACACGCTGGTTTAAATCACACTTTTTAAACCAACTAGGTTGACATCTCGCAAGCCTTCTGTAGAATGCAGCGCCACGTGACCAGCGGGTGGTTAGCTCAGTTGGGAGAGCACCAGCCTTACAAGCTGGGGGTCACTGGTTCGAACCCAGTACCACCCACCATCTGATTATGTTTGATAAGATGGTTTGGAATCGTGTAGTAAAAAGTATGATG
The DNA here is from genome assembly GCA_023485185.1 of Gammaproteobacteria bacterium. The sequence continues at coordinate 41,709 of JAMCZP010000292.1, forward strand.
AAGTTTTGATGTGCATAACGGACCGGTAGTTCAGTCGGTTAGAATGCCGGCCTGTCACGCCGGAGGTCGCGAGTTCGAGTCTCGTCCGGTCCGCCAACATCAAACCATTATCTGCTTTAACTGTTGCTTGAAAACCGTTGTTTGAAAATCGCAGTTTGAAAGCGGTTGTATAAAATTAGTCGTTATCTATTCGGACCGGTAGTTCAGTCGGTTAGAATGCCGGCCTGTCACGCCGGAGGTCGCGAGTTCGAGTCTCGTCCGGTCCGCCACGATAACCGCTAAGCTAGCTTGGTAAGTTGGAATTGGTAAGTGCAATAAGTACTTACTAATTGGATTGGGTGGTTAGCTCAGTTGGGAGAGCACCAGCCTTACAAGCTGGGGGTCACTGGTTCGAACCCAGTACCACCCACCATCGCCTAACAGTTATAAGCGCCTCTGAACCGCTTAAAAATGTTAAGCACATGATGGTTGTATGGAAATGCTTTGTTATTGAAAAGCGCCTTAATGCGGACCGGTAGTTCAGTCGGTTAGAATGCCGGCCTGTCACGCCGGAGGTCGCGAGTTCGAGTCTCGTCCGGTCCGCCATTTAAGTCACGCATTTTTTATAAGCAGTATTGTTGTTATAAGTTGTTATAAAAAGTACCGCTGTTATAAAAAATACATCGGCATTAGCCGAACATATTCCAAAAAAGCCCGGATCATTGATCCGGGCTTTTTTATTGCGTGCAGCCGCTAAGCTGCACGCTAACATTAAGCGATAGCGCTAACGCCTGCTTTAGCAATCTGCACGTCCTGATCGGGTTTTACACCGGAAATGCCGACGGCACCCACGACATGGCCATCAACAGTGATCGGTACGCCGCCTGACAGCAGGCCTTGCAGCGGTGCAGAAATAAATGCCGTACGCCCGCCGTTAATCATCTCTTCAAACACCTGGGTCTCTTTACGGCCCAGCGCGGCGCTGCGCGCTTTTTGGGTAGCCACTTCAGCACTGAAAGGGGCTGCACCGTCTAAACGGCGCAGCGCCAATAGATGACCACCATCGTCGGTAACCGCAATAGTGACTGGCCAGCCGTTGCTGTCGGCTTCCTTTTGCGCTGCGTCGAGTACATTAATCACATCAGATTGTGCGAGGATGCTTTTTGTTTGCATGCTTGAGTCCTTTTTAGGGTGGGAGCAAAAATCGCTGCATTACCAACGGGCAGTGCAGCGAAGGGGTTAAAAATTAAAGGCTAGGTGAGGGCCGCATCGACAATTTCTACCCAGTGACGTACCGGCGTGCGATTGGCACCGGCTAAGTGCGTCTGACAGCCGATATTAGCGGTTACGATGACTTCTGGATTACCTGCTTCCAGCGCATTTAGCTTGTTGTCGCGCAGTTGAGTGGCAAGCTCTGGCTGGGTGACAGAGTAGGTGCCTGCCGAGCCACAGCAGAGATGTGCATCCTTTACTGGCGTTAGCGCAAAACCGAGTTTACTCAGTACCCCTTCAACGGCACCGTTAAGTTTTTGAGCGTGCTGCAGTGTACATGGGCAGTGGAAGGCCAATCGTTTTGAAGCGTTTACGCTTAGCGTCTCTAGTGGCTCTGCACGCAAAATTTCGACGATGTCTTTGGCTAAGGTACTCACCTTCTGCGCTTTAACGGCGTAGTCGGGGTCATCTTTGAGCATGTAGCCATAATCTTTAATAAACGCACCGCAGCCGCTAGCCGTTTGTACAATAGCTTCAGCACCTTGCTCGATATGCGGCCACCAAGCGTCGATATTGGCCCGCATGCGGGTACGGCCTTCGTCCTGAGCATTCAGGTGAAAATCAATCGCGCCGCAACAGCCAGCTTCTGTTACAGGTGTTACGCTAATGCCGAGCCGATCCAGAATACGCGCAGTGGCGGCATTGGTATTGGGCGATAGCCCGGGCTGCACACAGCCTTCCAGGATTAATACTTTCCGGGTGTGGCGATGTGTATCTGGACGAGCGCCAGCATCTACCGGGTTGGCGGGCATTTTACTGCGCAGCTTTCCAGGTACTAGCGGTTTAAAGGTTTGCCCCAGTTTTAACAGTGCCTTAAAACGCTTGGGATCGACCAGCATTTTTCGTAGTGCATAGCGCTGGGCGCGTTCAGCGGCAGGGCGGGGGACGCGGCGCTCAATTTCAGCACGGCCAATGTTTAGCAGCTTGTGGTACTCGACCCCTGAAGGGCAGGTGGTTTCACAATTGAGGCACGTTAGGCAGCGATCTAAATGCAGGCGAGTCTCATCGGTAACCTGATCGTCATCATCGCGACTCTCAAGCAGCTCCTTCATTAGATAGATACGTCCACGTGGGCCGTCGCGCTCATCGCCAAGTAGTTGGTAAGTCGGGCAGGTGGCGTTGCAAAAACCGCAGTGTACGCAGGTGCGTAAAATACGCTCTGCTTCCTGAATATGCGGTTTCAGACGATCGGCGTCGGTAAAGTGCGTCTGCATGTCAGCTCTCCTGATTAAAACGCCGCATAAAGACGACCGGGATTAAATATGTCATGGGTATCTAGCTCCGCCTTTAGATTGCGATGATATTTTTCCACCACCGCATTGAGCGGTGTGAAGGGCTCTACGGCTCCTCCTTGAGCGTGCGGCGTGTAGCAGGTGGCATGGCCCCCTAGCGCAGCGCAGGCGGCGCGCAGCGTATCAGCATCCAGCGATGTTTTTACCCAGCGCTGACTGCCTGCCCAATCGTAAAAGATATCGCTTTCGGGTATATCCAACGCCAGTGGCACCGTATTGGGCGGCAACGATAGCCGCCACAGGGACTGATCTTCGTTGAGCTGGAAAAAACCGTGAGTATGGTCGCGTAGCTCGCGCCAGAAATGGGCATCCAGCGGCTCACCGCCCAACACTTCTTGGGTGGCGCTGACAGAACTTTTGCCGCCCTCTAAACGCAGAAATAGTTCGCCGTGATGCCATGCAGCTGCAGTGATTGGCAGCGGCTTGCGACCCAGTTCAGAAAGCTTTTTCAGTGCATCGCTAAGGCTGAGAGGTAGGCGTAAGCTGTGCGTGGCATTGGGAATAGGCAGCACTTTGAAGGAGATGTCGGTCAACACGCCGAGTGTGCCCTGAGCACCCGCCATTAAACGCGAGAGATCGTATCCGGCGACATTTTTCATCACTTCACCGCCAAAACGTAACAGCTTGCCCTCCTGGGTGATGATTCGTGTTCCCAGCACAAAGTCACGGGCTGCACCTGCCCAGGGTCGGCGTGGGCCAGAGAGTCCGGTTGCCACGGCGCCACCAATGGTGCTTGCATCACTAAATATAGGCGGTTCAAACGCTAGCATCTGATGGTGCTCAGCAAGGGCCGCGTTGAGCGCGCTTAAGCGTGTACCCGCACGCACAGTGACTACAAGTTCAATGGGGTCGTAAGAGACTATTCCGCTATGGGCGGCTATGTTGAGCGTTTCACCCTCTACCGGTCGGCCATAAAACGCGCGCGAATCGCCTCCTACAATACGCAGCGGCGTACGCTCGGCATAGGCGCTACGCACCTGCTCGCATAGCTCGCCAGCGATATCCCGGTTTGTTGCGTTAATCGCTAATTCGGTCATGGTCTTTCCTAATAATTATTGTTCCCAGTAATGGCGCAAGCGTAATCGGCCAAAACTAGGCGCCACACTAGAAGCGCGGCAGTTCCGGATGCGGTAATTGGTTGTTATGCACATGCATGGCACCAAATTCCGCACAGCGCGCCAGAGTAGGAATATTCTTGCCTGGATTAAGTAGCCCCTGTGGATCAAAGGCCGCTTTCAACGCATGGAAAACAGTGATTTCATCTGACTGAAACTGGCTGCACATTTGATTGATTTTTTCCCGGCCAACACCGTGTTCGCCGGTGATAGAGCCGCCCGCTGCCACGCAGAGCTCAAGAATTTTCCCGCCCACATCTTCAGCAAGCGCTAATTCGCCCTGTTTGTTGGCATCAAACAGAATCAGCGGATGCATGTTGCCGTCGCCAGCGTGAAATACGTTGGCGACCAGTAGGCCGCTCTCTTCTGACAGCGCGGCAATACCTTTAAGTACGCGCGGTAGTTCACGGCGGGGAATCGTGCCATCCATGCAGTAGTAATCCGGTGACATCCGGCCCACTGCAGGGAAGGCGTTCTTGCGACCCGCCCAGAACTTGGCGCGCTCGGCTTCATCGCGGGCCTGTTGAATATTGGTGGCACCGGCTTTCTCTAAAACGCGGCGCACGGTGTCACAGTCGTCGTCTACATCAGCCTCAACGCCATCCAACTCACAGAGTAGAATCGCTTCCGCTTCAACGGGGTAGCCGGCTTTGATAAAGTCTTCGGCAGCTTTGATGGCTAGCTTATCCATCATCTCCAGACCGCCAGGGATAATCCCTGCCGCAATAATGTCGCCCACCGCGCGGCCAGCTTTTTCGATATCATCGAAGCTCGCCATCAGTACCTTGGCGGTTTCTGGCTTGGGCAGTAGCTTCACGGTGATCTCAGTGACCACGCCCAGCATGCCTTCTGAGCCGTTCATTAGTGCTAATAGGTCAAAGCCAGGGGCGTCAAGGGACTCAGCGCCAAGCGTCATAGGCTCGCCCTCAATGGTCAGCACATCCACGCGCATCACATTGTGGACGGTGAGGCCATATTTTAAGCAGTGTACGCCGCCCGCGTTTTCAGCCACGTTGCCGCCAATAGAGCAGGCAATTTGCGAGGAGGGGTCCGGCGCGTAATAAAGCCCGTAAGGCGCTGCCGCTTCAGAAATCGCTAAGTTACGCACACCGGGTTGAACCCGAGCCATACGCGCATCCGGATCAACGTTAATAATTTGGTTAAAGCGCGACATGACTAGCAGCACACCTTGTTCCAGTGGCAGTGCGCCGCCGGAAAGCCCCGTACCTGCACCACGTGTGACCACGGGTACACCTAAGGCGTTGCAGCGCTTTAGTAATGCTTGCACCTGCTCAAAGGTTTCTGGCAGCGCCACGAGCATTGGTAATACCCGATACGCGGCCAGGCCGTCGCACTCGAAAGGGCGTAGGTCTTCCTCACGATATAACAGTGTCATATCGGGAATGGCTTGCTGCAGATCGTTTAGAACCTCGGTTTTATCGCGCTTGGTGAGTTTGCCGTCTAAGCGCTCATCAAAGAGGATATTCATAATGACATCCCATGCTTATTATCATTAAAGGTAAACACTGACACATGGATGCGCCTTTCATTAACGCACATACCATTCACATGACGTGCTTAAAACATAAGCCACAATTTGGGCTTTTTTTTTGTGCCTGTCTAGGTTGTGGTGCATTGGTCAGACCAGTAATTAGTCGACATTGATGCCTTATTGGTTAACTACTGGCAAGCTGGTGGCATTGTTCAGCGGGAGAGCCAAGATGCCATCAGCGAACCAAGCATTGCCAACCGGGCAACGAATGCCTGAGCACGTGGCCACGCAGCTTGAGCGGCTCGTGCTTGATGGCGTGTTTCGGCCAGGTCAATTACTGCCTTCAGAAAGGCAGCTATGCAGCCGTTTAGGGGTATCACGTGCCTCGCTGCGCGAAGGGTTAAGGATTTTACGCAGCAAGGGTATTATTGAGACTCGCCAAGGGCATGGCTCTACAGTGGCTAAGTTGCTGCCGGTGAGTGACCAAAGCCCATTGATGCACTTGTTTAAAGACCATCCCCGAACGCTGTTTGACCTACTTGAAGTTCGCGCATTGCTGGAAGGCGAGTCTGCTCGGCTTGCCGCTAGCCGGGGCACGTCGGTTGACCGGGTGCTGATTACCCGTCGCTATCAGGAACTGGCCGACTACGCTGAAAAAGAGCACAGCATCGATGTTGAACGCTTAGCGCGACTCGATCATGCATTTCACCTGGCGATTTCCCAGGCATCGCATAACCCGGTCTTGGTTCATACTCTACAGAGTTTGACCGATCTTCTGCTTAGTTCGGTGTTCGCGTCGGTAAAACATCTTTACCACCTGCCTGGCCCCCGGGAGATGATTAACCGTCAGCATGCTCGCCTGCATGCCGCCGTGGTAGACGGCCAGCCAGAACAGGCTCAGCGAGTAGCGTTAGAGCATCTCTCCAGCATCAGTGACCTGCTGCGCGAGCTGGAGATTGAGCATGAGCGTCTGGAACGCTCCTCCATGCGCCTTGAACAGTGGTAGCGATTCACCGCTAAACATTCACTGTTAGGCGCTCACTGCTCGCTTATCACCCTCTGTCTCAATGACACCTGCCAGCGTCGCGACCTCAATTTTATTGCATAGGTGATCGCGTAAAATTTGACCTAACAGTTTGCCATCGCGCTTTTCAAGCGCTGCCATCATGTTTTCGTGATCCTTTACTGCTTGGCTCCAGTAGCGTTCAGTCATCTTCTTTGAGTAGCGAACGCGCTTAATACGCTGGTTTAGATTGCTGTACGTCTCTTGCAATATTTCATTATTGGAGGCGGCCAGAATGGCTTCGTGGATCTGCCGATTGACCTGAAAGTAGGGCATTAAATCGCGTGTACGGTAGTGCTCCAGCATTGTGTCGTGAAGCTCTCGAATCGCGCTAATTTCCGCATCGGTGATGTGCTGGCAGGCAAGCTCTCCTGAAAGCCCTTCCAGTGCGGCCATCAAGTCATAAGTATCTTTGACATTTTTCATGGTCAGGCGCACGACCCTCGCCCCGCGATTGGGCAGCAGCTCAATCAGTCCTTCAGTGGCAAGTACTTTCAGTGCTTCCCGTAGCGGCGTGCGCGATACACCGAAGCGGTCACATAGCTGTTTTTCAGATATGCGTTCACCGGGCAAAAGCTCACCGTGCTCAATCAGTTCACCAATTCTATCGGCAACTTCACGATATAAATTGCGCTGTAAAATTTTTGTCATTGGTCAGTTCCTTGTCAGTGGTTCGCTTAGCGTAAGGCCGAGCAACCCAGACGCGTTGAATCGTTTTGAGCACGAAATCATCTCCACGCTACTAGCTTTGTACAGTGGGTTTCTTTGCATACTAGCTTTGCATAGTGGCTTTTGTTTGTATGATCTGCAAAAGTAATTATGAATTCAATATTTGCGTGGTCGCTATTTTGCTGACCGCGATGCCATGCTAATAATCACCCTGCTAACAACCTCCATACTAACAACCACAAAGGTAAAAACTAATGGCTGGAAATGTATTCCACTGCAGTGTGCAGCTTACCCGTGAGCAGAGTCGGCATATTATCGACGGTGCCGTTAAGCAGGCCCGTGAAGCAAATTTACCACCGCTGACCATTGTCGTGCTCGATGGTGGCGGCAATTTGGTGGCCGCTGAGCGTGAGGATGGCTGTGCTCCTCTGCGTTTCCCGGTAGCCAAGGGTAAGGCATACGCCTCATTAGGCATTGGGGTGGCCAGTGGCGTGTTAGGCGAACGTAATGCTGAACGCACAGCCTTTGTGGCCAGCGTTTCCGCTGCCTCCCAGGGCCACTTTGTGGCGGTGGCAGGTGGGGTGCCTATTTTGAATGAGCAGCACTGCGTGATTGGCGCGGTGGGGATCAGTGGCGCGTCATCCGATGAGGATCAGCAAGCGGCGATCGCAGGTATTGAGCAGGCAGGGTTACGCTGGGGGCTGGAACCTAGCTAGTTAATCAGGGGTTACTAAGTTTATACCTTGTCGAATTAAGGTTTGCTGATAAATTTTTACCAAAAAACGGGCAGTGCCATGTACATGGCTTCTGCCCGTTTTTTTATTTGTAAAAGGCTTGATATTTGCTCTTTTTAAACAAGGTGTTGCAGATATTTATTTGGGTTGAGACGAAAGTTTAATACCTAATTCTGAATTTTGAATTCAAATTGAGGTGGAAGAAGTCTCTGCGATCGGTCATCACCAATAATAAGCGTGCCCATCGTTAAGACTTTTATGCATGCCCATCGAGCGCTAGAGCCACGGTGGTGACATAGCAAACAACAACAAATGATTGACTGGAGTTCACTATGAAACTGCTCAAAACAGCGCTTGCAACGGCCATTGTCTCAATTGGTTTACAGGCCGCTGCCGCCAACGCCCAGACCGAAATTCGCCTTGGTCATGTTGGTGGCCCAGGGTCACTATTTGAAATTTCGGCGAATCGCTTCGCCGAACTTGCTAACGAGCGTCTGGAAGGCGTTGCTGAAGTTAACGTCTATGGCAATAGCCAGCTGGGTGGCGACGAGTCGATGATGCGTCGCTTACGGTTAGGGTCGCTTGATCTCACTATTCCTTCCACGGTGATGAGTTCGGAGTCTGCACAGTTTGCGCTGTTTGAGATGCCTTACTTGATTGAAGACCGTGAACACATGAAGCGCGTGCGCGAAGAGATTGTCCGTGGCCCGCTCTACGACGCGGCGGAAGCACGCGGCTTTAAAATTATCGGGGTATGGGAAAACGGCTTTCGTCAAATCACTAATAACGAGCGGCCAATTGTTACCCCACAAGATCTGCAGGGTATAAAACTGCGCGTTCCAGGTGGCACCTGGCGTATCGATATGTTCCGCAGTTACGGCGCTGCCCCTTCGCCAATGTCGCTGTCTGAAGTGTTCGTTGCGCTGCAAACAGGCGCGATGGACGGCCAGGAAAACCCACTTATTCAGACCTACTCCTCGCGCTTTCATGAAGTGCAGGACTACCTCTCTATCTCAAACCACGTTTATACCCCCGCTTACCTGACCGCTGGCGCTAGCTGGAACCGTCTGCCCGAAGAGGTG
>JAMCZP010000340.1 GCA_023485185.1 Gammaproteobacteria bacterium
TTAACTTGCCAGTGACGTTAGAAACGATATGCATCACATGGGAGTAGCGCTCAACCACCATCTGGTCGGTGACCTCAACACTGCCCGTTTGGCAGATCCTGCCGACATCATTGCGCCCCAGGTCAATCAGCATCAGGTGCTCGGCAAGCTCTTTAGGGTCCGCCAGCAACTCTACCTCTAAAGCGTCGTCTTCCTCTTCGGTTTTACCGCGCTTGCGGGTACCGGCAATTGGCCGCACGGTTACCTCACCCTCTTCCATACGCGTTAGAATTTCCGGCGAGGAGCCCACCACGTGGTGGTCGCCCAAGTTAAAGAAAAACATATAGGGTGATGGGTTAAGACTGCGTAGCGCTCGGTAGAGATCCAGTGGTGATGCCTGATAGGGAATCGACATGCGCTGGGAGGGCACGCACTGCATGATATCCCCTGCCAGCACATACTCTTTGATTTTATCAACCGCGGCTTTAAAGCCCTGCTCGGTGAACCCTGAGTTAAAATCACTCTCTTTCACCGGCTGCCGACCGCTGCCCGCATTATTGGGGCTGATGTGCGCTTCGCGCAGGCGGGTTTCGAGGTGTTTAAGGTGTGCCAAGCCACGTTCAAGCGCATCTGTTTCAGCAGGGTCAACGTGGGTCCAGATGGTTAATCGACCAGAAAGATTGTCAAACACCACAAAATCATTACACACCATCAGTAAGATATCGGGCACATTTAGCGGGTCTGGCTTATCGGCGCCTGCGCGCAGGCGCGGTTCGATATAACGAATGGTGTCATAGCCAAAGTAGCCGACTAAGCCGCCGTCGAAGCGCGGCTGATCATCAAGCTTAGGCACCTTAAAGCGGCTCTGGAATTTTTCAATCCACGCTAGCGGGTCTTCAACTTCGGCGACGCCAACGGCCTCGCCATCTTTAATATGGCGCACCATAAAGCCGTGAACCTCAATGCGTTCATGGCTGGGCAGGCCAATCATTGAGTAGCGCCCCCACTTCTCGCCCCCCTGCACGGACTCAAATAAGAACGTCCAGGGTGTATTCGCCAGCTTTAAATAGGTGGATAGCGGCGTATCTAAATCGGCGAGTACATCACGCGAAACAGGAATTCGGTTGTAGCCTGCCTGGCTAAGCTCGTGAAAACGTTCCGGGGTCATCATTACGCGGTCCTTGTCGCATGGGGTGCGGGCATCAGCAATTCAGTTAACGATGCGATCACTAAGTCAGGCTGACTCTGTTCAATCGGCTCGCCGTGGTTATAGCCGTAGGGCAAAGCCAGGGTGGCAAAACCGGCGGCTTTGCCTGCTGCCATATCGTGGCGAGAATCGCCCACCATAATGCATTCAGCGGGCGGTATTTGGCACATGCTAGCTGCGTGGAGTAGCGGCAAAGGATCAGGCTTCTTTTTAGCCAGTGAATCTCCACCGACCCACAGCGTAAAAAACGTCAGCAAGTTAAAGTGTTCCAATAATGGTTCAATAAAGCGCTCGGGTTTGTTGGTAATTAACACCAGCATCAGCCCCTCTTGATGCAGCGCCTTTAAAGCTTGCTCAACCCCAGGGTAAAGCGTCGTAAGGGTGTTGGGCGCTGCACCGTAATGCGCCATAAAAGCGTTAAAGGCGCGGGTTTGAAGCGCCGAGTCTGGCGCGGCTTGCAAGGCCCAGGTTAATGCTCTTTCAACCAATACAGGCGCCCCATTGCCAACCCAGTCGCGCACGTTTGCTTCATTGGGCACGCGTAAATCAAGCTCACTAAGTGTGTGCGCCACGGCAGCGGCAAGATCGGGCACGGAGTCAATCAGCGTGCCATCCAGGTCAAACGCAATCAGCCGTTTGTCTTTTAATATTGGATGAAGATTTGAGTGCACCTTACTGTCCTCTGGTTTTATCGACGGCTGAAAACCCTTACGGACACTGCTGTGCCGTTCGCTTTTACGGTAGCTCTTCAAGCTCAGCCACTATCTTACCTGTTCAAGGCTGCCTTTCGCATTAGTCAGGAGCCTTAGAAGCTTCTATGCTGGAGCTAATTTAGCCGAGGAGTAAATGATGGCCATACCCAGAATCGTGATTGTTGGCGGTGGCGCAGGCGGATTAGCCCTTGCGACGCGTTTAGGCCACACGCTAGGCAAGCGCAAACGCGCTGAGATTGTGCTGCTTGATCGTAATACCACCCATGTATGGAAACCGCTGCTCCACGAACTGGCTACCGGTGTGCTTAACTCCAGCATGGATGAAGTAGATTACCGTGGACACTCTTCCGCCCACTTCTATCGCTACCAGCGTGGATCACTTACCGGCGTGGATCGTGAGCAGCAAGTACTCCATTTGGCGCCAGTTCAGGATGAAGATGGCGAAGAGGTGTTACCCGCCCGCGAACTGACTTATGACTATCTAGTGATCGCATTGGGCAGTGTCTCGAATGATTTCGGCACGCCGGGGGTTGCTGAACACTGCCACTTTATTGATTCGCCACAGCAGGCCAAAGCGTTCCAGCGCGATATGATCAATACCTTTTTGCGCTATACCGACCCGACGCTTCGCCAACATACGCTGTTAACAATAGGCATCGTGGGGGGCGGCGCTACGGGGGTTGAACTTGCCGCTGAACTGTTTGATGCCTCGCGCATGCTCAATGCCTATGGCGTTACCTCATTAGATCATCAGCAAATCAGCGTGCATTTGCTGGAAGCAGCACCGCGCATACTGCCGGGGCTTTCGGAACGGGTCAGTCAAACGGTTCAAACGGAGCTTGAAAGCATGGGCGTGACGATTCACATCGGCACCGCTATCAAAGAAGCCCAGGCGCATCAGTTAGTCACCGACGACGGCGAGATTATTGAAACTGATATCAACGTATGGGCAGCAGGCATTAAAGCCCCACCCTTTCTAGCAAACCTTGGCCTGACGACGAATAAGAAAAACCAGATTGAAGTGAAACGCACCCTGCAAAGTGTCGATGACGACAGAATTTTTGCCTTGGGGGACTGTGCCAGTTGCCCCATGGGAGAAGACAGTAGCGTGCCACCGCGCGCTCAGGCGGCCCATCAGCAGGCGAAGCTACTCGCCAAAAACCTGGTTAATCAGTTAGATAACAAACCAATGAAAGACTTCCGCTACCGTGATCACGGCTCGCTGGTGTCGCTGGCTCGCTATGATGCGGTAGGCAATCTAATGCGTAGCGGCGCCTCCAAAGGGCTATTTTTAGAGGGCTGGCTGGCTCGCCAAGCCTATGCTTCGCTCTACCGTATGCACCAGCTCTCTATTCATGGAGCGCCAAAAACGGGGCTTGCCTGGTTAGTCGACAAGCTTAACAAGTATTTAAAACCGCGCATGAAGCTCCATTAAGCGCAGCTTACTTATTACTTGGCCAGCGCCGCACGCATTTGTTTGATCACGGAGTCATAGCCGTGCGGGTCGCTGGCTTGGTGGGCGCTAAAAATAGCAGATCCGGCCACAAACATATCCGCGCCAGCGGCAGCAATCTCAGCGATATTATCCACCTTTACGCCACCATCAATTTCTAAGCGAATATCCAAACCTGAGGCGTCAATCCGTGCCCGCGCTTCACGCAGCTTGTTTAGTGTGCCAGGGATGAAGGACTGACCGCCGAAGCCTGGGTTAACGCTCATCAGCAGTACCATATCGACTTTGTCCATCACGTAGTCGAGATACGAGAGCGGCGTGGCCGGATTAAACACCAAACCTGCTTTACAGCCTCCATCACGAATTAACTGTAGCGAGCGGTCGACATGTTCAGAAGCTTCCGGGTGGAAAGTGATGTAACTCGCGCCTGCTTCAATAAAGTCACTGATCATACGATCAACTGGCTTGACCATTAAATGTACATCAATCGGCGCCGTCACACCGTGGTTACGCAGCGCCTTACACACCATGGGACCAATGGTGAGATTGGGCACGTAGTGATTGTCCATCACGTCAAAGTGCACAATGTCCGCGCCAGCGGCCAGCACGTTATCCACCTCTTCACCCAAGCGGGCAAAGTCGGCCGACAAAATAGAAGGGGCAATGAGAAAGTCATGCGCAGCGGTCATATTTGATTCCTGGATAGTCGCCAGTGAAGTGATACGAACGCCCCTTTACTGCCAGCAAGAGCCGGCAATTAGAAGCTGGGGGTTCTAATAAGGCGGCCTATCTTACCAGAGCCTGCGCATTGTCCTAGCATCAGCGGCTTATCAACGGCCACTCTCCTGGTAAAGGTTGGCCCTTAAGCACACTTATATTCTTAAAAAGAATATAAAACAGGATTGTAATTCCACAATGTTCGATTTAATCTTGCCATCATTGCGCCATGATGCGCTTAACGATTTTAAGGAGCTTTCCTATGGCACTGCCCCTCTTTTTCCGCCGCAGCTTGATTGCCATCGCCCTAGGCACTAGCGTTAGTGGCTCAGCGTTGGCCCAAGAGCGCGAACTGCTTAACTCGTCTTACGATATTGCCCGTGAGCTGTTTGCTGCTGTTAACCCTGAATTTCAAGCGTGGTGGCAAGAAGAGCACGGTGAAGAGATTGCGATCAGCCAATCCCATGGCGGCTCTTCAGCGCAAGCCCGCGCTATTCTACAAGGGCTGCGTGCCGATGTAGTGACCTTTAACCAAGTCACCGATGTACAGGTACTCGCAGATGCAGGCCTGGTGGCAGAAGATTGGCAGGAAGCGTTTGAAAACAACGCATCGCCCTACTACTCGACTACCGCGTTTTTAGTACGTAAAGACAACCCGAAAGGCATTGAAAGCTGGGATGACTTGGTAAAAGAAGACGTGCAGATGGTCTTCCCTAATCCGAAAACATCAGGCAATGGCCGTTACACTTATTTGGCTGCCTGGGGCTTTGCAGATAACGAATTCGATGGCGATGAAGAGCAGATCCAAGACTTCATGCGCACCTTCCTGGCTAACGTAGCCGTTTTTGATACCGGTGGCCGTGGTGCAACTACCAGCTTTATTGAGCGCGGCATTGGTGATGTACTGATCAGCTTTGAGTCGGAAGTCAATAATATCCGCAGCGAATACGGCAGCGACGATTATGAAGTTATCGTGCCGCCGATGAGCATTCTGGCAGAATTCCCTGTTGCCGTTGTCGGCACGAACGCTGAACGTAACGGTAACAGCGATTTAGCTCAAAGCTATCTCGAATACCTGTACAGTGAAGATGCCCAGCGTCTACTCGCAGGCTTCAGCTATCGGGTTCACAACGAAGCTGTCGTGGAAGAGTTTGCGGATCAATTCCCTGACACTGAACTGTTCCAAGTGGAAGATGTGTTCGGTAGCTGGGATGAAGCGATGGAAGCGCACTTCGAAGGTGGTGCCCTGCTGGATCAATTGCAGCGCCGTTAATCCTTATTCATGAGCACGTTTGAACTATGAGTCAATTTGCACTCAGGCGTCCCGGCAGCACACGTGTGCTGCCGGGTTTTGGCCTTTCTATGGGTATCAGCGTGCTATTTATCTCGCTGGTGCTGTTACTGCCGATTACCGGCCTGTTCGGACAGCTGGCGGAGCTTAGTTTCGCGGAATACTGGGCGATCATTACCGAAGGTCGTGTGGTGGCAAGCTATGCCGTCACTATTGGCGCAGCGGCGGTCGCGGCATTAGTGAATGCCGTCTTTGGGCTACTGTTGGCATGGGTGCTGGTGCGCTATGAATTTCCTGGTAAACGCTTACTTGATGCGTTGATGGACTTACCCTTTGCCCTACCGACCGCCGTCGCCGGTATTACCTTAGCCACGCTTTACGCTGGCAACGGCTGGATGGGGCGTTTGTTGGAACCCATGGGATTTCAAGTCGCCTACACCTGGGTGGGCATTGCGCTGGCCATGGCGTTTACCAGTATTCCTTTTGTGGTGCGCACGGTACAGCCGGTGCTTGAAGATCTGCCGATTGAAGTCGATGAAGCGGCTATGTCACTGGGTGCTACCGACGGCGTTGCCTTTCGCCGCGTGATCATGCCGCATATATGGCCCGCGCTGGTGACCGGTACGGGACTTGCGTTTGTGCGCTCGCTAGGCGAGTTCGGGGCGATTATCTTCATTGCGGGTAACATGCCTTACGAAACAGAGATCACCGCGCTGATGATTTTCGTTAAGCTGCAAGAGTATGACTATGCCGGTGCTTCCGCCGTCGCCTCTGTGGTGCTGTTTGTCTCCCTTGCCCTATTGCTGGCGATTAATATTTGGCAGGGGCGCTTTGTAAACCGGCTGCACGGGGGTAAAGGGTAATGCGTCGAATTGGTGATGCACCGCTTGTTAGGCGGCTATTAATAGGCGCCGCTCTGGTGCTCTCAGCACTCTTTTTACTGCTGCCTCTCGTGGCCATTTTTGCCCAAGCGTTCTCTCAAGGCGTACTGGTCTTTTGGGCAAATGTCAGCAATACGTTTACCTTGCACGCGATTGGCTTAACGCTAATGATTGCGCTATTAACTATTCCTGTATGCTTGGTTTTTGGCGTTGCGTTGGCCTGGCTAGTCACGCGCTTCAGCTTTCCTGGTCGGCGTATATTACAAACCTTAATTGATATTCCGTTTGCCGTATCCCCGGTTGTCGCAGGTCTGATTTATCTGCTGCTGTATGGGCGCAACGGCTGGATTGGCAGCTGGTTAGACACCCACGATATCCAGCTAATGTTCGCCTGGCCGGGTATTTTAATGGTGACCATCTTCGTTACCTGCCCGTTCGTTGCCCGTGAATTAATCCCTTTAATGCAGGCTCAAGGCTCCCGCGAAGAAGAAGCCGCGGTAACCCTTGGGGCTTCTGGATGGACTACGTTTCGCCGCGTTACGCTGCCTAATATCAAATGGGCGCTGCTTTACGGGGTCATCCTTACCAATGCCCGCGCGGTGGGGGAATTCGGCGCTGTTTCGGTGGTATCAGGGGCTATTCGTGGCCAAACCAACACGCTGCCCCTGCACCTGGAACAGCTTTACCAAGACTACAACGCCGTGGGAGCTTTCGCCTGCGCGGCCTTACTCGCTTTCATTGCCCTACTCACGCTCGCCGCCAAGGCAGGGTTGGAATGGCGCGCATCGCGTCGGGAGGCATTTGCATGAGCATTCGCTTACAAAACATTGGCAAACATTTTGGTAAGACCCAGGCATTAGAGCCAATAAATTTAGACATTAACGAAGGTGAATTAGTAGGGTTGCTCGGCCCTTCGGGCTCAGGCAAAACGACGCTATTGCGTATTATTGCGGGTCTTGAAAGCGCGGATCAAACGTCACAGCAGAGCAAGATTTTGTTCGGTGAGCGCGATGTGACCAATGTGCATGTGCGCGATCGACGGATCGGTTTTGTTTTCCAACACTACGCCCTGTTCCGCCATATGAGCGTTTATGACAACGTTGCGTTTGGGCTGACCGTGTTACCACGCAAGCAGCGCCCTAGCAGCGGTGAGATTCGTGCCCAGGTGTTTAGACTGCTCGAAATGGTTAAGCTTGAGCATCTCGCCAAGCGCTACCCTGCTCAGCTTTCCGGCGGCCAGCAACAACGCGTATCA
The DNA here is from genome assembly GCA_023485185.1 of Gammaproteobacteria bacterium. The sequence goes on from JAMCZP010000340.1 coordinate 7,497, forward strand.
CTAGCACGCGCGCTGGCGGTTAAGCCTGAAGTACTGCTGCTGGATGAACCCTTTGGAGCACTTGATGCAAAAGTACGTCAGGAGCTTCGCCGCTGGCTGCGCCACCTGCACGATGAGCTTAACTTCACCAGCGTATTCGTCACCCATGATCAGGAAGAAGCGCTGGAGTTATCTGACCGGGTAGTGGTTATGAGTAACGGCCGCATTGAGCAGATCGATACCCCTGACGACCTCTACCGAACGCCAAAAAACCGCTTTGTATTTGAGTTTCTAGGTGATGTGAACCACCTGGAAGGCAATGTAAATAACGGCGTATTGACCTGCGGTGACGCCTATTGGCACGTTGACCTGCCCGATGGGCATCAAGAGTTGCTGTTGCGCCCTCACGAAGTGCGCTTAACTGAACAGCCAACCCATGAAAGCCATCTACCGGTCACCATCACAGCAATCTCGCCCGTAGGCGCTGAGGTTCGCGTGGAGCTGGAAGCCGACTGGCTAGCCCAACCGTGGCTGGCCACCGTACGCCACACTGATTTTGAACACTTGGCACTTAGTCGTGGGCAACGCCTGTTCGCCCACCCCCGCCACTGGCGCCGTTTCCCAGACCAAGCATCAAAAACGGCTGAACAAACCCGTGTTGCTTAACACCTAACCCGTCGCCCTTAACGGGGCGGCTGGATTAAACAAACCGTCTTATTTCAAAAGCGCATTTGCCTAAAGGTTAGACTGACCCGCGGCCCAACATCTTTCTTGGTTTTAGGCAGACTGTGCAGCCAGTGTGTCTGAGTTGCGCCCTTCATGATTAATAAACTGCCATGCTCTAGGGTAAGCGAGACACTCTCCCCTGATTTTTTATGCTTAAACGAAAACTTTCTTTCACCGCCTAAGGTCAATGCCGCGATTGAGCCGTGTTCGACCAGATCTTTTTCGGCGTCACTATGCCAACTCATGCCCTCGTCGCCTGAACTGTAAAAATTACCCAAGCATGAATTAAAAACATCACCACACTCTTCCTCCACTCGCTGTTTAAGCTCACGTAACAAAGCGGGCCAGATTAACGCTTTCTTTGTAACTCCCGAATACGTATACGTGGCTAGTCGATCCGCATACCACGCGATCTTTCTTTTGGTGACAATCTCCTTCCCATAAATGAAAGCGCGATCATGCTCCCAATCCATTTCGTTAATACATTTATCCACATAAATATCCGCAGCATCAGCCGTTAATACTTTACCGTAATAAAAGGCAGCCCCATCCCGTGGCAGCAGGTTAATCAGCTTCATATCATCGTTTTCAAAAAGATTCATTTAACATCTCCAATACTCCAAGCCGATTGCCATAACCCCCTCTAACTGCTAGAGGACACTACCAGGCTGCGCCTTAGTTACGTATTTGCCGGGGCTCATACTAGAACTAGACTCGAAATATCATTCCATGCACGCATCGTAGCGCGTGGTAACGAGTATGTGAGAGGAACGAACATAACGAGGCACACGCGGGAGGGCGGAGCCAGCCGCCCCATTGAACTCAATCCTCAACTCCACAAATCTCAGCTCTCCACATTACGCTGCTTCACTGCATTAGTAATGGCAAGCCCAACCAAGTTGATCTATTTCGTCATCGCCTAAAGCTACTGCTTATCCATTTTACGAAATACTAAAATATAGCAAGAAACGGGTTTTTTCGATGCCGTCAAAAACCAATACTGAATTTCCATGGAGCAAAAAAATCATAGGCCGCCATGGTAACTTTCGGCAAAAACTGAAAAAGGCCTACCACTGTTTGGCGGCAACTGGTTAAGAAAAACCTTAAAAGGGACACAAAATGAAAGCAATAGATTATATACGACTACTATCTTTAGCAGCTATTTGGGGCGCAAGCTTTCTTTTCATGCGCATAGCCTCACCAGAGATAGGGGCAATCAACACAGCCTTCTTTCGAGTTTTCTTTGGACTTATTGGTTTAGCTGTCATTATATTCTTTATAAGAAAGAGTCTAGTTTTCAGAGGTAAATTAGGAAAGGTGTTGATATTAGGCGCTATCAACTCAGGCATACCCTTTCTTATGTACAGCATAGCTGCCACATCATTACCTGCTGGCTATTCGGCAATATTGAATGCGACAACCCCTTTAATGGGCGCCATGATTGGCTTTTACTTCTTTAGTGAAACCTTATCTTTAAAAAAAGCGGTGGGTATAGTCCTAGGCATAGCTGGCATTACAGTTATTACCACCGTAGGCGATTCAAATGTTGCGGGCAATATCTTCATGGGTATTACTGCCTGCATAGTCGCCACTATTGGTTACGGCTTTGCAGGCTTTCTTACCCGCAGATGGATAACTCAGCAGGGCGGCCTGGATTCAACGCTAGTGGCATTTGGCAGCCAACTAGGTGCAACCATTTTTCTCACCCCCTTTTTAATTTGGAATATTTCATCTGGCCCTAGCATTGATTGGCTACAAGGCGATGTTTGGATTAGCCTGTTGGCCGTCGGTTTTGTATGTACCTCCCTCGCCTATATTCTTTATTTTAGATTGATCGCTGATATTGGCCCTTTACGTCGCTCACCGTTACATTTCTTGTGCCGCCTTTTGCAGTGCTATGGGGCTTTTTAGTCCTTGGCGAAACAATATCCAGCGGTTTCTTACTTGGGTCTTTGATCGTTTTAGTTTCCGTTTGGTTGATTGTGAGTCCTGATGCCCAGAAAAAAGCATAGTTCATTAGGTTGTCTTCACTATTCTCGACGATAATCCATGTGCCTATACTAAGCGGCAGTATCAAACCACCGCCCCGGAACATACCGCCAGCGCAACACTCGGGGTATACTGGCATTTTAGCCATAGCGGAGGAAGGCCATGCTTCGGCGTCATTTTTTACGAGTTTCAGGTGTATTGCTGGCCAGCGCTTGGTTAGCCGGCTGTGCTAGCCCGCAATATTTACAGCTTAGCCCCGAGCGCAGCGCGGCTGTGCCGCAGGTGGGGTCTGGTCAACAGGTGACGGTGATTGCACAAGATGGCCGTGAAAGCGACATTATCGGCAACCGTGCGGGTGGTGGCATGTCGACCGCGCATATTACGGTGAGTAGCCACGAGCTGATCCCGCGCTTGCAAGAAGAAGCAGAGCGTGCAGTGCGCGACATGGGCTTTAGCCCTACTACGGAGCAGGCCCAGGGGCGCCCAAGCCTAACGCTGGAACTCGCTAGCTTGAACTATGGACGTGGCGACAGTGGTCAGCCGATGGTCGATGAGGCGCGTCTTGAAGGCGTATTGCGTGCTATTGCGCAAAATAAAGGCACAACGTACACCGGCACTTATACATCGCGTCGTACCCAGGGCTATGCCGTTCGCCCCGGTTCAGACAGCAATACTCGTATGTTAAGCGATCTGCTCAGCGATGCTATGAACCGCGCGTTTAGTGATCCTGAATTAGGCCGCTTGTTGGCACGCTAACGCTGTTTAGCGGCACACTCTTTGCCTGATGTTAGCAATACGAACCGCGCCTTAGACCTAAAAAAGCATCTAAAGGCGCGGTCCACGTCGCTCCAGCCCCCAAACGCTCTCAGTTCTACCACGCTCATCGGGGCTACCCTGCTCCAGAAAGGTAAGTGCAAAGTTGGGTGAGAAAAGCCTTTCAATCTCACTGCTAGGTACGCTGTAAGGTGGCCCCTCCTCTCCTTCAGTATGAGCTAGGCTAATCAGCAAGCCTTTTGCACCCGGCGGTACTAACTGAGCCAAATGAAACGCGTAGCGCTGGCGCGTGGCAGGCGGAAGTGCAATCAACGAAGCCCGGTCATAAAAGGCACCAATTTCAGCGGCCTGCTGTATATGCAGATGAAAAAAATCCCCACACCACAATTCCACACTGCCTTGACGGAAAATATCAAACCCTGCCTGACGATAGCGCGACACCGACGTATTACGCTGGGCCAAAAACTGCTCAATCGCTTCAGGTGCAAATTCAATACCGAGAACAGGATAGCCTGCATCCGCTAACCAACGCATATCAAGACTTTTACCGCATAACGGCACCAGCACCTTAGTGCGCGGAGCAATGCCTAGCGCATCCCAATGACGCAGCAGTTCCGGGTGCGCCTGCTGCAGATGAAAACCAATCCGCCCCTCTTGCCAACGCTTGCGCCATTGATCACTCATTATTCGCCAACCTCACTATTGATCGCACTAATCAGTGATAAATAACAACGCGTTAGAACCAACGGTCACGCTTTTTACGCCGACGCGGTAGGTGTGGCACAATCAACCCCACTAATAAGCCCGCGCCAGCGACACCGCCACCGTACATAAAGTAGCGCATCAACAAGTCTTCTTCTTGCGTCTCCAAGCGGGCCTGCAATCCTCTTACCTGCTGGCGTGATTGCTCTGCCTGACTATCCAGCTCCTGGTTACTCGCCTCAAGCTCGGCAATACGGCGTTCGCGGACTTCAAGCGTTTCCGTCATTGAGGCCGTACGCTGTTCCCAGGTTTCATTAATACCTTCAAGCTCGGCGGTGAGCTCCTCTACCTGGGCCTCTAGCGCAGGTAATTGCTCAACCGCGCTGGGGGTTTGTTGCAGCTCGTCGCTTAACACCCAGACCGCGTTACCTTCGCCGTTGCGCACACGAGTGTAGTTGCCACTGCTCTCTAGCACATCAACCTGCTCACCGGCATTTAACGTGCCGATGATGCGATAGCCATCTGTCGGGCCGCTACGCACGTAAGTGCTGAGCTCATCGGTCACCCAAGCTTGGTTACCCGACTGCGCATCAACCCCCATACTTGCCACACTTAACAACACGCCAGCCGCAGCGGCGTAATATCGAAAACGAACTCTATTTACGTGCATAACATCATGTCCTAATTAAAACGCTGCAAGGCGGACGAGCCAACAACGTTTGTCGCCTAACTTAGCGGTGCGTTTGTCTCATACGCTTACCCTTCTCCGCGCGGTGGCAACGGAAAGGGACGGGGAAACTCCGCTACTCGAGCGTCACTTTTAACCGCCTTCAAGGGTCCTTCGCGCTCTACCTCGTCAATCCGCACAATGGCGTTTAACGGTAAATAACTACGCTTAACGCCTTCGAAGGTTCGCTGCAATTTTTCACTGGCAGGGTCAACGACTACCCGTGAAGCATCGTCAAAGACAAACTCCTCGACTTCAATAAAGCCCCAGAGTTCGCTTTGAAAGATCTCTCTGACGTATAAATCCCATATTTCACCCTGCTGGTGAACCACCACACGGTAGATCGGCTTGGCCGCCATCTTGGCCTATTCCTCTTGCCATTTGTACATGAAGTTGAACCGCCTAGCTTACCATAACCGTGCCCGTACGCCTTTAGCTAACCCTGCGTTAATGCTCCGTGCAATGCGCTCATTAGCCGGGCACACGCCCCCTCGTGTATGGTGGGACGGGTAATTTGGCAATTCTGTTCACATACCAAGTAGGAGTCATCAACATGCAAAAGGATCCAAATAAGGGTTATATCGCCTTATTAGGCTGGAGCCTCAATGCGATTGAAGCGGCCGAAAATTTTGACCGCCGCTACATAGTCGTTGCACCTGATTGGGCGGAAGAGTATTGCCAAAAACACAATATTCCCTACGTACCTTGGAATTTCGAGCGTCTTAATGACCGCTCCATGGAAATCGCCGAGACCCTGAAAGATAAAGGGGTGGATGTCGCCATCCCACTTTACGAAGAAACCGTAGAGTGGGCTGGGGCCATCAACTCGATCCTTCTGGACAATCCACGCATTTACGGTCAATCACTACTGCTTCGTGATAAGGCATTGATGAAGCGTCGTGCCCAATTAGGCGGTATCCGGGTAGGCATTTTTGAAGAAGCCCACGATAAAGAAGACGTTGTGCGCTTCCTCAAACGCGTTAACCAGACACTACTTAAGCTTGACGGCGACCCCAACGACCCGATTCACCTGAAGGCATTTGATAAAGCGGGCTGCTTAGGCCACCGCGTTATTCGTACACCAGATGAAGTGGATACCATTCCCGACGAAGAGTTCCCGGTGTTGATGGAATCACACCTAGACGGCTGGGAGTTTGCCGTTGAGGCGTGGATTCACGATGGCAAGATCGCCTTTTTGAATATCTCTGAATACGTGACTCTTGGTTACTCGGTATTTGTGCCCGCTTCTCCAGAACTTGAAAAGTATCGTGATCAGATCACTCAACAGATCGAAAAGCTGATTAAAGCGTTTGATATTGATTTTGGTATGATTCACCCGGAATACTTTGTCACCAGTGATGGTGAGATGTACTTTGGCGA
>JAMCZP010000297.1 GCA_023485185.1 Gammaproteobacteria bacterium
CGCCGAGAAAGTGTTGGCGCTTTACGTCGGGTAGCTGGCCGCTATCGCGCAAAATCTCAGCAAAGGCGCGAATAGAGGTAAGCGGCGTGCGCAGCTCATGGCTGACCATGGCGACGAATTCATCTTTCAAACGATCCAGCTCACGCAGCCGCTCATTAGCGCTGCGTAGCTCTTCACCGATTTGCACCAGCTCTTGTGATTTTTGTTCTAAGCGTCGGTTGTACTCCAGGGTCTGCGAAGTGGTATCAAGAATGCTCAGAATAGACTCGATATCCAGTGCCTCGCCGCGCACAACTGAGTTGATCAGTACCCGTGCAGAAGCGCTGCCCAGTGAGCCCGCCAGGGCCTGCTCGGCGCGGGTGATCAGTTCGGCAGTGGCAAGCTCATCAGCGGAATAAGTGGCCTTCGCCCCGCCATGACTAAATACCCTGCGGGTAGCTTGAGCGCCCAGATAGCGGACGAGTAACTCTTTTAATGCCCCTTGAGTAGTTTGCCCGCGCCATAGTGATGTAGTGAGTGAGGTGGTTTGCAGATTGGGATGCATCGCTTCGGTGAAAAGCGCCGCCTGGGTTTGCTCGAGAGGTGTCTGCCGAGTAAACAGCGAAATGCCGACCAAAAGCCCTACGTTAGCCAGCATGCTCCACAGCAGCGAGTGGCTATAAATATCCCAATTTTCAAGTCCGAACAGCGCGTAGGGTGTAAGCCAGGTGATGCCCCAAGGGCCTTCTGTGAGCAGGGTGGCATTTAGCCAGCCCGACTGGGCAAAACCGGGTAGTAGCAGCGTATAGCACCAAACCAAAAAACCGGCAATTAAGCCAGCAGTGGCGCCTTGGCGAGTCGCGCCGCGCCAGTAAAGACCGATCAATAGGGCAGGGGCAAACTGCGCGGCGCCGGCAAACGAGACCAGCCCAATAGTGACTAGGCTATAGGAGTCACCAATCAGCGCATGATAGAGATAGCCGAGCAGCAGAATAAGCACAATGGCCACGCGACGAATGCCCAGTAGCCAGCCCGCCAGCTCACCCTTGGTACTCAGGTGTAAACGGCGTGAACGCAGCAGCAGCGGCATCACCAATTGGTTACTGACCATGGTTGAGAGTGCAATCGTCTCAACAATCACCATGCCCGTGGCAGCGGAAAGACCGCCAATAAAGACCAGTAGTGGTAATCCTTCAAGCCCTGCAGAGAGCGGTAGGGTCAACACAAAGCTATCCGGGTCGCCTGCGCTTACCCCTAGCAGTAAACCGGCTAGCGCAATCGGAATCACAAATAGATTGATGAGCAGCATATAGAGGGGGAAAAGCCAGCTCGCTCGAGTTAAGTGCTGTTCATCGACATTCTCAACCACTAGCACTTGGAATTGGCGGGGCAGGGTTAAAAAGGCCAAAAAAGCCAGCACTAGCATGCCCACCCATCCGGTAGCGCCTCCTGGCATGCTATCTAATCCCATACTGTTCACCAGCTCTGGCGTCGCGGCAACTTGTGCAAACAGTGCCCCGGGACCTTCAAACATCACAAAGACCACAAACACACCGACGGCTATAAACGCGACCAGCTTCACCAGCGACTCAAGCGCGATGGCGGCCACCATGCCTTCGTGGCGCTCGCTGGCATCCAAATGCCGGGTACCAAACAGAATAATAAACACCGCCAATACCAGCGCCACCCAGAGGGATTTATCCATCCAGAAACGCTCATCCACTAAGGTGGTGTCTGCGGTGTTAGGGTAATTGATTAATACTGCGTGGCTGACAGTAATAGCTTTTAACTGCAGCGCGATATAGGGCGTGATACTGATCAGTGCCATCAAGGCAACCAGCGCCCCCAAACTAGTGCTTTTGCCATAGCGGGCGCTGATAAAGTCGGCAATCGAGGTGATGCGTTGGCGCGCGGCGATACGCACCATTTTACGAATGACCGAAGGGGCCAATAGCATGGCCAACGTTGGACCTAAGTAAATAAGCAGAAAACTTGGGCCATGCTCGGCGGCGCGTCCGACGCTTCCATAGAAGGTCCATGCGGTGCAGTACACCGCAATGGAAAGGGCGTATACCGTGGGTGAGCCAATCAGCGACCGGCCTTGTTCGGCACGCCGGTCACCCCAGGCGGCCACCACAAACAATAGTGCCAGGTAGCCAAAAGCGGTGCCGAGAATAATAGGATCTGTGCGCATGCTCAGCGCCCCGCGCGATGTTCCATCAGCCAGGCGGTTAAACCGATCACCACTGCCCAAGCGATAAACAAATAGAGTGGCAGCCAACCCACGCTAAATGAAGGCAGGCGATCAACCACAATAATTAGCGGTGGGCAGAATAGCAGCAAGGCAATGGCCACCAAGGCCATTAAGCGCTCTGCTTGTCGTGATTTTACGCCTGGGGATTTCATGAGGCTGAATGTTTCATAAAGCTGAATGTTTCATAAAGCACTGGCATCCTGTCGGTCAAAGGCATTGGCTTGTAGCGCAAGCAGTTGCTCAAGGGTATCGACGCCCCGCGCCTCAAGGCGTGGCAGAAGCGCAAGCCATAGTTCAGCGGTCACACGGGCATCGCCTAATGCAGTGTGGCGGGTGCCGGGCGGGAATACCAGATCGTAGCGTTGGGCAAGGCTGTCTAAATCGTGTCCATCTAGCGCCTCATCCAGTGCCCGGGAAATCAGCAATGTATCAATCACCGGTATATCAAAGGCGACCCCTTTATGGCTGATGGCAAGTAGGTCAAAGGCCGCATTATGGGCGAGTAACACCGCTTCTCCTACGTAGTCACGAAACCGAGTGAGCACAATATCCAGTGGCGGCGCCCCCATTACATCGGCATCCGTTAGGCCGTGAATCGCGGTGCTGGCGGGCGGGATGGGGCGTTGTGGGTCAACTTTTTGATCAAACGCTTCGCTAGCCAGTAGACGAGCGTTAACCACTCTACAGGCCCCCAGACTGATAACCGTATCGCCCCTGCGCAGCTCAAGCCCGGTGGTTTCAGTATCAAACGATACGACTTCTAAGCTACGCAGAGAACGATTGGCGAGGGCCTCATCCGGCGGGGGAAGATCGGCAATGCCAAAGTCATGGAACTCCGGACGAGGGGGCGCTGTTTCCCGCGGGGCACCCACACGTTCCATGGCGGGAAGCGGAAGACGCAGGCGTGCATGTACGCCATCATCATCGGCAAGGCTCCAAATATCGCTGGCGTGTTGGCGTAGCACATCCGCAACGCTAGGATTGAGCGGCAATGAGGTGAGCGGCTGCTGACGCCATTCAGCCAGCTCATGTTCAGGTATCGCTTTGCCGTGCCAAACTAGATCCAGGTAGACACGCTTATTGCCCAGGCATATTTCACCCTCAAAGCCACTCTCGGGAAGGTGGGTGCTAAGGTGCTTTACTAAGGAGTCAAAGAGGGCAATCAAAGCAGGCGCATCACCTTTAAACCACGCAGGCATGCCCACTGGGGTGATCAGGCGGTGTTCGGGATCAAGCCGTTCGTCCAGTGCTTGCCAAAAATCGTTCGACCACATCGGTGTTAAACGCTCGCCTTGATGCTGCATCTCATCGAGTAGCTGGCCGATTTTAGCGACGTTGTCGCCCAGTGTTTTGCCCTCTTCATGAATAACCCGTTCAAAGCGTTGGCGTAATAACGAAGTATCAGCGTCGCCTTGATGGCGCAATTCGATCAGCGCGTCGGCAGCGCTGGTTAAACTGGCGGTGTGCTGACGCAGCGGTGTGAGCATGTCAGCAAGCTCTGCTCTAACACCCATTTCGCTTGACCACGACGCGGTGGCATCACTAAAGGTCAGCAGTGTTTCGCCATCACTGCCCGGCACGCGGCGCAACATGACTTTCAGCCAACGATCATCACAGGGGGCGAGTAGCTCTCGTGGGGAGCCGTCGTTGGGTAGCTGGCTTAGGGCCTGCTGCAAGCTTGCAACCGGCAGTAGCGCTTCCAGACGTTTGCCTAAGCCAAGGCCTGTATTACCCACAAAAAAGTCCTCAGCCGCCTGATTAAATAGCATCACTCGACGATGGTGGTCACATAGCAGTAGCGGTGTTTCAAGCACTTGCAGTAACGTTTCCAGTTCCTGACGTATGCGTGCGGCGCTACGTGCGCCTTCAGCATGAGCCGTCGCCAAACGGCTGCGATCCGAACGCCAGCTTTCGCGCACCCGGCGTAAATCTGGCCCAAGGCCTTTCAGCCAGCCTTCCGGCGGGTGCTCATCCCGTGCATCTGGGTTGGCGACTAAGCGCGCCAACTGCACCTGTAAATGGCGTAGCGGTGTAAACAGCATCCGCTCAAGCACTAAACCAATCAAAAAGATCGTTGCACCGCCGGTAAAACTACCAAGCCATAACGCGATTCGGGTAATGCCCGTCGGGGCAAGTTGTGTGTCTAGCCAGGCCGCAAAAATAGCGCCACCGAGCAGACTGATGCCGCTTAGTGCAAGCCAGATGCCAATCAGGCGCTGGCGCTTGGGCAGCCCACCTCTCGTCATGGCTGCTCCTCATTGAGTAGCGCTTTAACTTTTTCAACTAACGACTGAGTCGAAAAAGGTTTGGTAATGTAGTCATCGGCACCTAACGCCATACCTTTTTCACGCTCTACATCGCGTCCATGGGCCGTCAGCATAATAATAGGTAGTTGTGCGGTTGCTTCTTTACTGCGTAGTCGCTCTAACACATCAAAACCGCTGATGCCTGGTAGGCTAATATCGAGCAGTAATAGATCGGGTCGAGTATCTTCAACCCGAGCCAAGGCTTGCTCGCCATCCTCGGCGGTGACCACCTCGAAGCCCGCTTGCTCCATCAAAAACTCTAGCGATAAAACAATGTTGGGTTCGTCATCGACTACGAGCACTTTGGCCATGGAGTTCTCCTGTCATTATTAGTGTTAGAGCTGCCTAAACTCCTGAATTCAAGCAATAAGTGCAGCATCAACAAGCGATGTATGGCTATCAGTCTAGTGAGATGTGAGGGGGCAGCCAAGACGACCTTGGCCGAATGCTTATACCGATATAGGCAGTGAAGCGTCGCTTTAGCAGAATGTATAAGTAAAAGGGCCTGACAACTAAGACTTTAGAATCAATTCAAGCTGTTAAAATTGTATTCTTATGGACTTACCCGTTTACTCATACCACTCTGTAAGTTGAGACGCGTGTCTATTCCCTGGTTTAGTAAATAAACAATAACAACCAAACCCAAAGGAGCAGCGCCCATGAGTGCTATTTTCCTGTTAGTGGTAGGTCTTGGTGCAATGGCCGTGGGGTACTTCGTGTACTCCAAGTTTATTGCGGAGAAGATTTATCAATTAGACCCTGATTTTAAAACCCCTGCCCATGAGTTTGAGGACGGCATTGACTATGTGCCGACCAATCGGTTTGTCTTATGGGGCCACCACTTTACCTCTGTTGCAGGCGCTGCTCCCATTGTGGGCCCTGCCATTGCCGTTATCTGGGGGTGGGCACCAGCCTTTTTATGGGTAGTGTTCGGCACCATTTTCTTTGCCGGTATTCATGACTTCGGTGCCATTTGGGCCAGTGTACGCAATAAGGCAAAATCGGTGGGGGCTCTCACCGGCGATGTGGTTGGTAAGCGTGCCCGCAGTATCTTTATGATCGTTATTTTCTTGGTTTTGCTGATGGTGAACGCAGTGTTCGCGGTGGTCATTGCCGGGTTAATGATGAACTTCCCCAGCGCCGTGGTTCCCGTTTGGGGCGCCATCATCGTCGCATTAATCATTGGTCAAATGATTTACCGTCGTATTATGAGTTTGGCGGTGGTTTCCGTGATTGGCGTAGTGGCGCTGTACGCGTTAATCGGTATTGGGCCATCGGTGCCCATTCAAATGCCTGCTGAAGTGGCGGGTATGTCGGGCAATGCCATCTGGATTCTGATTCTATTTGGTTATGCCGCGATTGCTTCACTATTGCCGGTCTGGATGCTGCTTCAGCCACGGGACTATATTAATGGACTGCAGCTGTTTATTGGTTTGCTGATTCTGTATGGCGCCTTAGTACTCTTAAATCCAACGCTAGTGGCGCCAGCATTTAATAGCGATGTCCCTGCAGGTACGCCGTCGTTATTACCGCTGCTATTTGTCACTATTGCTTGTGGTGCCATATCGGGCTTCCACGGTTTGGTCTCATCCGGTACAACATCCAAGCAGTTGAACAAAGAGACCGACGCGCGCTTTGTCGGTTATTTCGGCGCTGTAGGCGAGGGCATGCTCGCCCTGGCAGCAATATTGGCAGCCACCGCTGGGTTTGCCACTTTAGGCGACTGGCAGGCCATGTATACCTCCTTTGGGCAGGGCGGGGTCAATGCCTTTGTGCAAGGCGGTGCGTTCATTATTCATAACGGCTTAGGTTTGCCGGAAGTGACCGCAGCAACACTGCTAACCGTCATGGCGGCGCTATTTGCAGGTACCACCATGGATACCGGCCTGCGCCTGCAGCGCTATATTTTTCAAGAGTGGGGCGATATCTATAACCAGCAGTGGATGAAGAAGCCCGCTATTGCGACAGGCTTAGCGGTGGGTAGCTGCTTGCTACTGGCATTTGGTGCAGGCGGCGCCGATGGGTCCGGTGGCTTGATTATCTGGCCGTTATTTGGCACCACAAACCAGCTGCTGGCAGGCCTGACGCTTCTGGTCATTACCGTTATGTTGGTGCGTATGAAACGGCCTATGTGGTTTACGTTAGCGCCGCTATGCTTCCTACTGGTGATGACTATTTTAGCGTTGCTCATCCAGTTACGTACGTTTTGGAACCAGGGCAATATGTTTCTGCTGGTACTGGATATCGTGGTGCTGGTGGCGGCCATTATGGTTGCGATGGAGTGCGCGTCTGCGCTCAAGCGTTCACGAGCTGAAATGGCTGCTCAGAAATAAGGGGAGTGACTATTATGTACGATGACCCGGGCAACGGGTCGTCGCCACGTCGCGACAAATTACGGGCCTGGTTAGACCAGGCCCGTTTCTTTACGGAAGAAGTGTATAGTTCGCGCTATCGGGGAGCTATCGCCCGAGCGCGACGCGACGAAGACGACCTGTTTATGCTGTTAGTATTTTCTGAAATGATGGGGTTACAGAATCCTGCCGCTTACTACACCCTTGAGCTTCAGCCGCTACTACTTGAGCGTTTTCACGACTGGCACAAGCGGATGGGAATGGAGCACTCGCCGCTGGATCATTTTCGCTGCTGTTAGTAGAAATTAAACATTGGGGAACGCTATGCAAGCAGTACTTAACCGTCGGCTATTGTGGGTCGGTGGCAAAGGGGGCGTGGGTAAAACCACCGTAGCGGCTTCGTTAGCGGTGCTTGCCGCTAGTCGGGGAAAGCGGGTGTTAGTGGTGTCCACGGATCCTGCTCACAGCTTAGGTGATGTGTTTGATCGTGAGCTGGGCGATGTGCCACGCCGCCTGTTACCCAACCTTGATGCGATGGAAATCGACCCTGACATTGAGGTAGAGGCCCACTTAAAGCGGGTCACGCAGCAGATGCGCCGCTACGCGGCTCCTGAAATGATGCAGGAGCTGGAACGCCAAATGCGCTTAACCCGTCAATCACCGGGCACCCAGGAAGCAGCATTGCTCGAGCGGCTTGCGCGCTTAATGGTGGATGATACGGCTCCCTATGACCTGATTATTTTTGATACCGCACCCACAGGCCATACGCTAAGGCTTCTAACCCTCCCCGAAGCTATGGCCGCCTGGACCGATGGTTTGCTGACCCATAACCGTAAATCGGCTGAACTGGGTAAGGTGTTGGATCATCTGACGCCTAAACGCGGTCGCGATGTGGCAACGCCTTTTGACGATCCTACTGAAGACCCACTGGATGATTTAGACGAGCGTACCCGCGATGTTGCTAAAACGCTAATCACTCGTCGCCGCTTATTTCATCAAGCAAGACGCCGTATTGAAGACCCTAAGGCATGCAGCTTCCTGTTTGTGATGACACCAGAGCGGCTGCCCATACTAGAGACCGATCGTGCTGTTCGGGCGTTAGAAGACGTGCATATACCCGTTGCAGGTACGCTGATTAATCGAGTGATACCTGCCGATGCAGACGGGGCTTTTCTGCAAGCGCGTAGAGAGCAGGAGGCGAGTTACTTGGCGCGCATTGATACGCTGTTTGCTCGTTTACCGCGGCCCACCTTGCCCTGGTTACCGACTGATGTTCAGGGTATTGAAGTGCTAGAAATGTTGGCAGGCAAGCTCGAGCAGCAGGGCTTTTAATGCGGGTATTACTGTTATCTGCTTATGAAGCCGTCAGTCACCGCTACTGGGCGCAGAGTTTAATGGCGCAGCTTGATGACATTGAGTGGACGTTATTGACCCTGCCGCCACGCCACTTTGCCTGGCGCATTCGCGGTAACCCCTTGAGTTGGATGTTAAAAGACCACGACACTCTGAGTCAGTCGTTTGATGTGGTGCTGGCTACCTCGATGGTGGATCTCGCCACCTTGATTGGTCTTTTTCCACATCTTGGCCAGGCAAAAAAGATCGTTTACTTTCATGAAAATCAGTTTGCCTATCCGGAATCAAGCGATCAGATGCCGCAAGTGGAAGCCAAGATGGTTAATCTCTATACGGCGCTAGCCGCGGACAGCGTGGTATTTAACAGTGCCTACAACCGCGACTCCTTTATTGATGGTGCGCGGGCCTTTTTGAAAAAGATGCCGGAAAATCTCCCCGCCGCTAAACCATTGGAAGCGCTACGCGAGCGTGCCAAGGTATTCCCGGTGCCCATTGCCGATAGCTCAGCACTTGGCCAACAATCGGTCGTTAAACAAGCAGTGCCACAGCGTATCGTCTGGAATCATCGCTGGGAGTATGACAAAAATCCCGATGACTTCTTTGCCGTACTGTTTGCATTAAGTGAGGCTGGAGTGGCGTTTGAGCTGGCGGTACTGGGTCAGCGCTTTCGCCAAACTCCCGCTATTTTTGAGGAGGCGGAGCAGCGGTTGGCAAAGCATATTATCGCCTGGGGGCCACAGCCAGAGGTGGCTTATCGTGAGCTGCTGGATAGCGCTGGCATTGTAGTGTCGACCACTTGGCACGAGTTTCAAGGGCTGGCAACCATGGAAGCGGCCCAGCGTGGGGCGCTGCCATTAGTGCCCGATAGGCTCTGCTTCCCTGCGCTTTATCCTGCTGCCTATCGCTATGATGGCACCCGGGAAGGACTTTACACACGACTTTATGCTTGGCTAACTGACCCGACTAGCCGTCCTGAGCCCCTTGATACTACCGCTTGGCAGTGGCCTGCTTGGCGCGGGGCCTATCGACAGTTGCTAGGGGCCTCAGGACGCTAATCAAGTCGGTCTAAGCGGCGGGTTGGCCAGTGCACCACGGCGGTATGGCGGCGCATTTTATGCGCCAAAATTGGGTGCTCGCGGCGAATGACCTGTTCTGCAAAATCCGATAGAAAGTGTGATTTAAGCTCTGCACGGGCACGGTCAACGCCGCTATGCTGGTAGGGCGTTGACGCCAGCAGCATAAAGCCATCCTCTGGAATTCTCCCAGCGCGCATATTGGCGTCAATGATAGTGGCTGCTGTGCCAATGGGGGCTGCTAAATCAGGTCCGTAAGGCCCAATAATCAAGGCAGTATTGTGCAGGTGTAAGAAATCAAAACCACGACCAATGCAGATCACCCATTCGCGGTGCTCAATATCAAGCTCTCGCTCAACACCTTGCAGTTCACTAACGTGGGTTAGGTTGCCTTCTAGCAGGGGGAGTAAATCACGCTGCATAGCGTGGGGCATGTCTGGGCAAATGGCATTGAGTTGACTGCTTAGCACTTCGGGGGCGTGTCCTATCCATTCACGCACATCGAGTGTTTCGCCTTCGTGCCCATGAAGAATCAGTGCATCGCTATCGGTTTCAAAACCGCACACCAGCGGGTAAACCTGTTGGTGGTCTTGGCCAAATAGCTTGCCCGCCTGTTCGGCAATCTCATAGGCGTGTGCTTTAGCGGCCTGTGTATCGCAATTAAAACCAGCGCAGCCGCGGGCTGTGTTACCGCTAGAAAAGTGATAGGTAATCAACATTAGCGTAGCCCGCCCCGCCTGAGCCGAATCGACTACCGTATCGGTTAACAATTCACCTAAATAGGGCCAGCCCAGATCAAAAATACCGCCCAGGTTACGAAACGGAGTAATGATCCCTAGCGGTGTGCGGGTAGCGTGGGGAATATGAATGCGCCCATCCATGCACTTCATTACTACAATGGAGGTGGGGTGCTGTGCCATATAGCGTTGCCGAGCCAGCCATGCGCCAGGGCTACAGAAGTGCTCCGCATGTTGCTTAGAGAGGTCCAGAAGCGCATCAATGCGCTGCTCGATGGGCTGGTCGTGTAGCAGCGTGGCGGGGGTAGGCATGGAGGACTCCGTCTATGCGATTTCGGTTTTGTCTTTATAGTCGCACAGATCCTCAATAATGCAGCTACCACAGCGCGGCTTGCGGGCTATGCAGGTGTAACGGCCGTGCAGGATCAGCCAGTGGTGGGCATCTTGTAAAAATGCTTTCGGCACATGGCGCAACAGTTTCTGTTCCACCTCAACTACGTCCTTCCCCTTGGCAATACCGGTACGATTGGAGACACGAAAAATATGCGTGTCCACCGCCATAGTAGGTTGGCCAAACGCCGTGTTGAGAATCACATTGGCGGTTTTACGGCCTACGCCAGGCAGGGCTTCTAACGCTTGCCGGGTATTAGGCACTTCGCCGCCGTGCAGGTTGACCAGCATATGGCAGGTTTTCATTAGGTTTTCGGCTTTGGTGTTGTACAAGCCAATGGTTTTAATGTGTGCCTTCAGCTCATCAATACCCAGATCAATAATCGCCTGGGGAGTATTGGCAACGGGATAGAGGCGTGCGGTGGCTTTGTTCACTCCCACGTCGGTGGCTTGTGCGGAAAGTAGCACGGCCGCCAGCAGTTCAAAGGGCGTATTCCAATTAAGCTCGGTAGTGGGATGGGGGTTCTCTGCCTGAAGGCGAGCAAAAATTTCATGACGCTTTTGGGCATTCATGGCGTGTCTCTTTATGTATACGAGCGATGCTATATAAGCGCTTTGAAGCATGCCGTTATTTAATGGTGCCGGTAACCCTTACGCGACGCTCAACACGTGGGGCGGATGCGACTGGCCGGGCGCGGGCAGCGCTGCGCTGATCAATGGCGTTTTTAAGGGCGATTAACATGCCTGCCACAAAGAAGGCCCCGGGCGGCAGAACAAAAAACAGAAACTGATAGTCGTCGGCAATAGTCAGTTGCCAACTGGCTGCTTGTGGCCCAAATAACAGCGCCATATCGCTAAATAGCGTGCCTTGGCCAAGTAGCTCGCGTAGGGCGCCCAGTACCACCAGTACCACAGCAAAACCTAACCCCATCATAAAGCCATCAATGGCAGCTGGCAGCACCGGTTGACGTGAGGCAAAGGCATCGGCACGGCCAAGAATGGCGCAGTTGGTAACGATCAGCGGAATAAAAATACCCAGCACTTGATAGAGTGGGTAGGCGTAGGCGGCCATGAGCATTTCGGCGCAGGTTACAAAGGCGGCAATCACCATCACAAAAGCAGGTAGGCGTACGGCATTAGGTACTTGGTTGCGAATCAGCGAAATCACCGTGCTGGCGCCGACCATCACCAGTAGCGTGGCTATTGCCAAGCCCAGCGCATTGACCACGCTGCCGCTCACCGCTAACAGCGGGCAGAGCCCCAGTAGTTGCACCAGCGCGGGGTTATTCGACCAGAGCCCATCACGGGCAAGTTGGCGCCATTGGCTAATGGGAGTGAGGCTCATTGGCCGGGCTCCTCAAATGTCATTGGTAGTGGCGTGTCGGCAGCGTATTGCAACGCCCTGTGCACCACATTGACCACGGCCCTAGGGGTAATGGTTGCACCGGTAAAGGCGTCAAAGTAACCACCGTCTTTGCTCACCGCCCAGCCCCTTGGCGGCAAACTCTCAAGCCCCAGGCCATTAAACTGGGTGATCCAGTCGCTGCGGCGGCGCTCAATATCGTCGCCTAGCCCAGGTGTCTCCTGGTGCTGGGTAACCCGCACGCCGCTAATACGCTGTTGCTGGTCAATACCAATAAGTAAGCGGATTTCGCCGTTATAACCTTGCCGTGTAACAACGGGAAAAATGATTGCGCTGTTGTGCTGATCGTTAACCCACCAGCCTTGGCTTTCGCTCTGTAGCCCGAGTGCTTCCGGATTGGCGAGGGTAAAGGTGCTTTCCAATACCTGGCTGACCGGTATATTTGCCAAGGTTTGGGGTAATACTTCTTGAAGCTGGCGATGTTGGTAAGCTAACTGATGATTGGCGATGCGCTCGGCGGTTAGTGCACGGGTTAACGCCACGCTGCCTGCCGTCACCAGAGCAAAGGCGCCTAAGGCGAGGGCGCCGCGCTGCATGGCTTGAAACACTGTCATGCCTGCTCTCCCGACTTTGCTGGCTGGGATTTTCGCTGACCAGTGGGGCGTGGCACGCTATATATATCCAATAGCGGCACGCACAGGTTCATCAGCAAGACTGCAAACGCCACCGCGTCCGGGTAGCCACCGAAGGTGCGAATAATCATAACCAGCGCGCCAATGCCAGCCCCATAAATCAGTTTTCCGCGTCGGCTGCTCGCGGCTGAAACGGGGTCGGTAGCAATAAAGAACGCCCCGAATAGCGTGGCCCCGGTAAGTAGGTGAAACAGCGGTGAACCAAAGTGGCTGGGGTCGCTGAGATAAAACAGCGTGGCAAGCACCAATACGCTACCCAGCATCGCGATCGGGATGTGCCAACTGATAATCCGCTTCATAAGCAACAACACACCTCCCGCTAACCAAGCAAGCCCCACCCATCTCCAGGCACTCAGAGTGCCTTCGGGTAACGGATTGGTTGCCCAAAACTCACTGGCAAGCAGGGCGCCGCCTTTATGCTTAAAGGCATCCAGCGGCGTGGCACCGCTTAAACTATCCAGTTGGGTGGTCGGCAGTGTTCCAGTAATTTGGCTCCAGAAGTCGCTCGGTATGAGCGCTTGGGGTGGTGCCCAAAGTGTCATGTAGGTAGGGAAAGAAACCAACAGCAGCGCATAACCCACCATGGCAGGGTTGAAGGGGTTATGGCCCAAACCGCCGTATAGCTGTTTGGCAACCACTATCGCTGCGACCATCCCGACAAAGATTAGCCACCAAGGGCTGGCGGGGGGCAGCGATACACCCAATAAAATCCCGGTAAGCAGGGCGCTTGAATCATTCAGCGTTACCTGGATGGGGCGCTTGCGTAGATGTAGTAACGCTGCTTCAAGGGCGACCCCGAAGGTTGCGGCAAGTAAGACATTGCTGATCACCCCAAGGCCAAAAAAATAGCTCATGGTGGCGATGCCTGGCAGCGTCGCAACGATTACCCAGCGCATTAAGCTCGCCGTGGCAGGTATCGCTGCGGAGTTGCCGTCGTTCACCTGAGAGGCGTGCATCATGCTCATGATGATTCCTTACTGGGCTGCTGATTGCGCGCTTGGGCAAGCTGCAACTCTGCCGCCCGTAAATTCTCCTGGGCGGTGGCAAGCTGCATTTCTAAATCATCTAAGGGCTGTTTGGGGTCTTCCTGGGCCACCCGCGCCAGGGTCTTTTCCGCCTTTTTGACCGATGCTTTGGCAGCTGCATGGGCAATCCGCAGTCCGCGTAAATCGACAGTATCGCTGCTGGCCGCGGCACTGGTGGG